>CALVHP010000032.1 GCA_944328405.1 uncultured Clostridia bacterium
TGAACGCCGGGCGGCTTTCGGCGGATATGTACGCCGCGCCGCAGATCTTTGAAGAGGGGGGCGACTGGCCGGGCGACTGGCAGGGCCGGGCGATCCTCGCCCTGTGCTGCCATTGGCGCGCCGCCGACGACGCCTCCGCCCGCGCGGCGATCATGGCGCAGCTGCGCGCGGTCATGCAGGCCCTTCCGCAGCACACGAACCGGGGCGGCTTTTTCGGGCCGGAATTCGACCCGCAGAAGATCAACGAACAGCAGCTTTCCGGCAACGGGTGGTTCCTGCGCGGCCTGTGCGCCTGGTATGCCATCACCGCCGACCGGGAGGTGCTCCGGCGCCTCGATGCGATCACGGAAAGCCTCCTTTGCCCGCTTGCAGACCGTTACCGCACATACCCGGCCGGCCCGCGCGAAGAGGGTTCGGTCAGCGGGCATACGCAGGCGGGCACGGTCGACGGCTGGCAGCTGTCCAGCGACGTCGGCTGCGCCTTTATCCTGCTGGACGGCGTCACGGACGTCTATGCCACGACGCGCGACGCGCGGCTCAGGCCCGTCATCGAAGAGATGATCGCCGCCTTCGAGGGGCTGGACGTCCTTTCCTGCCACTGCCAGACGCACGCCACGCTCTCCGCCCTGCGCGGCGTCGAGCGCTATTTCTGCCTGACCGGCGAAGCGCGGTATCTCGATTTTCTCCGGCGGATGTTCGCCGTCTACACCGAACACGGCATGACGCTCAATTACGCCAATTTCAACTGGTTCGGCAAGCCGTTCTGGACGGAGCCGTGCGCCGTCGTCGATTCGCTGCTGCTGGCCCTGCGCCTCTACGAACATACGGGGGAGGGGCAATACGTGCGCCTGGCCAACCGCGTCTACGCCAACGCGCTGCGGCATGCCCAGCGCCCGAACGGGGGCGCCGGGTGCGATTCCTGCCTCTGCGAGCACAACGACGTGTTTGAAACGAAGATGTACGAGGCGTTCTTCTGCTGCACGATGCGCTACGCCGAGGGGATCTCCTGCCTGCTCGAAAACGCGGTGCGCCTCCGCGGCGGCCGGCCGGAAGTGCTCTTTCCCTTCGACTGCGATTTTGCCGAGGAAGGGGGCCGCCTGCAGATCCGCTGCGAACAGACGGAAGAGGCGCTGAAGCTCCGCATCCGCGCGGAAGGGGAACTCCCGCCGCCGGCAATCTACCGTCCCCGCGGGGCCGAAACCGCCGCCGACGCGCCGTTTGCCGAGGAGGAATATTTCGTGCGGTTCACCGAAAAAAAAGAGGAATACGTTCTCTCGTTCCGTTTTCCGCCGTACGAAGAGGAGCGGCGCGGCTGCCGCGTGCCGATGCGCGGCGATCTCGTCCTGCTGCGCAAAGACCGCGGGCGGGAAGAACGGGGCGGCATCGAGAGCTGCCTCGACATGACCGAACAGGAAGTGGCGGCTTACAGGCGCTATCTGTAAAGCCCGCAGGCGGAAAGATCTTTGGTTTGAAAAGAGCGGCGGAGCGCCCGGCGGGCGCGGCCCCGCCCTTCTTTTTTCCGAAGCTCCGCCGCCAGCCCGCGCGGGCGGCGGAGCGGCCGCGGGCTCGCTTTCTCGGGCAAAAATTCCCTGCTGGACGCTTGACTATTCTGGCCGCGTACGATACAATGAAACGAACGACGGCGCAACGTTTCGCCATCGTTCTGCGCCCGGCGCGAGACCGGGCCGGCAGACAGGAGATCGCATGAAAACAGAAGTGAAAAAGCGCCTGCAGGACCCGGGTGCGGCCTACCGCGGAAAGCCGTTCTGGTCCTGGAACGGAAAACTGAGCGAAGAAGAACTGCTGTACCAGATCGACGTCATGAAAGAGATGGGCTTCGGCGGCTTTTTCATGCATTCGCGCACGGGGCTGGAGACGGAATACCTGGGCGAAGAATGGTTCCGCCTGATCCGCCGCTGCGCGGAATACGGCGCGTCGAAGGGGATGGAGGCCTGGCTGTACGACGAAGACCGCTGGCCGAGCGGCACGTGCGGCGGCACGGTCACCTTCCCGCAGGAAAACCGCCTGCGCTTCCTCTCCGAATACGATTCGGACGAGGCCGCGCTCGCCGCGCAGGATGTCGTCGGCATCGTCGCGCGCTACGCCCTCCGTTTCGGAGAAAACGGGGCGCTTGCCGACGCCGTTCCCGTCCGGAACGCAGAGGAGGTGCCGGCCGGGTACCGGTATGCGGTGTACGCGGAAGAGACGATGCGCTGCAGCGAGTTTTACAACGGGGCGGCCTACCTCGATACGATGAACGGCGCCGCCGTGGAGGCCTTTCTGCACTCCACGCTGGACCGCTACGCGCAGGAATGCGGCGACCTGCTGGGCAAACAGATCCAAGGCATATTCACGGACGAGCCGCACCGCGGCGCCGCCTTCAACGGGTTCGGCATCGCCAACGAAAACCGTGCCCGGATGACGCCTTACACGGCAGACCTGCCGCGCGCCTACCGCGCCAAATACGGGCAGGAGCTGTGCATCCCCGAGATCTATTACGAGCGGGAAGGGGCCTCCGGCAGCGAAACCGCGGCGCGCTACGTCGACGTGCTGGACGATCTGTTCACCCGAAATTTTGCCCAAAAATACGCGGACTGGTGCAAAGAACACGGCATCCTGTTCACGGGGCACATCCTGCACGAAGACAGCCTGAGCATCCAGACCAGCCTGTCCGGCTCCATGATGCGCTTTTACGAGTACATGGATTACCCGGGCATCGACAACCTTTCGGCGCACAACGGCTGTTACTGGGCGGCCATCCAGTGCGCCTCGGTCGCGCGGCAGCAGGGCAAGCCCTTCGTGCTGAGCGAACTGTACGGCTGTACGGGCTGGGATATGCCGCTCCACGAATACAAGCGCGTCGGCGACTGGCACGCGCTGTTCGGGGTGAATCTGCGCTGCCCGCACCTGTCCTGGTATACCATGGCGGGGGAAGCGAAGCGCGATTACCCGACGAGCATCCTGCACCAGAACAGCTGGTACCGCGACTGGAACGCCCTCGAAACGTATTTCGCCCGCATCGGGCTGATCTTGTCGGAAGGCGAACGCCGCGCCGACGTCCTCGTCGTCCACCCCGTCGAAAACATGTGGCGGCTGGTCCGCAAGGGCTGGATGGACGCCTTCGACCCCAAAGACGGCCGCATCGCCGCGCTCGACGAGCAGTTCATCGGGCAGTGCAAAGAGCTGATCGCCTCGCAGCGCGAGTTCGATTACGGCGACGAAGAACACCTGAAAAAATACGGCTCGGTCGGCTCGGACGAACGCGGCGCGTACCTGGCGGTCGGCCGCGCGAAGTACCGCAGCGTGCTGCTCGCCGAAGGGCAGGCCGTGCGCGGAAGCACCCGCCGCCTGCTGGAAGAATTCGAGCGCGCGGGCGGGCTGGTCGCGCGCGAGCCGGGCGGCCTTCCGCCGCAGGCCGTGCTCTCCGCGCCGGAAGGCGTGGCTTCTGCCGTGCGCGTATTCGAAGGGGACGTATGGCTGTTTCTGCTCAACCTGCGCGAAACGGAAGAGGCGCGCGGCGCGGCCGTCCTGGCCGAACGCTATGCGGCGCTCGAAGCGGAAGAATGGGATCTGGTCGCGCTGGAAAGCCTGGGCGCCGCCGATCTGCGGGATCTGCGCTTCGCACCCGGGCAGATGCGGATCTTCCGCCTGGTCCGGTCGGCGGCGCGGCGCGTACAGGCGCGGGAAGAGGCGATCCCTCTGCCGCAAACGATGCGCTACGAGCTGAAAGAGCCGAACGTGCTCGTGCTGGACAAGGCGGCGTGTTTCGTGAACGGCAGTCCGCACGGCGCGCCGAGCGACGTGCTGAAGATCGACCGCGCCCTGCGCAAAGAGTTCGGCCTGCCCCTGCGCGGCGGCGAAATGGTGCAGCCCTGGTTTGCGGCGAAATACCAGCCCGAGAGCCTGCGGCCGTGCTGCGACGTGCGCCTCGTCTATTCCTTTGATTCGGAGATCGGGTGCGACGCGCTCGTGGCGGCGGAATACGATTCGCTTTCGGTTAACGGCCGGCCCGCGGAGCGCGCGGAAGGCCGCTGGGCCGACAGCTGTTTCCGCCTGTTCCGCATGCGGATCCGGCGCGGACAAAACGAGATCGCCGCGGCCTTCCCGTTCGGGCGGGCGGCCAACATCGAGGCGGTGTACGTGCTTGGCCCGTTCGGCGTGCGCCTGCCGGCAACGGTCTGCGCCCTTCCCGAGCGGCTTTCCCCGCAGGAGATCGGCGGGCAGGGGTTCCCGTACTACGGCGGCGCGGTGACCTTCTTTACGGAGATCCGCGGCGCGGGCGACGTGCGCGTCCGGCTCGACGGTCTGCGCGGCGCCTGCCTGCACGCCTCCGGCGGTGCGGAAGAAAAGTGCATCGCCTTCCCTCCGTACGAGGCAGAGCTTTCTGCCCCGGGCGAACTGGCGCTGACGCTGTACCTGACGCGGCGCAACACCTTCGGCCCCAACCATTTTACGCCGCAGCCGCTGTACGCCTACGGGCCGGACGCCTGGATCAGCGAGGGCGGCAACTGGTCGGACGATCCCGTTCTGATCCCGCAGGGCTTTCAGGCGCAGGTCTTTGCGCGCAAAGCCGGCAAGGGCGGCGGTTCTTCCGGCGGCTGAACAACACGGACGCGCAGCCCGCGCCGCAGAAACTGCGGCGCGGGCTGTTTTACTTTTTTATCGGAGAAGGCGCCGCGAAGAGGGAACTTTGCGCCGCGGCGGGCGCACGGGAGAATGCCGGCGGGATTGCAAAATATTGTTGTCAATATTTTGTAGAAAGCGGAACGGGGCGGCGTTGCCTTTTGGGGCGGTTTGTGGTACAATTTCTTCAAAAATCATACGCAGCAGGGGGGATCGGATGAAACACGTAAAATGTTACCGGCCCGGTTATCCGCGGCCGCAGCTCGTGCGCGGCCGCTGGGAGAGCCTGGACGGCCTTTGGGATTTTTTGCAGACGGACAGCGCCGCTACGTCGCAATGGTCGGGCGGATTCGTTTCCGAAGCGAAGATCCGCGTGCCCTTTGCGGTCGAGGCGCCCCTGTCGGGCATCGGCGACGCGCATCCGGCGCGTTATCTGTGGTATTGCCGGCGCGTTCAGCTTTCCGACCGCCGCGCCGTCCTGCACTTTGAAGGGAGCGACCGCGTGACCGACGTGTGGCTCAACGGCGAATACGTCGGAGGGCATACGGGCGGCTATGCGCGCTTTTCCTTCCGCCTGCACGAATTCGCCAAAGAAGGGGAAAACGTTCTGGCCGTGCGGGTATGCGACGACGATTCGCGCGAACATCCGCGCGGCAAACAGCGCTGGCTGCAGGAAAATTTTTTGTGCTGGTACGTGCAGGCGAGCGGCATCTATAAATCCGTCTGGCTGGAGACCGTGCCGGAAACGTACGTCGAATCCCTGCGCGTCACGCCGTCGGCGGAACGCGGCGAGGTGCGGGTGGAAGTGCGTCCGGACCGCTTCGGCCCCGGCCTTTGCGCGGAAGTGGTCGCCGAATACGGCGGAACGGTTGCGGCCTCCGCCGGGATCGACCTGAACTGCCCGCCCTCCGAAGCGATGCAGGAAGAGCCGCGCTGTGCCGTGCTTTCTCTCGGCACGGAACATCTCTGGAGCGCCGAACATCCCGCGCTGTACGATCTGACCGTCCGGCTGAAAAAGGACGGCGCGGTCGTCGACGAGGTCGGCTCTTACTGCGCCCTGCGAGACGTGGCGTGCGTCGGGCAGGACATCCTCGTCAACGGCGAAAAGATCTATCTGAAAATGGTGCTCGACCAGGGCTATTGGGAGGACGGCCATCTCACCCCGCCGGACGAAGCCGCGCTTTTGTACGATTTGCAATACGCCAAAGACGCCGGGTTCAACGGCGTGCGCAAACACCAGAAAACGGAAGACGAGCGGTTCTATTACCTGGCCGACGTGCTGGGAATGTACGTTTGGTGCGAGATGCCGAGCATGTACGCCTTCAACGAGCGTTCGCGCCATTGGTTCGTGCGGGAATGGACGCAGGTGCAGGCGCAGTTTTACAACCATCCTTCCATTATGGCGTGGGTGCCGCTCAACGAGAGCTGGGGCGTGTGGAACGTGCGTTCCGACCGCGAAGAACAGGCGTTCGCTTCCGCCGTGTACCGCCTGACCAAAGCGGGAGACGCGACCCGCCCGGCCGTTGGCAACGACGGTTGGGAACACACGGATACGGACATCCTGACCATCCATATCTACGAGCAGGACGGCGCCCGCCTGCGCGAGGGGTATAAAACGCTGCGCGAAGCGGCCGAAGGCAGCGTTTTGCAGGCCCGCCGTCCCTTTGCGGAAGGGTACGTTTACGGCGGTCAGCCCATCGTGTTCAGCGAATTCGGCGGCACGGCGCTGCGCGTGGACGAAGTCGGGGGCGCCTGGGGGTACGGAAACGGGGTTTCCGGCGCCGACGCGCTGCGCGCGAAGGCGGACGAGCTGATCTCCGCGGTCAAGTCGTTCGGCTATGCAAGCGGGTACTGCTACACCCAGCTGACGGACGTTCAGCAGGAAGTCAACGGCCTTCTGCGGGCGGACCGCACGCCGAAGATCGCCGCGCGGGAGATGAAAAAGATCAACGATCGCTGAGCCGCGCGCGCCGTTTTTGCGGGAACGTCTCCGCAAAATCCGCTCGGCTGAGGCGCGGACCCGTCTTTTGAAAACAAGATCGGAAGCAAATTGAAAACAAGATCGGAAGCAAAGCGGGCACGGCCGAACGGCCGTGCCCGCTTTGCTATTTTATGTCTGTGTTTTGCCTGTCCGCGGGGCGCGGTCGCGTCCGGGCAGCTTGCGGGGCGCGGTCACTGCTTCCGCTCGGCGGCCAGCGCCAGCGCGATGCCCGGCTTCGCCGTCCAGGGGACGGAAAAATCGTGCTTGCGGATGGCGTCGATAAACCCGAGCGGCGCGCGTTCGGCCGCCGCCACGCGCAGCGCCATGTTTTCGCTGCGCAGCAGTTCGTCCAGTTCCAGCAGTCCGTCGCGGTCTTTGGCCCTGGCGAGCGCGGCGTACGCGCCGACGGCGCGGTCGCACACAAAGTCGAAGGCGAAGCGGTAGCGCGCCGCCGTCAGCGTGCCCTTGAAGGCGTTGAAACTATCCACGAGCGCGCGCACCTGTTCGGTGCCGGGCAGGGGCGGTTCCGCCGTCTGTTTCGCAAACAGGCGGACGTCGGCAAACGCCGCGTTCCGGCAGAAGATCGTTCCCAGCCATACGGCAGACAACTCTTCCGGCAGCCCGTTTTGGTACGGGGCGATCGTTTGGTACAGTTCCTGCGACAGGGCGCACCCGTACATCCGCGGCGCAAAGTTCTGCGGCAGGCCGGACGGCACCGGCAGGGCCGAAAAGGAGCACTGCGTCTCTCCGGCGGGCTTTGCCGCCGCCGAGCGGAACAGGACCAGATCTTCCGTCCGTTCGCCCAGACATTTGAAGAAGTCTTCCGCCGCGGCGGGGTGCCATGCGGCCGTCCCCGCAAAGAGGACGCGGCGCCCGTTCGGCCCGCGTTCCGCCCCGCAAAAACGCAGCGAGGGGAAGTCTTCTTCCGGCATCGGGCCGCCGCCGCGGGCGATCACTTCGCTGCCGGCGGGCAGCGCGGCGAGCAGGGCAGGCAGTTCTTCTGGCTGTCCGCACAATACGACCGTCAGGGGAACGGATTCGTCCGCCTGCACCGGGGCCGTATCGGCGGCTTCTTCTATGGCTTTTTTTCTCCGGAATCCGAAACGCATGGAGCCTCCTTTGCGACCGCGCGTCGCTTTTCAATGCTATTGTATCACAGCCGGCGGCGAAAATGCAAGCCGGAACGCAAAAAAACACTTTCTGCGCAATCGAGGCAGGCAGTTTCCTTCGATCGATTGATATTTTCATAAACCTGTGCTATAATCGGTGGGATGAAACGGAACTTGTCCTCCGTCCGCGCCGTCATTTTCGACCTGGACGGAACGCTGATCGACAGCATGGGGATCTGGCAGGAGATCGACGAAGAGTTCTTCGCCCGCCGCGGGATGCCCGTGCCGCCCGGATACCAGGAGCGCATCGCCCACCTCGGCTTTTCCGAGAGCGCCGTCGTCACGGCCGAAGAATACCTCCCCGGAGAAAGCGCCGCCGCGCTCGCCGCGGAGTGGCGGCAGATGGCGCGGGAAAAATACGGCGCCGCCGACGGCGCCCGCCATTTCAAACCGGGGGCGATCGGCTTTTTGCGCGCCCTGCACGCCGCGGGGTTCCGCCTCGGCGTGGCGACGGCGTCTTCGCCCGAGCTCAGCGTCCCCGTTCTCCGCGCGGGCGGGGTATGGGAGCTGTTCGGCGCCTTTGCCTCGGTGGAAGAGGCGGGGCGGAACAAGAGCTTCCCCGACGTCTTTCTGCTCTGCGGCGAAAAGCTCGGCGTCCCTCCCGGCCGATGCGCCGTGTTTGAAGACAATCTCACCGCGCTGCGCTCGGCCAAAGCGGCGGGAATGTTCGCCGTCGGCGTGTTCGACCGCTCGTCGGAAGGATTTTTTGCGCAGATCCGCGAAGAAGCGGACGCGTTCATCCATGATTTTTCAGAAGCGATGCGCGCCTTCGGGCTGCGCTGAACGCCGCGCCGCGCGGCATATGTTTTTACAGGGAGTTGTTTATGTATACGTCCAAGCTCAATCTGATCGAAACGGAAAAGGCCCTCAAAGAGATCAAGACCGTCTTTGAAGAAAAACTGTCGTCGGCGCTCAATCTTACGCGCATCAGCGCGCCGCTGTTCGTCACGCGGGCGAGCGGCCTGAACGATAACCTCAACGGCGTCGAGCGGCCCGTCAGTTTTGACATCAAGGCCTCGGGAGAGGTGGCGGAAGTCGTGCATTCGCTCGCCAAATGGAAGCGCTATGCGCTCGCCAAATACCACTTCGGCCCGCGGTTCGGCCTGTATTGCGACATGAACGCCATCCGCCGCGACGAAGACCTGGACGCGCTGCATTCGATCTACGTCGACCAGTGGGACTGGGAAGCCGTCATCCACCGCAAAGACCGCAACGAAGAGTTTCTGCGCGCCACGGTGCAGAAGATCTACGGCGCCCTGCAGGAAACGGCGCAGAAGATCTGCTCCGAATACCCGCAGCTGGACAACTATCTGCCCGACGAAATCTCGTTCGTCACCTCGCAGCATCTGGAGGACGTCTATCCCGATCTGAGCCCCAAAGGCCGCGAACTGGCGTATGTGCGCGAGCACGGCGCCGCGTTCGTCATGCAGATCGGCGGCCGCCTGCAATCGGGCGAAAAGCACGACGGCCGCGCGCCCGACTACGACGACTGGGCGCTCAACGGAGACATCATTTTGTACTATCCCGTTCTCGACTGCGCGTTCGAGCTCTCGTCCATGGGAATCCGCGTCGACGAAAAGAGCCTGGTGGAGCAGCTGCGCGCCGAAAACTGTATGGACCGGATGGAATACCCCTTCCATAAAGCGCTGGTCGCGGGCGAACTGCCGCTGACGATGGGCGGCGGGATCGGACAGTCGCGGCTGTGCATGTTCTTGCTGAACAAGCGCCATATCGGCGAAGTGCAGGTTTCCGTCTGGGACAAGAAGAACGAAGATTTCTGCCGCGAAAACAACATCGTTTTGATGTAAAAAGCCGTCGGCGTGTCGCTGAACGGCGAAAAGGGAGGAAAACGTCAGATGCAAAACATTCCGAAGATCAAGGTGGGCGTCGTCGCGGTCTCGCGCGACTGTTTCCCCGAATCGCTGTCCGTGAACAGGCGCAAAGCGCTCTTTGCGGCATATGAAAAGAAGTACGGCAAAGAATGCGTGTACGAATGCCCCGTGTGCATCGTCGAGAGCGAGCTGCATATGCGGCAGGCGCTCGCAGACATTCAGAAGGCGGGCTGCAACGCGCTCGCGGTGTACCTGGGCAACTTCGGGCCGGAAATTTCCGAAACGATGCTCGCCAAAGAGTTTTCCGAAAAAGTGGGCGGCGCCGTCATGTTCTTTGCGGCGGCGGAAGAGGATATCCCCACGCTCGCAAGTTCGCGCGGCGACGCGTACTGCGGCATGCTCAACGCCTCGTACAATCTGAAACTGCGCGGCGTCAAGGCGTACATCCCCGAGTACCCCGTGGGGGACGCGGAGGAATGCGCGGATATGCTGCACGCCTTTCTGCCCGTCGCCCGCGCCGTGTATGCTCTGAAACATCTGAAAATCATCTCCTTCGGGCCGCGCCCGACCAACTTCCTCGCCTGCAACGCGCCCATCCAGCAGCTTTATAATCTCGGCGTGGAGATCGAAGAAAATTCCGAGCTCGACCTCTTCGAGGCTTTTCACAGGCACGACGGCGACAAGCGCATTCCCGAAGTCGTAAAGGATATGGAAAAGGAGCTGAGCAAGGGCAACAAAAAGCCGGAGATCCTGCCCAAGCTCGCGCAGTACGAGCTTACGCTGCTCGACTGGATCGAATCGCACAAGGGCAGCCGCGAGTTCGTGGCAATTGCGGGCAAGTGCTGGCCCGCATTCCAGACGCAGTTCGGCTTTGTGCCGTGCTATGTGAACAGCCGCCTCACGGGTAGGGGCATCCCCGTCTCCTGCGAAGTCGATATCTACGGCGCGCTGTCCGAATTCATCGGCACGGTCGTCAGCGAAGACGCCGTGACCCTTCTCGACATCAACAATACGGTGCCGAAGGATCTGTACAAAGCGGACATCGAGGGCAGGTACCCGTATACCCTCACCGATACCTTCATGGGCTTTCACTGCGGCAACACCTGCTCGAAAAAGCTGTGCTTCTGCGAGATGAAGTACCAGCTCATCATGGCGCGCTCTCTGCCCGAAGAGGTCACGCAGGGCACGCTGGAAGGGGACATCGCCGCCGGAGACATCACCTTCTTCCGCCTGCAGTCGACGGCGGACAACAAGCTGCGCGCCTATGTGGCACAGGGCGAGGTTTTGCCTGTACGTACCCGCAGTTTCGGTTCCATCGGCGTCTTTGCCATCCCCGAAATGAAGCGCTTCTACCGCCATGTTCTCATCGAAAAGAACTACCCGCACCACGGCGCGGTGGCGTTCGGGCATTTCGGCAGGGAACTGTACGAAGTGTTCAAATACATCGGGGTTCCCGCCGAAGAGATCGGCTACAATCAGCCCGCGGGCGTGCGCTACAAAACGGAAAATCCGTTCGGCTGAGCGGAACATTGCGGAGGTGCGGAGATGCTCAAAGACAGAGATACGATCGTGTTTGCCGGCGATTCGACGACGGATGCGGGCAAACTGAACACGCCGGACAGGCTGGGTGCGGGTTACGTGAAACTGGTGCGCGACGCGCTGTTTGCCTTCCGCCCCAAAGAAAATTACCGCGTCGTCAATGCCGGCGTCAGCGGAAATACCTCGGCGCAGCTGCTGGCGCGCTGGGACGAAGATGTCACGGCACAAAAGCCGGACGTGGTGTTCTGCATGATCGGCGTCAACGACGTGTGGAGGCATTTCGACAGTTTCGACCCGCGCTTTGAACATATTTCCGAAGGCGAATACCGTCGCAACATAGAGGCCATTTGCCAAAAGGTTCGCGGCGTACGCGAATTTCGCCTGATGACCCCCTTCTATATGGAGCGCAGCCGTACCGACGAAATGCGCGCCATGACCGAACGGTATGCGGCGCGCATGCGCGAAGCGGCCGCGGTATACGGCGTGCACGTCCTCGACCTGCAGGCGGAATTTGACCGCTATCTGGAAGGGCGCCCGGGGCAGTCGATCAGCTGGGACCGCGTGCATCCGGGTGCGGTGGGTTCCATGCTGATCGCCCGCGCCGTTCTGCGGGAAATGGAGTGCAGTCTATGAACACATACATCGGCATCGATCTGGGCACGAGCGGGGCAAAATTCCTGCTCGTGGCCGCAGACGGCACAATTCTGGCGGAGAACACACAGACGTATCCCGTCTTTTATCCCCGAAGCGGCTGGAGCGAGCAAAACCCCGAGGACTGGTTCGCCGCGGCGGTGCGCGGGCTGAAAGAACTTTTGCAGGGGCAGGACAAAGCCGCCGTAAAGGGCATCTCCTTCGGCGGGCAGATGCACGGGCTGGTCGCGCTGGACAAAGACGACAACGTCATCCGTCCCGCCATCCTGTGGAACGACGGCAGAACGGAACAGGAAACGGCGTATCTGAACCGCATCATCGGCAAAGAGAAGATCTCCGCGTATACGGGGAACATCGCGTTTGCGGGGTTCACCGCGCCCAAGATCCTCTGGATGAAGCGGAACGAGCCCGAAAATTTCAAAAAGATCGCCCGCATCATGCTGCCCAAAGACTACCTCGCGTACAGGCTTTCGGGACGTTTCTGCACCGACGTGTCGGATGCGAGCGGCACGTTGCTGCTCGACGTGAAAAACCGCCGCTGGTCT
>CALVHP010000033.1 GCA_944328405.1 uncultured Clostridia bacterium
CAATGAAGCGGTCTGCCGGAGCATCCAGCCCGAATTCAAACCCGATCCACCCGTCGTTCCCCGTGCGGTTGCGGTACACGAGCGTCGCTTCAAAATACCGGAATTTTTCGTTCAGCACCAGCGCCGAAATATTTCCGTCCACCGAAACGCCTAACCCGTCGATGCGCAGGAGCGTGCCGTCCGCCGTAAGCGCCCATTGCTCTTCCACATCCAAAAGGGCACCGGCACTGCCGCTGGCATTGGACTGCGTATACACGGGCGTAAACTTTTCCAAAGATCCTTCTTCCTTAAAGGAAACCACGAGCTGAGCATCGGGCTCGGCCGTTTCGACGGCAAGAGGAGTCACTTTGAGTGATTGGATGGCGTGGTAGCCGCCGGCGCTGAGGATCGAGAGATATCCCTCGCTGTCGGTCAGGCTCTGACTGCCGCGGGTATTGAGTTCCGGGTCCGAAAGAACGAGCCGCGCATACCGTTCGCTGCCGTCGGCATTCCATGTCTCCATTGTCAGGTCGCCGTCCCCCTCCACGCGCAATTTCAGCGTGATGTTATTACTGCGGTAGCGGATCTGCGCGTCGTCCGCCGGTTTTTTTCCTTCGCTGAGCGCCGAAACGGTTTTGCCCGCCGCCGTACAAGTCCCCTGTGCCTGCGCAAAGGCAAACGCGCCGCCACCCGTCATGTTATAGCCGCAGCCGGGCACCATTTGCCCGAATACGAGCCCGATCCAGCCGCGGTGATCGCCGTCCAGATAGTGAAAGGTCAGTTCTGCCTCAAAAGCATAATACTGCCGCGTGTTCAGGGTCAGATAGACGCCGTTGCCTTCCGACATTTTGATGGGGAACCCCTCTTCGTCCTGCGAAAACTCGTACTCGGTCGAAAGGGTGTCCACCGTAAAATTGCTGCGCCAGTAATCCTCTACATTCACTTGCCTGCCGGCAGCGTTGTGCCGCTCCACAAAATAGGGCGTGAAGTATTTGAGCGTACCGTTTTCGTTGTAATCTTCCTCCGTGAAGGTATATGTCGCGCTTTCCTCCAAAGACGCCCGGGCGGCCGGCAATCCGTTCCCGTCGGAGGCGAACGCCGCCGCATACCCCAGGCAGCACAGAAGCCCAACAGCCAACAGCAGGCCGATCGCTCTTTTCATCTGACATTCCCTCCCCTTCGCTTTCCGATCGCCACGGCCGCCGCAATCAGCGCAAACGCGACCGCCGCGTTGCCTGCGGCCGTCAACGCACCGCCGCAGCCGCCTGTATCTTCGCCGTCCGGTTCCGGATCGGTCGGCTCTTCCGGCGTTTCCGACCCGACCGGCTCTTCGGGCGTTTCCGGTTCAGCCGTTTTACCAGACGAAAGAGGTGCGAGTCGCTCTGCTTGCGCCGTAAGATCGGTCGCATGGAACGCGACGTCGGTATGCAGGCCCTCGTGCTGCGCGATCGCGGCGGCAAACCGCGTACCGAGAATGAATCCGGAATCCCCCGTATAATGCCAGCCGTCGTGCGCGCGCAGATCGGTCGTATCAAAGAAATAATAGTTGTCTCGCTCGGAGGCGACCTTCTTCTGCGCCTCGATGACCGTATCGACGTAAGGCATCTTATCGTAGTCCTGATGCAGGCCGCCGATCACAAACGGCATATCGGAGACGTCCTGCTGCCAAATCGTCTCCAGCGTATGTTCGACATCGGAAAGGAAAATCCGGAGATTGCGTTCGTAAGCGTCTGCATGTACGCGTTCGACGGCATCCGTTTCTCCCTGCATCCAGAGGAAAGCCTTCAGCCGGACCTGCACACCCAGATCGGCAAAATATTCCGCACCGGACTGCATTGTTTCTTCCAGCCAACGGTAAAGCGGGCTTTTGCCTTCCGATACAGTGTTGCCCGAAGAGGGAGACGCCCAGCGGTCATACAGCTCCGAACCGCCCTGCGCCACTTTGATGATGTAAATCTTTTTCCCTCCGTTGAGGCGGTAGAGCATATTGGAAAGCCCCAGTTCCGGCCCGAACCGGATGAGCGTTGTATCGCCAGAAGTTTCCACATTGAAAGAAGCGGTCACCTCTTCAAAATGGACATGCTGGCGATCTTTGTCCGAATGATACTGCCCGTTGTAGTACATAACGGCATTGTT
Source organism: uncultured Clostridia bacterium (assembly GCA_944328405.1). GTDB lineage: Bacteria > Bacillota > Clostridia > Christensenellales > Borkfalkiaceae > Borkfalkia. The sequence continues at coordinate 2,116 of CALVHP010000033.1, forward strand.
CACTTCCGCATTTTCGATCGTCAGCGTGTTCCTCGGGCTGCAGCCGTGCGCGTTGGACTGCCCCGCAATGATGTAGACGTCTGCCGTTTCTTCCTGCTGCGCTTCGGGCACACAGACGACGGCTGCCGCCGTCTGCTGCCGGCCTCCCTGAATGTCTTTCAGATATGCCCGCGCTTCGTACCTCCCCGCAGGGACATCGTACACGCCGAGCGCAAACTCCCCGCGGGAATCGATCTGCTCGCAGGCAAAGCTATATTCCTCGCCGTCGGGACCGCAAAGCAAAAAGCCGTATTCCGCGACCGACGCCTCGTCATATTGCGAAACCGCACCGCGCAACAGAATTCCCTCTCTCTGCAGGCCGTCCGTTTCCAGCGCCTGATACTGCGCGCTGATCTTTTCCGCCTCCGGCCGGATCTCTTTCAGATCCGCCGACGAATATTCCATCAACAACAGATTATCGACCAGAAGATCGGCGGTTCCGCCGCGGTTGGAAAATTCGAGCAAACGACAGGCATCCCCTTCCGGGGTGACAAATGTGACATCCACGTGCAGGCGTCCGTCTTCAAAGTAACGCATGCGGGCCGCGGTATCCCGCACGTTGGGACTGGGGATACCGACGGATTCATCCGCCCGCAACGTGATCACTTCGTTGCCGCTCCCGAACCCGATGGCAGCATTCCAACTTTCATCCGTGTCCGCGCCGATCTGATAATCAAAGGCAAGGCGGTACCGCGTGCGCGGCCGGAAAGCAAACGGAATGAACGGGTCCGCCCCGTCGGAAGCAAACCCCAACAGCATCCCGCCGCTACCGTCGAACGCGATCGATCTGCCGTCGATCCCGTTCTCCGCCATCGCGTTCGGGGTAAATCTGCTGTCGGCAGTGCTCCAGCCGTTCAAATCAAAATCAAAAAAGACGGCGTCCCCGCGCGCAGCCCCTACATATAGGATAAAATCAAACGGTCCGCCCTGCTCGGTCTGCACGGAGGCAGAAAATGCGCCGCGGCCCAGCGCCTCAACCGCGGAAGGCAGAAGCGTGACCTCCTGCGCCGACGCACTGTAACCCCCGGCGGCGATCGTTTCGCCCTCGATCGCAATCGATTCGACGCGGGCGCCGTTCAGGGCAAGCGGCAGCGTGATCGCGTTGCTTTCCCCGCCGTAGACGTTGCAGTCGCCCGTCCAGACGGACCCCGACTGCGCCTGTGCCGAAAACGCGTCGGACAGACAAAACGTCACCAGCAAAACACACAGGCAGAAAAAGCCAAAAAGAGCGCCTATGATCCCCGTTCGCTTCCTGATCGCTTTCATTTCTGCAAACCTCCCTTACGCCGGCAGACGATCGCCGCAACCACAGAGCCCACAAGGAGCAGAACTCCCGCAAAGGCGGCGCCGCCCATGGCCGCACTTGCGCAGCCCTCCGACGGAACATCCGCGGCATCCGCATTCTGACCCCATCCCGCATAAAGAACCAGTCCGCCTTCCGGCATGCGGTCGACTTCACAGCGGACCGTACATTGTGCATCTGCATACCACCCTGTAAAGGTGAACCCTTCGCGCGTCGGCACAGGGAGAACCACTGCATCCCCTGCTTTTCCGACGAGCGGCTGCAGTTCGGTCCCGCCGTTGCTCCTGAAC
>CALVHP010000034.1 GCA_944328405.1 uncultured Clostridia bacterium
CTCCCCTGTGTCGCTTAAAGATTATATACTAAATTTTTTATTTCGTCAATCAGATTTTATTCATTGAAACAAAAAAAGGAGCAAAAAGATGAAAAAACAATTCAAGCTCGGGGTGATCGGCGCAGGCTTTATGGCGCAGGCCATTGTGAAAGGCGCCGTTTATTCCGACTTTGTCAAGGCTAAAAAAATCATCGTATCGGATATCTCGCAGCAGGCGCTGGACGCGATGGGGCAGTTGGGCGTCGTATGCACGCAGAACAATCGCGACGTCGCCGAAAACAGCGAATTTTTATTGTTTGCCGTCAAGCCGCAGCATTTTTCCGCCGTGGCTGAAAGCCTGCGCGGCGTTCCGATCGAAAAGGCGGTCTCCATCATGGCGGGCGTCCGCAAACAGACGATCCGAGACGCTCTTTTCGAAAAAAAAGCCAAGGTGGCGCGCGCCATGCCCAATCTGCCCTGTTCGATCGGATCGGGGATGGTTGCCCTGGACGCCGACGATTATTCGGAGGACATTGACGACAATTCGTTTATCGTCTCTCTGTTTGACTGCTCCGGCAACGTCATTTCTGTCCCGGAGGAAAAACTCAACGCCGTTACCGGCATCAGCGGCAGCGGTCCGGCCTACGTCTACCTGTTCATCGACGGCCTGATCCGGGCGGGGATCCGCCAGGGCCTGAGCGAAGACGAGGCCAAAACGCTGGCGATCAACACCGTTTCCGGCGGGGTGGATATGGTGGCGCATTCGGAAGATAAAACGATCGACGAACTCGTCAACGCGGTCTGCAGCAAGGGCGGCACGACGATCCAGGCGGTCGAATCGTTCCGACGTGACGATCTTGCGGGCGTCATCGACCGGGCGGTCGATGCCTGCGTGAAGCGTGCGGAAGAGCTTTCTCGCTGAACGGTATGAAAAAAGTCGAACTCTATACGGACGGCGCCTGCTCCGGAAACCCCGGCGCCGGCGGATACGGCGCCATTTTAATCTATCGGGGCGTCGTAAAGGAGATCAGCGGCGGAGAGCGTGAAACGACCAACAACCGTATGGAGATCCGTGCGGTGATCGAAGGCCTTGCCCAGCTGAAAGAGCGGTGCGAGGTGACGGTTTACAGCGATTCCGCATATACGGTCAACGCTTTTACGGAAGGCTGGATCTACGGCTGGATGAAAAACGGCTGGAAAAAGGCGGACGGGAAACCCGTCCTGAACGTGGATCTCTGGCAGCGGCTGTACGAGGCCGTTTCCGCGCATAAAGTCCGCTTTATTAAGGTCAAGGGGCATGCCGACAACGAGTACAATAACCGCTGCGACGCCCTCGCGCGCGCGGCGATCAAAAATCTCGGCGAAACGGCATGACGGCAGTTCCGTTCGGATATAATAGAGAGAGGAAGCCCGCACAGTGCGGTATGCCGCTATGAATCTGACAAAACAAACGTTCCAAAAACTGATTCCGCTCCTCGTCATGTTTCTGAGCGGGGCCGCGACGATCGTTTTCACCGTCCTCTCCGTTGCGCAGTTCGATTCCGGATTTGTCTATGAGCATGCGGCGGTCCTTGTCTCCGTGCTGGTAAGCGTCGAAGTCCTGTATCTGGCGGCAATGGTCGTATTCCTTCTGAAAAAATGGAAGACGCTGTTCAAGTTTTTCCTGACAGGACTGGTCATCGCCGCAGTACTCTTTTTGGGGCTGTATCTCGTGCATGTAACGGGCCTGTGGGATCGTTTTGATTCCGTCGAGGAATTGCGCGAGTTCATTCGCGGGACGGGTGCCTGGGCGCCGATCGTGTTTATTATTTGTCAGGCAATGCAGGTCTTTCTGCTGCCCATCCCCGGCGTATTGACCGTCGGGGCGGGGGTGCTGATCTTCGGGGAACTGCTCACCTGTCTGTACAGTTACGTCGGCATTCTCCTGGGCTCGCTGCTCGCGTTCTGGATCGGGCGCGTCCTCGGCTATAAGGCGGCGGCCTGGCTCGTCGGGCGCGAGTCTTTGGACAAATGGCTGCAGAAGGTCAAAGGACGGGACCGCATGATCCTGTCCGTGATGTTCATTTTGCCCCTGTTCCCGGACGACATTCTGTGCTTTGTGTGCGGATTGTCGACGATGACTTGGCGCTATTTTATAATTTTGCAGCTGATCGCGCGCGCCATATCGGTCACGGCCACCAGCTATTCTCTGGGCGGCAGCATCATTCCGTATGATACCTGGTGGGGGATCCTGCTCTGGATCGTGATCGCCGCAGCGATCGTCGCGCTGTTCATCGTGCTTTGGAAAAAAGGGGATAAGATCGAAAAATGGTTCTTTTCGCTTTTCAAACCGCGGGCAAAATCCGGCGCGGAAGAGGCCGCTTCTTCGCCCGCCGCCGATGAAAAAAAGGAAGAGCCCGCCCCAGGACCGGAAGCGTCCGCCGATGGCCGTCCTTCTTCCGACAAAACCGAACCGCACGTTTAGCTTTCTGCCGCGCTGATTTTCAGCGCGGTTTTTTTCGTTCGCCGCTTGACAAAGAGAATTCAATATGATATCATGTTGATATCATCTCAGGAGGAACTATGGAAAACATGAACAACGCAGCCAAAAATACGGATGAAAAAATTTTGCACCCGAAAAGCGGTTGGGGGATGCTCCTGCTGTCTTTGCTTCTGCTCGCGGCAGGGATCTTGCTGCTGATATTCAGCGCGGGGATGGGCGACGCCTGGCTCGCCGTGATGGTTGTGCTCGGGGTCGTCGTGATCGTCGTGGCGTCTTTTATGTTCGGCGGATTAAAGATCGTCAATCCGAACGAGGCGCTGGTTTTGACGCTGTTCGGCAAATATCACGGAACGATCAAAAAAGAGGGCTTTTTCTGGGTCAATCCGTTCTGCTCGTCTTTCAATCCGGCGGCAGGCAACATGGCCGCTTCGTCCCGCCGCAAGATCTCGCTGAAAGCGATGACGCTCAACAATGAAAAGCAGAAAGTCAACGACGAGGAAGGCAACCCCATCGAGATCGGCGTGGTCGTGATCTGGCGCGTCGTCGACACGGCCAAAGCCGTCTTTGACGTGGAAAATTTTGTTTCGTACATTTCGACGCAGTGCGACGCCGCCATCCGCCAGGTCGCCAGGCAGTACCCGTACGACGTTTCTGAAAACGGGGACGAAAAATCTCTGCGCGGCTCGTCGGTGGAAATTGCGGAGATCCTGAAAAAGGAGATCCAGTCGCGCGTCGAGATCGCCGGCATCGAAATTTCTGAAGCGCGCATTGCGCACCTTGCCTATGCGCCCGAAATCGCCGCCGCCATGCTGCAGCGCCAGCAGGCCTCGGCGATCATCGCCGCCCGTCAGAAAATCGTCGACGGCGCCGTCAGCATGGTGGAAATGGCGCTTAAAAAGCTCAGCGACAACGGGATCGTCGAACTGGACGAAGAGCGCAAAGCGGCGATGGTTTCCAATCTGCTGGTCGTTCTCTGCGGCAATAAAGACGCACAGCCCGTAGTCAACAGCGGGTCGCTGTATTGAGCCATGGGCGAAAAGGAAGGCAAAAAACAAGTGCCTCTGCGCATTTCTGCGGAGATGTACCGCGAGCTCGCCGCCTGGGCGGAAGACGAGTTCCGGTCTCTCAACGGTCAGATCGAATTTCTTCTCCGCGAATGCCTGCGCACGCGGCGGCGCGGGACGGACAAAAAAGGGGAAGCGCAACGGTAAAAAACGGAAAACTTCACGAAGGCGGACAAAACGTCCGCCTTTCGTTTGTGATTTCGGAAACGTTGTGCTATAATAGCGGTAAGACTTTGTCGAGAGGTTTGCATGTTACAGGTTACAAACGTCAGTTTGCAGTACGGCAGCAAGAAGCTGTTTGAAGACGTCAACTTAAAATTCACCAAGGGCAATTGTTACGGCATCATCGGGGCGAACGGCGCCGGGAAATCCACCTTTCTGAAAGTCCTGTCGGGCGAGATCGAGCCGAACAAGGGCGAAGTTTCTCTGGGTAAGAACGAGAGGATGTCCGTCCTCATGCAGAACCAGAACGCCTTCGACGCGGAAACGGTCGTGCGGACGGTCATGCTCGGGCACAAGCGCCTCGTTCAGATCATGGACGAGAAAGATGCGCTTTACGCCAAAGAAGATTTTTCGGAAGAAGACGGCCTGCGCGCGTCCGAACTGGAAAGCGAGTTTGCCGAACTCGGCGGCTGGGAAGCGGAATCGGAAGCGGAAACGCTGCTGAACGAACTGGATATCCCCGCGGAATACCACGCCGTGCGGATGGGTGAGCTGGATGCCAAACTGAAGGTCAAGGTCCTCCTGGCGCAGGCATTGTTCGGCAATCCGGACGTGCTGCTGTTGGACGAGCCGACCAACAACCTCGACATCAAGACGGTGCGCTGGCTGGAAAATTATCTCCTCGATTTTGAAAACACCATCATCATCGTCTCGCACAACAGGCACTTTCTCAACAAGGTGTGCACCTATATCTGCGACGTGGACTTCGGGAAGATCCAGCTGTATCTGGGCAACTATGATTTCTGGTACCAGACCAGCCAGCTGATCGCCCGGCAGATGCGCGACCAGAACAAGAAAATGGAGCAGCGCGCCAAGGAACTGCAGGACTTTATCGCCCGCTTTGCCGCCAACGCCTCCAAATCCAAGCAGGCAACTTCGCGCAAAAAAGAGCTGGAGCGCCTGACCCTCAACGACATCAAGCCCTCTCTGCGCAAATATCCGTTCATCGATTTCAAATTCGAACGCGAGATCGGCAACGACATCCTGGCGGTCGAAGGGCTGACCAAAAAAGGCTTTTTCGAAAACCTGGATTTCATCGTCCAGAAAAACGAAAAGATCGGCTTTGTCAGCGATAAGAGCACGACGATCACGATGCTCTTCGATATTCTCACCGGCAAGGTGCAGCCGGACGCGGGGACTGTGCGCTGGGGAAAAACGATCATACTCTCGGTCCTGCCGCAGAACAACAGCGAGTATTTCGACGGGTGCGACCTGAACCTCGTCGAATGGCTGAGCCAGTATTCCAACGACCATTACGAAGAATATCTGCGCGGATGGCTGGGGCGCATGCTCTTCTCGGGCGAAGAAGCGCTTAAAAAGGCGCGCGTTCTTTCGGGCGGCGAAAAAGTGCGCTGCATGCTCGCCAAAATGATGTTGGAGGGCGGAAACTTCCTGATTATGGACGAACCGACCAACCACCTCGACCTCGAATCGATCACGGCGCTCAACAACGGGATGAAGAATTTCAAAGGCTGCATCCTGTTCACATCGCACGACCAGGAATTGATGAACACCGTCGCCAATCGCATCATCGAGATCAACGGCGGCAAAACGTTTGACAAAAACGTCACCTACGACGAATACCTCGACATCACAAACAGCTGAAACATGTTCCCGAATTACATCATACGCTTTTCAGACGGAAGCGGCATAAGTTTTTATGAAATCTTTTTTGCGGTGGGGCTGATTGCGGCGCTGGTGCTTTTGCGCGTGCTGAGCGACCGCCGCGGCCTGCCCGCAAAATTGCAGAACATGGTCCTGATCGGGACGGTGGTCTCCTGCGTGGTCGGCTATCTGTCCGCCGTCCTGTTCCAGGCGGTCTACGACTGGTTCGCGACGGGCGTGTTCAAGATCGACGGATCGACGGGCGCCACTTTTTACGGCGGGCTGATCGGCGGGGCCGCGTGCTTTTTGGCGATTTATTTCGGATTCGGCCATCTTCTTTTCAAAAACGAGAAGACGCACCTGCAGTATTTCCCCGCGATTGCCAACATCGCGGCCGTCTGCATCCCCGCGGCCCATGCGTTCGGCCGCCTCGGGTGTCTGTCAGCCGGCTGCTGTTCCGGAACGCCGACGGACGCCTGGTACGGCATTTACATGCACACGGCCGATTACGGTTATGCGAAGGTCGTGCCTCTGCAGCTGTTCGAATCCATTTTTCTGTTTGCGCTGGCAGGGTACCTGTTTTACCGCAACTGGCAGCGGAAAGGGCTTTGCCTGCCGTTCTATCTTGTCGGGTACGGGATCTGGCGGTTCGTCATCGAGTTTTTCCGCGGAGACGACCGCGGCGCCACGTTTATTCCCTTTCTTTCGCCTTCGCAGCTGACGGCGATCGTTCTCATCCTCGTCGGTATCGGGATCTATATCGCTTATTTCGTGATCATCCGCAAGAAAGGGAAAACGTATTACGACGGCCGCTCCGGTTTTGTCGAGCCGCAGAAAACGCAGACGGAAAAGCCGGAATAATCTCCGCGCAGGCGTCGTACAATAATAGGAACATAAGGAGCGATCGATATGGAACAAAATCAGAAAGAAACCGAACTTTCCGAAGAGGAAAAGAACAACGTCGGGGACGCGCCGCAAACGGAAGAAACTGAAAAAACCGGACCTGACGACGGCGCGAAGAGCGGACGGCCCGCGGAGCCGGAAGACGACGGCGCGCAGATCAGCGAAGAGCAGAAGAAAAAAATCGTCTGCGCGCTCGCGTATCTGTTCGGGATTTTGTTTTTCCTGCCGCTGGTCTGCTACCCGAACGACCGCTTTGCGAAATTTCACGCCAATCAGTCGCTGGTCATTTTCCTGATCGTGGTCGCGGGCGAAGTGATCTTCGGCATCCTTGCCGGGATCGCGGGTCTGGGCGTGGTCTTCGGGATCGTCCTGGCCGTTTTCAACGTCGCCGTTCTGCTGGCCTGCATCTATGCCATTTTGGGCGTCGTGAAAGGGGAAGAGCGCGGCATCCCTCTGATCAAATCTCTGAAACTTCTGAAATAAAACCTGGTAAGGCGATACCCCGTCGGGGTATCGCTTTGTCTTTTCACGGATTGCGCCATGTCCCGCGACGTTCTTGCCAAACGCCGTTTTTTCTGCTATAATGGCGGCAAAGGCAACGCAAGACTTGAGGTTACGATGAAAAAACTTGTCCTGATTGACGGAAACAGCCTGCTCAACCGCGCGTTTTACGCGACGAAATTGCTGACGACGAAAGACGGAATGCCGACCAATGCCGTGTTCGGTTTTGTAAAGCTGCTTCTCAAGCTGATCTCTGATCTCAAGCCGGACAGGCTGATCGTGGCGTTCGATCTGAAAGCCCCGACCTTCCGCCATAAAATGTACGACGGGTACAAGGCGACGCGCAAACCGATGCCGGACGATCTGGCCGTGCAGGTCGGCACGCTGAAGGCCCTGCTGCGCTCGATGAACGTCGCCATGTGCGAGAAGGAGGGGTTCGAGGCGGATGACCTCGTGGGGACGCTTTCGCACCGTTTCGACGATACCAAAAGCATCATCATTACCGGAGATCGCGACGCCTATCAGCTGGTCGACGGCCGTACGGACGTTTACCTGACCAAAACGGGCGTCAGCGAACTGCTGAAACTCAACAGCGAAAACTTTTTCGGGGTCGTCGGGTATCGGCCGGAACAGGTGACGGATCTGAAAGCATTGATGGGCGACAGTTCCGACAACATCCCCGGCGTTCCGGGGGTCGGCGAGAAAACGGCGACTTCGCTGCTTACGCAGTTCGGCAGCCTGGACGCCGTCTACAGCCATTTGCCCGATATTCCCGCATCCGTCCGCGCAAAGCTGGAAAAAGGCCGCGAATCGGCTTATCTCTCCAAAAAACTGGCGACGATCGACCGCGAGGTGCCCCTGGAGATCGATGAGAACGACTGTCTCGTGCAGATGCCCTTTTCCGAAGAAGTGCGTACGCAGTTCCTGCAGCTGGAATTTACCTCTCTGCTGAAGATGGACATCTTCGCGCACGCCGAAGAGGCCGCGCCTCTGCCGAAGAAACAGGCGCTCCTCAAAACCCTGCGCACGGAAGAGGAGTTTCGGTCGTGCCTGCAGGGGGCCGCGCGGTTTTCGGCCGCATGCATCGGAAATTGCTTTTATTTTTCCGCAGACGGCGAGACGGAATTGATTGTCCGCATCCGCGAGACCCTGCTGGACGACGGATTCGGGGCGGATCAGATCGCTCCGCTGCTCCGGCCGCTCTTCGAAGACGGCGGCAGGACCGCCATCGTTTACGGCTATAAAGATCTGCGTCACAAGCTGGAAGCCATGGGCGTCGCGTTTGCTGCCGCGGCGGAAGACGTTTCCATCCTGAAATATCTGGTCGACTATACCGGGAAAGAAGACAACCTCTCCTTTGCGCTGAGCGGCTGCCCGTACGGGACGGAGGCACCCGCTTGCGGCGTCTGGTTCCTGTACAGCACGCTCTTGCAGAAATTGCGGGAAGAAAAGCTGGAATCGCTGTACCGGGACGTCGAGCTTCCCCTCGCAGACGTTTTGTTCGCGATGGAAAAGAGCGGCTTCAAAGTCGATACGGCGGCATCCGTCGCCTTTGAAAAGCGTTACCGCGACGAAATCGCTTCCGCCACGGATGCGATCTATCGGGCGGCAGGGGAAACGTTCAACATCAACTCTCCGTTCCAGCTGGGAAAGATCCTGTTTGAAAAACTGCACCTTCCGGCTCCAAAAAAAGGAAAACGCGGCGCCTATACGACGAGCGCCGACGTTTTGGAAAAACTGGCCGGCGAGCACGAAATCGTACGCGACGTTCTCCGCTGCAGGCATTACCAGAAACTTCTTTCCACCTATATCGACGGATTCAAGCCGCTGATCGATCCGTCGACCGGCCTTGTTCACACGACGTTCAACCAGGTCCAGACCTCGACCGGCCGCCTGTCGAGCGCCAATCCGAATCTGCAGAACATCCCCGTACGCGATGACGACGGGCGCGAATTGCGCAAGCTTTTCGTCGCGCGGGCGGAGGACCGCGTCCTGATCGATGCCGATTATTCGCAGATCGAACTGCGTCTTTTGGCCCATTTTTCGGGCTGCAAGGAACTGATCGAAGCCTACAACGAAGGGGTAGACATCCACGCCCTGACGGCATCGCAGGTCTTCGGCGTGCCGCTTGAACAAGTGGACGCCGCGCAGCGACGCGCCGCCAAAGCCGTCAATTTCGGCATCATTTACGGGATCAGCGATTTCGGCCTTGCCAGCAATCTGAACATCCCGACCAAGCAGGCGGGCGAATATATCCGCAAATATTTTGAACGGTATTCGGACGTCCGAAAATACATGGACGCAAACGTCGCGTTTGCCCGGGAGCACGGCTATGTTTCCACCCTGCTCGGGCGCAAACGCGTCATCCGCGAGATCCGCTCTTCCAATTTCAACATCCGTTCCTTCGGCGAACGCGCCGCCATGAATATGCCCTTGCAGGGCAGCAGCGCCGACATCATCAAGATCGCCATGGTCAACATTTTAAAAAAAAAAAAAAAAGAGGGGCTGCGTTCTCAACTGATATTGCAGGTGCACGACGAACTGATCGTCGACGCTTTTGAAGACGAGCGCGAGCGCATTGTCGAGATCCTGCGGCACGAGATGGAGAACGCCTATCCGCTGCGCGTTCCTCTGGTGGCGGACGTTCACTGCGGTAAAAACTGGTATGAAGCGAAATAAACGGTTTATTGCGGTCACCGGCGGCATCGGGAGCGGAAAAAGCGCCGTCATGCGCTGCCTCGGCAGTCTCGGATATCCTGTCTTTTCCGCCGACGCGATCGCGCGGAATATCTACGACGACCCGGACATCGCGCGCAGGGTGCGGGCGATGTTTCCGGAGTGTTTTGACGGCGGGCTCCTCGACCGGAAAAAACTGGCCGACGTCGTTTTTTCCTCCCCGGAAGCGCTGCGCCGACTGGAAGGCGTGACGCATCCGGCCATCATGGCGCGCCTGTTTTCGCAGATGGAAGCGGCCGCGGGGCGCCTCGTTTTTGCGGAAGTTCCGCTGCTCTTTGAGGGCGGATTCGAAAGCGACTTCGACGGTGTGATCGTCGTCATGCGCGATTTTGGCGCGCGGCTGCGGTCGGTGATGGAGAGAGACGGCTGCGGCGAACAGGAGGCGCTCGCGCGCTTCCGAAATCAGCGCGACTATGAAAAAAATCCGCCGATCGGGCATACTGTAATATACAATGACGGCGATCTGGCCGCATTGAATCTACAGGTTGTCCGGGTCGTGCATGAAATCCTCGCTGAAGCCGATACTTAAATACGGGCTGCCCGTCGGGGCAGTGTTCCTGGCGCTTGTGGGCGCCGTCATCCTGCTGTACGGATGGTTCGTTCCGAAACGCTACGAATCGCTGGTGACGGCGTATGCGTCTGAATACGGCCTGGAAAGCGAGCTGGTTTACGCCGTCATCCGCACGGAAAGCAACTTTCAGGCGGGTGCGGTCAGCAATGCCGGGGCGGTCGGGCTGATGCAGCTGATGCCGTCGACGGCGCGGTTTGCGGAAAGCTGCCTGGGCGAATCGCTGGATCCGGAAACCCCGGAAGACAATCTCCGGCTCGGCTGCTGGTACCTTCGGTACCTGTTGGATCGGTTTGAAACCGGTTCGCTGGCGCTGGCGGCATACAACGCCGGGGAAGGAACCGTCCGTAAATGGCTGCGCGAGGGGGAGATCCGCCCGGGCGACACATCGTTTCCGTACCGAGAGACGGAGCATTACGTTGCCCGCGTAAAAAAATTTTATAAGTGCTATAAATTTTTTTATTTTTAACTTGACAATTTTGTTCGGTCATTGTATAATAAATAAGCTTGTGAGGATGGCGGAACTGGCAGACGCGTACGTTTGAGGGGCGTATGGAGAAATCCGTGTGGGTTCAAGTCCCATTCTTCACACCAGGTGAAAGCTCCGCAGATCTGCGGAGCTTTTTTCCTGCACGCAAAGTTTCAAGGCGCCGCGTATCCGAGGGCAATTGCCGCCCAGCGGCCGGAAAAGGGAACAGGTTATGAACAATACAATCCAACAGCGGCTCGAACTGGCGGCGGCGCATCCGTTCATTCGGCGGGCGGTCGATTTTTTCGACGGGATGGTCTATCCGGCGCTGTACGCCGGACTGACGCTCGTCACCTCTCTGTTCGGGCTTGAAATTTATTTTTTCATTCTGACGACGCTGATCATCGTCTTCACCTCGGCTTTCAGCCGGGATACGAAGCCGCTCCTGACGCCGGCCGTCATGGTCGTCTATTGCATCAGCTGGAAACATACGTTTCAGCCGCCGTACAATTCGGCCTTTCTCTCGTCTGCGCCTTCGCTGATCACCATCGGCGTATGCGCTGTTTTCGTCGTCGCCGCGTTTGTCTTTCGTCTGGTCGTATATAGGCCCGTAAACGTCAGTTTTTTCCGTTCCCGTACATTTTTGGGGGGAGGGCTGCTGCTTTTTGCGGCGGCGCTTGTTTTGAACGGGCTCTTCTATTTCAACGGAAAATCGCTGCAGGATCTTCTGCTCGGGCTTCTCATCGCCTTTTCCTTTATCTTTCTGTTCATTTATTTTTTCAACACTTACCGTGCCGACAAGGACAGCGGAAAATATTTTGCCTATCTCTTTGCGCTGATCACGGCGGTCATCCTTTTGCAGATCGCCAAAGTATACCTGTTTGACGACGTCCTCTTGCCGGACGGATCCATCAATAAAGACGCCATCATCGCAGGGTGGGGGTCTCCCAACAAAGTCGGCGTCATGCTCGCCATGTATCTGCCGGCGGGGTTTTACCTTGCATACAAATGCCGGCACGGCTGGCTCTGGTACCTGTTTGCCTTCGTCCAGATGGGCGGCATCTGCCTCACCCTTTGCCGCAGCGCGATGCTGATCGGGGCGTGCATGACCGTTGCCGCGGCGATCGTTCTGTCGGTCGTTAAAAGTCCGTATCGCAAGGCGATCCGCATTTTCAACCTCGTGTTCGTCGTGGCGGGGCTGGCCGCGTTTATCCTCTTTTTCGACCGCATCCGCGAGATGTTCGCGCTCTTGTTCGAAAGGGGATTCAGCGATTCGGGGCGCTTTTTCATCTGGAAAAACGGTCTGAAAAATTTTCTGCGCGAACCCTTTTTCGGCGTCGGATTCTACGCGCCCATCGTGGCCGAAGATCCGAGTTGGACATACGGTTTTGAAAACTGGTTTATGCCGGACATGTATCACAATATGATCGTCCAGGTGATCGCCTGCTGCGGCATCGTCGGTATGCTGGCGCTCGTCTATCATTTCGCCCAGGTCCTGAACATGCTGATCCGTCGGGTCACGGCGGAAAGGCTGTTCTATTTCGGAACATTTCTGATGCTCGTCGGCACGGCGATGTTCGAAAACCATATCTTCCATATCGTACCGGCTCTTCTGTATTCGCTCAATCTGCTGCTTTGGGAAAGAGACGTCGAAGCCGAAACGCCGCTTTCCTTCGCAAAAAACCGCCGCGGACTCTTTGTCTTCGGGAAATAAACCGCTCCGGCCCGCCCCGTTCCCGGTTGAACGGCGGCGGGTTTGCAGGTTTTACCGTCTCTGCGAGGATTTTCTTCGAACTTTTTTTCGCCGAACTATTGAAAAGGCACTTTTTTTATTGTATAATAAAAGAAAAGAAGGCGGCAGCCTGTTGCTTCAACGGAGGATTTGGATGGAATCTGTAGATTTTCCTTTGTATGTCTTTCATCACGGGCAGAATTTCAAGGCGTACGAATTTTTCGGCGCGCATCCTCTGAAATCGGGGAAGGAAAAGGGGTATATATTCCGCGTCTGGGCGCCGCATGCCGAATCGGTCTCGGTCGTGGGCGATTTCAACGAATGGAATCCGCAGGCGCATCAAATGACGCGCCTGCTGGACGGGGAGACCTTCGAACTGTTCATCGGCGGGATCAAAGAATACTGCATTTACAAATACTGCATTCAGACCAAAGACGGGCGCTGCCTTTATAAAGCGGATCCGTACGCGTTCCATGCGGAAACGCCTTCCAAAACCGCTTCCAAAACTTACAATCTGGAAGGGTTCCGCTGGGGAGACAGGGAATACCTGAACGAGCGCAAAAAGAAGAATTCGTATTCTTCGCCGATGAATATCTACGAGATCAATGCGCTTTCCTGGCGGCAGTACGGCGACGGAAATTATTTTGATTTCAACAAACTCATCGACGACCTGATCCCTTACGTCAAATCGATGGGGTATACGCACATCGAATTCATGCCTCTGAGCGAATATCCTTACGACGGTTCGTGGGGATACCAGGTCACCGGCTATTTCGCCATTACTTCGCGCCTCGGCACCCCGCACGATTTCATGCGCCTCGTCAACGAGTGCCACAAAAACGGGATCGGCGTGATCATGGATTGGGTCCCCGCGCACTTCCCGAAGGACGCGCACGGCCTGTACGAGTTTGACGGCCAGCCGCTGTACGAGAGCCCGGCGTGGGACAGGCAGGAACACAAGAGCTGGGGCACCCGCCGCTTCGATTACGGCCGCAACGAGATCTTGTCCTTCCTGATCTCCAACGCACATTTCTTCTTCGACAAATTCCATGTCGACGGGCTGCGCGTCGACGCGGTCGCGTCCATGCTTTATCTCGACTACGACAAGCGCCCGGGCGAATGGCTGCCCAATAAATACGGCGAAAACAAGAACCTCGAGGCGATCGAGTTTTTGCGCCGCCTGAACACGACCATCTTCTCGCAGTTCCCGGATGCGATGATGATCGCCGAAGAGTCGACCGCGTGGCCGCTGGTCACCAAGCCGGTCGACATCGGCGGCCTCGGCTTCAACTTCAAGTGGAACATGGGCTGGATGAACGACGTGCTCGACTATATGCAGACGGACCCGTATTTCCGCAAGGGCAACCACAACAAACTGACCTTCTCGATGATGTACGCCTTCACCGAAAACTACGTCCTGCCCATCTCGCACGACGAAGTGGTGTACGGCAAAAAGTCGCTCATCGACAAGATGCCGGGCAGCTACGAAGAAAAGTTCGCCAATCTGCGCGCCTTCATGGGCTACATGATGTCGCACCCCGGCAAAAAGCTGCTCTTCATGGGCTGCGAGTTCGGGCAGTTCAAAGAATGGAATTATAAAGAGGGGCTGGACTTCTTCCTCAAAGAGTACCCGCTGCACCGGAAGCTGTCGGATATGAACGCCGCCCTGAATAAATTCTATGCGACGACGCCCGCGTTCTATGAGATCGAAGACTCGTGGGACGGCTTTGAGTGGATCGCCGCGAACGACGCCGACCGCAACGTCGTGGCGTACCTGCGGCGCGACAAGGCGCAGACGACCTACCTCGTCGTCGTCAACTTCTCCGGCGTCAAGACGGAAGGGTACCGCCTCGGCGTGCCGAAGGGCAAGTACAAGGTGGTGTTCAACACCGATCACCCGAAGTACGGCGGCAGCGGCGAGATGAAGAAGCGCATCTTCAACACCGAGCGCAAGCCTAGCCACGGCAAGGAATATTCGATCAAGATCGAAGTTCCGAAGCTCTCTTGCATCTATCTGCAGAAAATACTGTGACCGAGCTTTCGGCCGCGTATTGATAAAAAAGTCAAATTTATTTTTGGGGGTA
>CALVHP010000035.1 GCA_944328405.1 uncultured Clostridia bacterium
CGTCTTGCGCACCCTCTGAATGACAGCCTTCACCCCGATCTTCCTCCGTAAAAACGCGCGGGCCGCCCGAAAGCGGCCCGCACAGAAATCTGCACTTATTTCACGCGTTCCATATACTCGCCCGTACGGGTATCCACGCGGATGACTTCGCCTTCGTTGACGAACATCGGCACCTGGATGACCGCGCCCGTTTCGAGCGTGGCGGCCTTGGTTGCGTTGGTCGCCGTGTTGCCCTTGACGCCGGGTTCCGCCTCAATGATCTTCAGTTCGACGAAGTTCTCGCATTCCACAGAGAAGGCGTTGCCCTTGTAGAAACGCACGGTGACGGGGTCGTTTTCTTTGATGTATTTGAGCGCGTCTTCGACCTGGTCATGGTTGAGCGGCGTCAGGTTGAATTCTTCGTCCATGAACCAATACAGTTCGCCGTCGTTGTACGAATAGGTCATCTTTTTGGTCTCGATGTGCGCGTTCTCCAGCTTTTCGGACGGGTTGAACGTCTGCTCGAGCACCGCGCCCGTAACGACGTTTTTCAGCCGCGTACGCACGAACGCCGCGCCCTTGCCCGGCTTGACGTGCTGAAAATCCACAACGACATAGACGTTTCCGTTATACTCGATCGTGACGCCCTTTCTGACGTCTCCTGCCATAACCATACTGCATATCTCCTTGCATTTTGATGAATTATTCCCTGCCGGCGGCTTACAAAACCGTCAGTCTTTTGTCTGTCTTCATGAAACTTACGGGCTTTCCGCCGAGCAGCGCCGCGGTATCTTCGATACGGATGCCGTACAGCCCTTCAAAATAGACGCCCGGCTCGATCGAAAAGACCATTCCGTCGCGCAAAACGTCTTTTCCGCTCGGCCCGATCACCGGTTTTTCGTGGATGTTGATCCCGATCCCGTGCCCCAACGAATGGGTAAAGAACTTGTCCAGCTCTTTTTTCCGCAGAAAGCCCCGGGCGATCTCGTCGGCCTGCGCCCCCGTGATGCCGCCGCGGATCTGTTCCGCCGCAGCCATGTGCGCCCCGTAAACGGCCTCGTACATCTCGGTAAAATCGTCGGGCGCGCCCTTCTTCCCGAACAGGAAGGTGCGCGTGATATCCGAACAGTAACCGTCGACCTTGCAGCCGAAATCCAGCAAGACGGGCATCCCGCAGGCGAGCTTGTCCTGCCCGCTGTGGTGGTGCGGCACCGAAGTATTTTTCCCGAACGCGGCGATCGTTTCGAACGAACGGTCTTCCGCGCCGCAGCGGCGCATGTGGTATTCGAGCAGTGCGGCGACCTCGTTTTCGGTCATCCCCTCTTTCAGCTCGTTCAGGAGGGCCACATAGCCGTCTTCGGCGATCTTGCAGGCCCGGCGTATCGCGGCGATCTCCCCATCCGTCTTGACGATCATGGCCGCCGCAAAGGCTGGCATGCTGTCGACCGGTTTCAGCCGGGCGCGGCAGAGCGCGTCGTATTCGGGCAGCGTCAGCCGTTCGAACGGAACCGCGAGTTTTTTGACTTTTTTAGTCTTGACGAAGCGCAGAACGCTGTCCAGATCTTTGGCGATCTCCACGGCGATCGACGTCTGCTTCAAGGCAGCCTTGGCCGCCTCGGCATACCGCGGATCGGTAAAAAATACGCTGTCCTGCGTGTCTGTGTAGACATACCCGAAAGAACTCGCAAAACCCGTCAGATATTTCCGCAGATCTTCGCTTCGGGTCAGCATCGCATCCGCATTGATTTCACGAAACAATTTCCTGGTATTGTCCATACGAATATTGTACCAAAAAAACAGGGGCAAGTCAATTTCTATCGGCAGGTTTTTCGCCGAATTACAAGGTTTTGCCCGGAAAAGAACGATACGCCGCCAAAATTCAGCACGCGCTGAGACGTTGGTAGACGCGCTTCATCGCCAGTGCGTCCTCCGCCTGCGTGCCTGCCGATTCACTGACGATGTACGGCTCCAGCCCCAGTTCCAAAAGCGCTTCGGCCAGCGGCTCGAATTCCGGGCCGTAGAGCGTATCTTCCAGCGTGAGGTGGCGGATCTCGCCCTTGCTGCCGTACTGGATCTTGGAAAAGTGCACGTGAAAATGCTTTACGCGCCCGAACCCGAGTTCATCGATCATATAAACGAGGCGATCGCGGTAATCGGCTACCGTCTTCAGGCTGCCCTGTTCGCGGGCGTTGAGATGCCCGAAATCGACGGCGGGAAGAAACACGGGGTCGATTTTGCAAAAGCGCACGACCTCTTCGAGGGTGCCGATCTGCGCGATCTTGCCCATCGTTTCCGGGCAGAAATACAGGTCCTGAAGCCCGTTCTGATAGATCAGATCTCGCAGCGTTTTCAGGCGTTCTTCCGTCAGCTGAACGGCCGCCCCGCGCTCCATCTTCCCCTGCGTCGCGCTGTGAAAGACGCAGCGCCTGCCGCCCATCCGTTTTAAGGCGCGGGCGCTGTCGAGCACGTAATTGTACGAATTTTGCGCGCTTTCGTCGGAAGGATTGGCAAAATTGATGTAGTACGGCGCGTGTACGCTGATCTCTACATCCTGCGCGCGGAAGGCTTCTCCGATCGAAGCCGCCTTCGCCTCGCTCATGCGCACGCCGCGGCCGAACGAATATTCAAAACAGTCCAGCCCCATCTCCCGCACGTAGCGGGCCGACTGTTCGGTGTGCGAATACCCCGCCGCGTAAAAACTTTCGCTGTTGCCGCTCGGCCCGAATTTGATCATCGTATAGCCTCCAGATCGCGCTGTAATTGCGCGGACAATTCTTCCGCGGAAGAAAATTTGCGGATGCCGCGGATCCATCCGTCGAAACACACCGTCAGTTCATGGCCGTACAGGTCTCCGGCGTACCCGTCGACGTACACCTCGAGCACCGTGCGCGCGTCGCCGAACGTGGGCCGCGTGCCGTAGTTGGCGATGCCGCGGTAACGCGCGCCGCCGAGATCGACGGTGACCGCGTACACGCCCGCGCGCAGGGGATATTTTTCCGGGGCGAGATGGATGTTCGCCGTCGGGAAGCCGATCCGGCGCCCCACGTGCCGGCCCTCCGTCGAGACCCGCCCGGCGATGCGGTACGGCGCACCCAGCAGCTCGTTCAGCCGCGGGATGTCCCCTTCCTGCAGATATTTTTTGGCGAGCGTGGCGGCCGCCTTTTCGCCGCGGATGCCGACGAGCGGCAGCGCCTGCACGTCGACGCCCCTCCCGGCCGCGAACGCGCGCAGGTCGGAAACGCCGCAGGACGCGCCCTTCCCGTACGTAAAATCTTCGCCGCAGAAAAAGGCGCGCACGCGGAGGTCGTCCGTCACGCGGCGCAAAAAATCTTCGCCCTCCGTGGCGCGGAACGCCTCGTCGTAGTTCGCCGCATAGACAAAGCCGACGCCGAGCGAAGAAAAGATCGCGCAGCGCTCCCCGAAAGTATAGATCTGCCCGCCGCTCTTTCCGTTGCGGAAGGTCATGATCCCGAGCGGGACGCCGCGCCCGGCCGCGTCGGCTCGCGCCGCCGCGATCAGATTTCTGTGACCGACATGGACGCCGTCGAAAAAGCCGAGCAGCAGCACACATTCGATCCCCGGCGACGACCCGTATTCCACGATTTCCGGCATACGATCCATTCCTACCTCAAACCAGCTTCGTCCCGGCGCGGAGCACGCCGCCGCAGACCTGGGCGATCCCGTAAAACGCGCCGTCCAGATACAGCTTGTACGCGCCGTCGGCGCCCTCGAATGGCAGGCGCTGCCCCCAGCCGAGCCGCTGCGCCTCGCGCCCGGCAAAATCGAGCCGCGGCATGTCGAACGCCGCGTCCGGCGGGACGAGTTTTTCCCGCCAGTTTTCCGCGGTCAGTTCT
>CALVHP010000036.1 GCA_944328405.1 uncultured Clostridia bacterium
AAAAGCACGGGACGCTCAAAGTGATGGCGGCGTTTGCGGCGGGCGCGCTGGCGGTGCTGCTCTTTCTGGCCGTGTTTTACGGGATCTTTGAAGACATCGCCGTGCTGCGGCAGAACTCGATCGCGCACATTTCCAAATACACGACCGCCTTTACCTCTCTGGGAAGGATCGATTATCTGTTCATCTTTGCCATGACCATCGTGTTCGTGTTCAGCCTGTGCGTGCCCTTGCAGATGTGCGTGCACTGCGTGCAGGCGGTCGCGCCGCGGCTCGACCCGATCTGGCCCTCGCTGGCAGCCAACGGGATCCTGCTGGCGCTCGTGCTGCTGCTGAACTATTCTTTCCTCGAAATGCAGCAGCTGATCACCCAGCGGCTGTGGTTCGTGTTCGTGCTGTTTGCGTATCTCGTGCCGGCGGCGGCGCTGCTGCTGCGGCGCAGGGAACGCGCCGCGCGCGGAAAGGAGGATAAACGTGAATAAGGCAAATCCGCCGCCCCCCGCAGAGACGGGCGGGCGCGGCGGCAAAGACAGGACCGCCGCGGCCATCCGCCGCGGCACCGGACGGAAAGCCGTGCGGGAGAACGCCGGGAAATACGGCGCAGCCGCCAAAGGAGGCGGGCAATGAACCGGCTGTGGACGCGCGTCTTCGTGATCGCCGCGGGGATCTTGCTGCTGCTGTTTTTATCCAACGACTTCGGGCTGATCGACATCCAGAAGACGGCGATCGTGGCGGCGATCGGCATCGACGCCGCCGAAGAGGGCGGAAACGTGAACGTGACCGCGCAGATCGCCGTGCCGGACGCTTCGGGCGCGAACAAGGCGGGCAACGTGACCATCCGGAACGCGCGGACGGTGGGCGAGGCGATGGCGGAGATCAACCGGAAAACGGGCTGGTACCCCACCCTCGTGCACTGCCGGCTGATCGTACTGGGAGAAGACGCCGCCGAAGAGGATGTGTTCGACGTGCTCAATTATTTTCTGCGCAGCGAATTCGTGGAAGACTCGTGCCTGGTGGCGATGTGCGAGGGCACGGCGGAAGACCTGTTTTCGGCAAAGTCGCCCATCGGGGAAATGACCGCTTTGGCCGTGGCCAAGGTGCTCTCTTCGGAGGCGCAGAAAACCGGACTGGTGTGCGTGACCAACCTGCGCGACTTTGCCAAGGGATATTATTCGCCCTCTTCCAGCGGATTTTTGCCCATGCTTTCCGTGATGCAGGAAGCCGAGAGCGAGGGCGGACAGGGCGGGCAGACCGCCTTCGGGCCGGACGAAGGCGGCGAAGGCGTTGCCTGCGCGGCGGAAGGCGGCCAGGGGCAGGGCAAGAGCGGCGCGCAGAACGCGGCCGACGTATTCGACGCCTCGCGTACCGTGCTCTTCTATCGGGGCAGGCGCGCCGACGTGCTCGAAGCGGGCGAAACGCTGGCGTTCAACCTGACGGACACCCCCACCGATTTCGCCTACGGCGACGTGCAGATCGTGGAGGACGGCGAAACCGTTTTTTACAACCTCAGGATCCGGATCGAATCGAAGAAAGCCGAACTGTCTTTGGACGGGGGCGCGCCGGTGCTGACCTTCCGCGTGCGCGCCAACGCGCAGATCGCGGACGCTTCGCGCGCGTCGGGCGTGGTGGAGATCGCCAAGACGGCGTTCGTGCCCGATTTTGTGCTGCGCGCCGCCGAAGAGACCTTCCGCCGGCGGCTGGAAAGCGCCCTTGCCAAGGCTTCGGCCGGGAACTGCGATCTGTTCGGCCTGCGGCAGCAGCTGCACCGCCGTTACCCCGCGCAGGAAGAACGCTTTTCTCCGACCCTTCTGCAGGACGTGAAAGCGGTGTACGACATTCGTTTCGATACGGTGCGCTGACGGCGGCTCCGCCGCCGTCACGGCAAAAGAGGCGGGGAGAGCCGTTTCGGCCCTTCCCGCCTCTTTTTGATCAATGTTCACAAAATTTTTTGATTTTTTTCAAGAAACCCCCTTGACAAACGAAAAAACCGTGGTATAATAAAGGTACCAAAGGGGAAAATCAAAGATTCCCCTCGGTACTACTCACAACCGAGCGGCACGCTCTGCCGTCCTTTTTTCCCAATCTAAGTTGCGTCGGTTTCTTCCGGAAAAGTGCACAGGAATATCGTCGCAAGGGAAGGGGTCCGGTGAAAAGGTTTTCATGCGGGGCGGCAAAGCGGAAGGCGGCGTTTCCTTTCGATCATACGCAAACGGCAGGCCCGGTGCCGTGCCGAGAAGGAAACGGCGGTTTCGCGCCGCAGGAAAGCGGGAGGTACTGCCATGTACAAGTCCGATCTGCGTAAACTTGACATTTAGGAGGACGGTCCGATGTACAACTTTGAAATGGGGACGGTAAAATAAGACCCTGTTCCGACTTTGCAGACAGCCGAACGCGCTGCAGGCAGGAAGCGTCTGCGCCGATTATGGATTGGTGAACAAAACGGTCTTTGGATAGTTCCTTACAACTGAATACTTTTTGTGACATTGACCGCCCGCGGCGCTGAACTTGCGCCGCGGGCTTTGTTCGGCCCC
>CALVHP010000037.1 GCA_944328405.1 uncultured Clostridia bacterium
CTCGACGAAAAGCGCGAGATCGCCAAGCGCTATCTCCTGCCCAAACATCTCAAAGCCAACGGCCTGCCCGAAGGGTTCGTGGAGCTGACCGACGGCGCGTACAACGCGATCGCCGAGGGCTACACGATGGAGGCGGGCGTGCGCAGCCTCGAGCGGCAGATCGACGCCGTGTGCCGCAAAATTGCGGTACGGTATGCCGAAAACAGGGAACTTCCGCCGCAGAAGGTGACGGAAGAGAACCTCGAATCGCTGCTCGGCGTGCGCAAATACAACAACGACCCCGACCGGCTGGAAGGCAACGAAGTCGGCGCGGCGACCGGCCTCGCCTGGACGAGCGTGGGCGGCACCACGCTGACCATCGAAGTTTCCGCCATGCCCGGCAAGGGCGAGATCCTGCTCACCGGCAAGCTCGGCGACGTGATTGAGGAATCGGCCCGCGCGGCCACCAGCTACATCCGCGCCCACGCCGACGAGTACGGCATCGCGCCCGAGGCCTTCGCCGAAACGGACATCCACGTCCACGTGCCCGAGGGCGCCACCCCGAAAGACGGCCCCAGCGCGGGCATCACCATGGCCACCGCCATCCTGTCCGCCTTCACGCACAAGCCCGTCCGCCGGGACATCGCCATGACGGGCGAGATCACCCTGCGCGGCAAGGTCCTGCCCATCGGCGGGCTCAAAGAAAAGACGCTGGCCGCCCACCGCGCGGGCATCCACAACGTCATCATTCCCCGCGAAAACGAAAAGGACGAAGAAGAGATCCCCGAAAACGTGCGCAAAGACATCCGCTTCATCCCCGCGGCGGAGGTCGATACCGTCTTCCGCAACGCCATCGAGGGGCTGTGATGCAGGCAAAATTTCTCACCAGCGCGGCGGACGCGCGTGGGCTGCTCGCACCCGAAAAACCGCTCATCGCCGTGAGCGGCAAATCCAACGTCGGCAAAAGTTCGTTCATCAACCTGCTGGCGGGGCAGAACCGGCTGGCGCGCACGTCGGCCGAACCGGGCCGCACGCGGCTGGTCAACTATTTCGACTTCGGCGATTTCATCCTCGCCGATCTTCCCGGTTACGGCTATGCGCGCGTTTCGCAGGCCGAAAAGGGGCGCTGGGCCAAACTGCTCGACGCCTTTTTCGCCCGCGGCGTGTCGCACGTGCTCGCGCTGGCGGACATCCGCCACGAGCCGACCGCGGACGACAAACTCATGATCGATTTTCTGTACCGCACGCGCACGCCTTTCACCGTCGTCGCCACCAAGGCGGACAAGCTGGGCAAAACCCGCCTGAAAGAGGCGGCGCGGCGCATCGCCGCCGCCTGCGGCACGGGGGAGGGGAACGTCATCCCCGTCTCGGCCGTGAACGGGCGGGGGAAGGAAGAAGTGTTCGCCCGCCTCGCGCAGGTCGTGGCCGCGGCGCAAAACAGAGCGGAAAGCGCCGGCGAAGCGGCGGAAGATGCAGAAGATGGCGAATGACCGCGCCGAACGTTTGCATTTGGCCGCTTTGTGTGGTATACTGGACTATCAAACTTGTGAGAGGGCCGGGGCGCGCGGCGCGCCCGGCATCCGGAGGCATCCATGGCAATCAATCTCGCGGCGTCGGCGGCGGACATCCTGAACACCTGGTGGGGGCTGACCCTCTTCATCGTATTTGATGTCGCCGTCCTCATCCTGATCGTCGCGCTCAACTACAAATGGCTGTTCAAACGCGTCCTCGACTTCCTGTTTTCCCTGATTTTTCTGGTCGTGTTTTTTCCCTTTTTCCTCATCTTTCTGGCCGTCGACGCGATCTATAACCGCGCGGTCAACGCGTACCCGTCGCTCTTTGTTTCCGGCTATTACTGCGGCAAAAAGCGCCGCCCGGTCAAAATCACCGTCTTTGCCACCGAGCGCATCCGCCACGACGCGGACGGGCGGCTTCTCCCCGAGCGCGAGCGCGTCACCTCGTTCGGCCGCGTGCTCAAAGGCTGCGGGATGAAGTATTACCCCTGCCTGCTGCTGGTGCTGGCGGGCAAGATGAGCTTCGTCGGCCCCCGCCCCATGACCTTTGCCGACGCCGCTGCCGTCGGGGAAGGGGGGATCGCGCGTTTCAGCGTCCGCCCGGGGCTGGTCTCGTCCCTGGAACGCTACGGCGGCGAAAAGCTGACCTATCCGGATCTGTTTGAAGAGGACGTGGAGTACGCGGCGCACCCCAATCTTTTCCGCGATATTTCCTTTTTCATGACCAAGATCGCGCACCGCCTGCGCGGCGACGACGCGCGCCGCGTGTACGGCGAATGCACCGAGCAGAGTTACCTTTCCTGGCTGGCCGGAACGGGCGCGATCACGCAGGAAGAGGCCGAACTGTACGCCGCCGACGGAAAGGCGGCCCTGGAGAGCTTTGCCAAGCGCGACCGCGAGCGCGAAGATTTTGCGCGCGGCGTCTCCCGCCCGCTGCGCTGAAATTTCTGAAAGCAAGGCGCCCCGCCGTGCAGATGCACGGCGGGGCGCCTTTTGCGTGCGGAGAAATCCGCCTTTGCCGGCGGCGCGGCCGCAAAGTCCGTTCCCCGGCCGGCGGCGCGCGGGGCAGGGGCATCCCTCGGCCGAAGGCGCGTTTTCAGGGTGCGGCCGGTGGGGCCGCCGCCAAAATTCGTCCCTTTCCGCCCGCTTTTTGCAAAATCCCGCCTCAGCGCCGGCGGTATAATGGGCAGGACCCGCAAAGATCGGGGCGGAGGCGGAGATGACGGTCTATCTCGATCTTCTGCTGCTCAACAATTTCTGCGCGGATGCGGCGCTCCTGTACTGCGCGGTCAGAACGGTCAAAGGGGAGGCGCGCCTTTTGCGCATCTGCCTGACGGCGCTGCTCGGCGCCGTGCTCGGGGTCGGCTACGCGGTGTTCTGCCTGTACTATACCCTTCCGCGGCCCGTCGACCTGCTCGTCCGCTGGGGCGTTTCCGCCCTGCTGCCCCTTCTGGCGGCGCGCTTCAAAACAAAACGTACATACGCGCTGTGTTCGCTCGCCTTCGTGCTGTACATGGCCGCGTTTGCCGGGCTCGTGACCGCCCTGTTTTCCGACTTCGCCGTGCAGGAGGGGAACGGCCTGGCGTACAGCGTGCAGGCGCTGCCGTCCGGGGTCCTGGTCGGGGCGAGCGTGCTGTTCGCCGCGCTGGCGGTCCGCCTCGTGCGCCGGCTTTCGGCGCGCAGGAAGGTGCTCGCGCTCACCTGCGACTGCGTGCTGACCCTGCGCGGCCGGTCGGTGCGCCTCAAAGCGCTGGTCGATACGGGCAACCGCCTCACCGATTCGCGCGGCCGCGGCGTGGCCGTCGCCGAACGCGCCGCGGCGCTCTCGCTGCTGGCGGACGGCCTGTTTTCGCAGACGACGCCCTGCGAAAAGATCGCCGTGCACACGGTCAACGGCCGCTCGTTCCTGACGGCGTTCCGCGCGGAAAGTTTGCAGATATATTGCGGCGGAACGCCGAATATAATAAGAGATGTGACGGTCGCGATCAGCCCGCGGCCGCTCGCGGGGGAGTACGCTCTGATCGTGCCGCCTTCGTTCACCGAAGAAGAAAAAGCATAGGGCAAACGGGAGGTATACACGATGCTCAGCGAACTTCGGAGGCATGTGCTGCGCCTGATGCGCGGCCTGGGCGCGCGCGACAACGTGCTCGACTTTATCTGCGGCAGCGAGGCGCTGCCCCTGCCGTATTCGGCGGAGGAAGAGTCTGCCCTGCTCGGCAAACTCTCTGCGGGCGACGAGCGCGTCAAGTCGTCGCTGGTCGAACACAACCTTCGGCTGGTCGTGTACATCGCCCGCAAATTCGACAACACCGGCGCCGACGCCGACGACCTCGTTTCGGTCGGCACCATCGGGCTGATCAAGGCGGTCAATTCCTTCAATCCCGAAAAGAACATCAAGCTCGCCACCTATGCCTCGCGCTGCATCGAAAACGAGATCCTGATGTACCTTCGCCGCCTCGTCCGCGTGCGTGCCGAAGTGTCCTTCGACGAGCCGCTCAACACCGATTGGGAGGGGAACGAACTTCTCCTCTCCGACATCCTCGGCACCGACAGCGACACCGTCTACAAAGACATCGAAACGGGGGTGGAAAAGGAGCTGCTGCGCGGCGCGCTGGAAAAACTGCCCGAGCGCGACCGCCGCATCATGAACATGCGCTTCGGCCTCGACGGCGGCGAAGAGATGACCCAGAAGGACGTCGCCGACATCCTCGGCATCTCGCAGTCGTACATATCGCGGCTGGAAAAAAAGATCATCGCCCGCCTCAAAAACGAGATGAGCAAGCTGGTCTGACCTTATCCCGCGCGGGCATTCGCCCGCCTGCGGGGGCGGCAGATTTTTCGCTCCGGGGATCGGTTCCCGCCCGTTGGGGCGGGGCTTCGCCGCAGACCTTTTCCCGCGGGCGGGGGCGCGTTCCGTCCGGGCGCTCGCTGCCGGGAATACGCCGCCGGCCGCATAACGGGGCGGCAAAAAGCACATACTCACCTTTGGTCCGGTACATAGGAGGTGACGGTATGTTGCAAAAAGTGGAGATCTGCGGCGTCGATACGTCCGGCCTGCCGCTGCTGACGGCGGAAGAGAGCGACGCGCTGATGCGCCGCCTCAAGGAGGGCGACCGCGCCGCGCGCGAACAGTTTGTGGTGGGGAACATGCGCCTCGTCCTGTCGCTGGTCAAGCGGTTCTGGGCCAAAAACGCCAACGCCGACGACGTGTTTCAGGCGGGCTGTATCGGGCTCTTGAAGGCGATCGACAACTTCAACGTCGATTTAGGGGTCCGCTTTTCCACCTACGCGGTGCCCATGATCCTGGGGGAGATCAAGCGTTATCTGCGCGACGGAAATTCGCTGCGCGTGTCGCGCAGCATCCGTGACACGGCGTACAAGGTCCTGAAAACGCGCGAGATGCTCGAAGAGGCGCACAAAGAGGCGACCATCGAAAAGATCGCCGAGGCGATGCAGGTGCGCGAGCAGGAAGTCGTCTACGCGCTCGACGCCATCTCCGACCCCGTTTCGCTGTACGAACCGGTGTGCAACAAGTCGGGAGACGCGCTCCTGCTGATGGACCAGATCAGCGACGAAAAGAACAACGACGAAGTCTGGACGGAGCACGCGGCGCTCGCCGAAGCGATGGAAAAACTGGGCGAACGCGAGCGGCGGATCCTGCGCCTGCGCTATTTCGAAGGCAAGACGCAGACGGAGATCTCCGACGAGGTCGGCATTTCGCAGGCGCAGGTCTCGCGGCTGGAAAAGAACGCCATCAGCGAGATGCGTTCTTCCATCGCCTGCGACGGCTGACCGCCTTTTCGCGCAAAACAGGGCGCTGCTGCCGCCCTGGCCGCAAAGTCTGTTGAGTGAGTTAAAAAACCCCCGGCACGGATCCGTGCCGGGGGTTTTGTGCGCCCGCCGGATCTGCGGCGTTTTTTTTGTGTCCGCTTTTGTTTTTGCACCGCGTCGGGTTACGGATTGCCGCAGAAATCATTAAAAAAGAACTTTTTTCCGCCTGCCGTAAAGCGGATACGGCGGCGAAAAAGAGAAAATTCATGTATGGCCGTTCACGGACCTCTTTTGCTGTTTTCCGTCCGTCCGGCCGGGTTGATGCATGATGTAAAGGATAAAAATGGGTGAATATTGCTTTCCGAAAGCAATTTTTTATAGTTTTTGAGCAACCATGTTAAGGAAAACAGCGAAACGTTCATTTATACTGGAATCATCAAATCCAACAGGTCAGGGGGAATACCGATGAACAGATCAATGAACAAGCTAAAGAGCGGATTGATCGCCGCTTTAGTGCTGTTAGCACTGCTTTTTGTGACGTTCGGCTTTGCACGGCCGTGGGCGGCGCGGGCGGAAACGGCCGCGCAGACGACATCGCTTTCGGAGATGCTGAGAGGCGTCATTGCGGCCGGCACGGGCGAGGACGGCTATTATTCCAAGAGCGTGACAGACGGGGCGCTGTTCGATTACGCCCTCGGATACGGCGGGCTGGATGGTGAAGGCGTCATGCAGTTCCACCCGTACGAGGTGAACAACGGCGGCCTGCGCACGTCGGCGGTGTATAATACGACCGGTTACCAGCCCTCCGTGCTTCTGACAGGCGGAACGGCACGCGCGGGCAACTTCGAGATGGTCGGCGACGATTTCGTTCCCGGACAATACGGCGTTGTGGCGAAGTTGACGGCCAAGGACCACCTGAACGTGACGATCACCAACGGCTCGCGAGAAAACAACGAGGCAAACCTGAACGTTGGTGTTTATATCCAAAGCGGAGATGCGGTCGCAACGGAAACGACGATTCCCGTGGGAACATCGGTCGCGGCAAATGATCTTGGCGGAACGTATTTCGTCAGATCCGGCGAAACGCTGTATTATGTATTCTATACGGATGCGTATACGGATGACAGCACAAAATTTGCGAGAACATTTTATTCGGCCATCTGGCCCACCTTTGCTGCGGAAGCGACCGAGCCGATCCCCGTCATCACGGCGGGCGCCGACGCAGACAGCATCACTGCAGGCGGAAACGTCACGCTGACGTGGTCGGCAACCGAAAGCGCTCAGGTCAGCGTCACGTACACCAAAGACGGCGAGCCGGCATCCGGTCTTTCACCCGTTTCGGGCGAGCCGTTCACCATCGCCGAGGCAGGCGTCTATGTGTTCACCTTCGCGGCCGACGGTGCCGAAAGCAAGCAGGTCACCGTTACCGTGCGAGAGCCTGCCGTACTGACCGAGATGGATATGACCATTGAAGAGATGGTGCAGGCCTCCATTGCGGCGGGCGGCGGCGTGATGGAAAACATAGGCGTGCAATGGCGACTGGAATACGGAACTGTGGGCGAACCGCTCTATAACTTTGCCGAGGACGGAGGCCCGTATACCGACAACGACGGCGTCGTCAGCACCACTCGTATCGACTCTACGGCGCGGAACAGTTCCGGTTATGCCGCAGTCTATTTCGATTCAGATTACCAGGGCAGCGGCAGCGGCCGCCTCCGTACCGACCATGTCAACGGGTACGATTTCGTAATTTCCTTCACGGCGTCGCAGAACGTCGTCGTGCATGTGACCAACGAGGCGTGGATCAAAGGATCGGATTCTTTGGGGGCGGAATACTCCACCGTCGTCATGCGCACGG
Organism: uncultured Clostridia bacterium; assembly: GCA_944328405.1. Taxonomy (GTDB): domain Bacteria; phylum Bacillota; class Clostridia; order Christensenellales; family Borkfalkiaceae; genus Borkfalkia. Next base: position 7,123 of record CALVHP010000037.1, read on the forward strand.
TGGAAGGGGAAAGCTATTACATCACCACAAATTACAGCAAACAGAGCTATCCTTCCTCGGTCGAAGCAGACGCGCTCGGTCAGGAGATCCACCTCGCCGCAGGCGATAGCCTCTATTATGTGATCAACGGCGTCAATGACAGCGGCTATGTCACGCTGCTGCCCGACTTCACCGTCACAACCGAGGGCTACGACGCGGACAAAGTATTCGATTTTGCGGCCTATATTGCGGCCATCGAACACGCGGCTGAGGTCAAGGCGCAGGTGCAGGCCGCATATGACGCCGTCAATTTCGACGATTACGAGGCTGCGGACTATTTGGAGATCTGCGAACTGTACGAAACGGCGCTGGCCGACATCGACGCCGCGCTCACCACTGAAGAAGTGGACGGTGTTGCGGCGGAACTGGAAGATGCGCTCGCGAACTATTTGACAAAGACGCAGGCGGCCGATCGGCGCGCCGAACTCGCAAAGCAGCTGGCCGACTATGTTGCCACCCTCGACAGCGCGAACTATTCCGAAGAGGATTGGGCGACCATCACGGGTGTGCGCGACGGCTTTGCGGAAACGGTCTCCGGGCTGACCAAAGCCGACGCCCTAAACGCCGCGTACGACGCGGCCAAAGCGCAGATCGACGCGGTCGGTTCGGGCAGCAACAACGGCGGAAACAATGGCGGCGGCGAAGGCTGCGGCGGTTGCGGCTCTTCAGTTGCGGGAGGCTCGGCGCTGCTGGCGCTCGGTGCGCTCGGCGCGGCGGCCGCAACTTTTAAAAAACGGTCGAAAAAGTAAGATGAACAGACAAAAATTGTGGATTGATACCGACATCGGCGCCGATGTAGACGACGCAATCGCCCTCTCTTTGGCGGCGCACTCGCCGCACATCGAGCTGCTCGGCGTGACCACCGTTTACAAAAACACCGAAGAGCGGGCGAGGGTGGCCAAAAAACTCTTCTCCTATTCGGGGACGGATGTTCCCGTTCTGGCGGGCAGCGCGCATGCGCTGCTCGCCGCGAAGGAGCCGTACGCGCACTGCCTGATGTATGGCCCGGAGCTGGAAGAGGCGCGCTTTGCGCCCGACAACCGTCTCCCGTGCGCGGAAAGCGGGGAAGAGGCGGTCGACGCGATCATCCGCGCCGCCGAGACTTACGGCGAAGAACTGGCGCTGTTGGCGATCGGTCCGCTGACCAACCTCGCGCGGGCCGTCCGCAAAGCGCCGGCGGTCATGACAAAAATCGGCAGGATCGTTATCATGGGCGGCGCGCACTTTACCGCCGAACCGGAATGGAATGTTTTTTGTGATCCGGAAGCGGCGAAAGTCGTCTACGAAGCGGGGCTGCCGCTCTGGTGCGTCGGCCTCGACGTGACGCGGAAAACGCGGCTGCCGCAGCGCGTGCTGGACGATCTTCTCGCCCTGCACGAAGACAGCGAGCGCGGCTATTTGGCCGATTTCGTGAGGGCCTGGGTCGCCAGGCGGCACGTGGGCGTCACCCTGCACGATCCGCTCGCGCTGTACGCCTTTTTATCTCCGGAATGGCTGTTCTTCAAAAAACAGCGCATTTTTGTGGAGACGGCGGGCGAAATGACGCGCGGTTTTACAGTGAATATGGCGCTTTCCGGCCTGTACGGAGGCAAAGACCGGGGAGCGGAAGTCTTCGTCGCGGCGGACGTGTGCGAAGCGGAGGTGCTGCGCCATTGCCTCGATGCAGTGTTCGGTATCAAACTCTGATCACTCTTTCGATTTGAGCCGCCTGCGGTAGCGCGAAGGCGAAATGCCGACGTGCTTTTTGAAGATGTTGCTGAAATAATTCGCGTCGTTGTAGCCGATCTGAAAGGCGATCTCGAGGATAGAGAATTTTTCGTTCGCAAGCAGCGTTTTTGCCAGTTCGATGCGCTGGCTGTTCACATAGTACATGATCGTCATGTGCCGGTGTGTAAAAAAATAATGGCATAGGTACGATTTGCTGTAATGCAGGTCTGCGGCAATGCGCTCCAATGACAAATTGTTGGTAAAATTATCGTCCAGATAAACCAGGATCAAATTCAGAAGATTGTCAGCCGGCTTTACTTTGTGATCGGTTTTTTCTTCTTCCAAAACAGTCAGATAAAGGAGTTCAAGCATCTTCTGCAGCGGCAGAAGCAACATCTCCACCCGATCCGCCGCCGGGGGAGGGTACTTGGTGGATTCATCGAACAGGAATTTGAGATTCTTGTAGGGTACCCCGTATTCTTTGCACAGCTGTTGCATACGCCGCTCCGCCTTCGGGGGCGCCTTGCAGTACCCGCTCACGCTGATAAAGCCCAGATACGTATCTCCGTGCATCGTGCGGAAAATGTATTCGCCCATGCCGGCATAACACATTCCGTAAAAATGATCGGTCAACAGGCATTTTTCGCGCACGTTGTGTTGCCTTTGAACGCATTTTTTCTGCAGAGCTGGGTATTTTTTCAGCAGGATGCACGAGTGGCACCGATGCGTGTTGTAGGGCGCGAGCATGCTCGAATACGGGTAGATCGCAGGATGCAGGTCGCACAGCGAAATTTCAAACCCGTACGTCTTTTCGAGGAAGGCTATGTAACGGATGATGTCTTTGGTTAAAGTTTCCATGGGCGTCAGAGCAATATATTTCAGATTTCAGGCCATTTCGGGCCAGTTACAGTGCTTATTGTAGCACGATATTGTGTATCTGTCAATAGTAGATTTTTTGCAGAAACGAAGGAACAAGGAGATCGCATGGAGGAAAAGATCACGGCCGCGGCGGAAGAGTATGCGCCCGCCGAAACAAAGAGCGGCGGTCAGAAGATGCGGCGTACCCGCCGGGAAAAATTTTGGGCGTATTTCAGGCGCAATTACATGCTGTACCTGATGACCATCCCCGCCGTCGTGCTGCTGCTCATATTCAACTATTATCCGATGGCCGGGCTGCAGCTTGCCTTCAAAGACTGGAATCCGTGGGAAGGTATCTGGGGCAGCCCCTGGGCGACGAACGCTGACGGCGAGCTCGACGTCCTCGCCCACTTCAAGACGCTGATGGGCAACGACCTGTTCTGGACGAAGTTCGGCAACACCCTTCGCATTTCGGCGCTGAAGATCGTCACGGGTTTCCCCGTGCCCATCATTTTCGTGCTGCTGATGAACGAAATGGCGTGGCCGTTCTTCAAAAAACTGTCGCAGACCATCTCGTACCTGCCGCACTTTATCTCCTGGGTCATCATTGCCGGTATCCTGATGGCGATGACGCAGACCGATTCGTCCATGCAGCTGCTGCTGGAACGGGTGTTCGGCCACCAGGTCCTGTTTTTTGCAGACAACACCTCTTTTTTGGTGCTTGTGCTGGTGTCGGATATCTGGAAGAACGCGGGCTGGGAGATGATCATTTACCTGGCGGCGCTCTCGACCATTTCGCCCGAACTGTACGAGGCGGCCGAGGTCGACGGCGCGGGCCGCTGGTCCAAGATGCGCTACATCACGCTGCCGGGCATTATGCCCGCCATCTGCATCCGCCTCATCTTCACGGTGAGCGGCATTGCCAGCGCCGGGTTCGACCAGATCTTCAATATGTACAACAGTACGGTCTACGATGTGGGCGACATCCTGGAAACCTACCTCTACCGTACGGGCATCGTGGGCGGGCAGTACGATCTGTCTGCGGCGATGGGGCTGTTCAATTCGGTCATCGGCCTCATCCTGACGCTCACGGCAAACTGGATCGTGAACAAGGCAGGGGGCGAAGGGATATGGTAACATCGCAAAAGGGGAAGGATGGCGGATTCGGCAGGGCGGCGCGTCACTTTTTCAAGCGTACGTTCGGCAAAAAACCAGGCACGATCGTGTTCAATACGCTGCTGTATCTGTTCTTTCTGCTCATCACGGTCATCATGCTGTATCCGTTCCTATATGTGCTGATCAAATCGTTGCAGACGCGCGAACTGATCGACGGGGAGTCGCAGATTGTCCTCACGCTGGCGGCTTACGGTACGGTGCTGGACGACAGTTCGTACATCACGGCGTTCGTAACGACTATCGTCGTGCTGGTGATCAAGGTGGTTCTGGCGCTCCTGGTCAGCTTTATGATCGCGTATCCGCTTTCCAAGCATTACTTCAAGGGACGCAAATTCTACCTCGTGTTCCTGATGATCACGATGCTGTTCAGCGGCGGCATGATCCCGAATTACATCTTGATCACGCAGGTCCTGGAATGGCGCAACAGCTACCTCGTCTACATTTTTCCGGGGCTGGTCGGGGCGTATAACGTGTTCGTCATCAAAAGTTTTTTGCAGGGCATTCCCGACAGCCTGGAAGAGGCCGCCCTGCTTGACGGCGCCAACCCGTTCGTGATCCTGTTTTTCATCTACGTGCCGCTTTCCGGGCCGATCATGGCGACGATCGGCCTGTGGGTGGGCGTTTCGGTCATGAACAACTGGATGTCCGGCGTGCTGTATATCACCGACGCCAACAAGCGCCTCATCCAGAACCTGCTGCGCGACATTCTGCTGACGGCCTCTTCCACGGACGTCGGCGGGTGGGGCGGCGATTCCGAACTGATGGCGATGGCCGAAAACGTCAAGATGGCCTCCATCGTCATCGGTATTCTTCCGATCGTCATCATGTATCCGTTCGTGCAGAAGTATTTCATCAAAGGTATGCTCGTCGGCTCAGTCAAGGGCTGAGGGCGCATCGAATTCCAAAGGGAGAAAAATCATGAAAAAATTTTTGCGGATCATCTGCTGTGTGGCGGCCCTTTGCCTGGGGCTGGGCCTGTTTGCCGCCTGCGGCGGCGGAGGGCGCGAGGGCGGGTCTCTCCTGCTCTTCCTCAACAACGGCCACTATTTCGACGGCAACGAAAAGGACAGCGTCTGGCTGAAAATCGAAGAGGAGACGGGCGTTTCGTTTACCGTGCAGGGCGAGGCGCATTCGGGCGCCTATTATACGAAACTTTCCCCGCTGATGAACACACCCTCTTCGGACACGCCCGACATTGCCTTCGTCGTGCCCTCTTCCTCCGAACTGGGGCTGACGACCTTCGCCAACAATTGGTGCGACCCCGTCCGCGGCGTGCTGTACAGCTACGAAGATTTGCTTGCGGAATATCCCGAAGGTACCTTTCCGCACCTGGAGGCGGTGCTGTATAATTCTTCATACAAAAACATCATGCAGAACGGGAAGCACTTCCTGCTGCCGAACATCACTTCGTCCGACAGTTTCGGCATCTACTACCGCACCGACTGGCTGATCGGGGTGGGGTATTATGAAAAAGACGAAAGCGGTAGCCCCGTTCTTGACGAAAACGGGCAGAGGATTCCGCGCTATCCCGAAACCATTGAAGAATTCGCGGAAGTGCTGCGCCTCTTTACGAACGTCAAACAGAACGTCGAGCCGGGCGTGACTTTGCGCGGCACCAACGACAGGACGTACGGCCTCGCACCCATCACGGGCGCGCATTCGTGGCACCCGCTGTACCACGCGTTCGGCGTCACGCCCGACTGGGATCTGTACGGCGGAAGGCTCGATCACATGTACACCAACGCCAAATTCCGCAACTTCCTCGTTTGGGCGAACGAGATGTATGCAAACGGCTATATTTATCCTTCCTTCAACTCCCTCGTCGAGACGGCCCGTCGCGATCTGTTCTACAACGGGCAGGTCGGGATCATGATCACCAACGCCGAATCGCACGTGCAGTACATCATGAACAACATGAACAGCATGGGCCTAGGTGACTGCGTCGGTTTCGGCCCCGCGCCCGTTGGCACGGCAGCGCTCGGCGAAGAGGGTTCGCGCGGGTTCTCCGACTGGGGCGGCTATTGGGGCGGTTACTGCATTTCGCGCACCTGTGAAAACACCGAAGGCGCACTCCGCCTGCTCGATTTCCTGTATTCGCCCGAAGGCTCGATGCTCCGCGTTTACGGCATCGAAGGCGTGCATTATACGTTGGAAAACGGGGAACCCGTCGTCACCGCCGAGAACATCACAAACCGCATGCTTGAGGGCGATGCCTTCGAGGAATACGAAAACGCGGACGGCGAGCTGTTGCCCACGGGCCGGTATTCGCTGGGCGGCTACATCGGAGGTTATCCGTTGGATTGGGACGAATACGAGGCCGGCGGCGAGCTGCGGCAGAACATCGACGCGTCTTTCATCGACCAGACGTATTCCGATCTCGTGCAGGACGCGCTCGATCTGATGGTCCTCAAGAGCAGCGCGCTGGTCAACTTTACCAATTTCTCTTCCACGGTATCCTCCGCGATGAACGAATATGCCGACGCCGCGCTGAGCTACGTGAACAGCGTCATCATGGGGCAGAGCGGGTATTCCATCACCGAATGGGATGCGATGGTCGCCGAACTCAAAGCCAACAACAAATACAAGGCGATGTTCACCGCGGCCGAGGCCGAATTGACAGAGAACGGGTTTACCGTCGGTTAATAGGAAAACAGGGATGACAAAAAAATTTTTGGCCGTTCTGGCGGCGGCGCTGCTGGCACTGGTTGCCGGCTGCGCCGCGCCCGCCGCTCCGCCCTCCGGCGGAGACCGGCCCGGCGAGGAGGAACCGATCGTGCAGAACAAGGCGCTTTACGGCATGTGTTATTCTTTGCAGGAACGCACCGATGATCCCGGTTGGGACATCGTTGCGGAAACGCAGCTCATGCACAGCCTCGGCGTGGGCTCCGTACGCAACTGGATGCACTTTTCCATGTTGTTGGAGAGCAAGACGAAGATCAACGAGGCGGCCTGCGAACGGATGCACGCCGTGCTGGCCGAACAGAAAAAGTACGGCATGACCGTCATCGGCATGAACCATACCAATTTCAATGAAGGAACGGCGCTTTCGGGCAAGCCGAGGCGGGATGTATCGGCGGGAAGCGCGTACATTTCCTGGTTGAACGATTACTACCTCTCGTGGAGAACGCTCGTCGCCGAATTTCCCGAGGTGGAATACTGGGAGATCGACAACGAGATCAATAACCCCGATTTTATGACCGATATCTACGGCAACCGCGTGTATACGCTGCAGGAGATGGCGCAGATCTCCGCGGATATGCTGTACTATGCTTCCCGCGCGATCCGCGAGATCAACCCGGCGGCCAAAACGGTCATGGGCGGCATCACCGAGCCGGAAGGCCTGGGCCACGGCGAAAACGTCGCTTTCCTGGAAGAGCTGTACAACTGCATCGAAAGCGGCGAATACGGCTATCTGTACGGGCTGGAAGGGCAGGACCGCGCCTCGACCGATCCCGACGATTATTTTGAGGTCGTGTGCTGGCACCCGTATGTGTGGGTGGCGTTCGACGCCGACGATTTCGTCGCCGCCAACGATGCGATTTACGCCGTCGTCAAAGAGCGCGAGGGCAAGGACAAAGAGGTCATCTTCACCGAAGTCGGCTTCAACAACGCGCGTAGCACCGAAGAGGAGGCGGCCGCCTATCTCGAAGCGATGTTTACCGCCATCGCCGCGCGCATGCCGTACGTGACGATGGTCACCTATTTCAAACTGTTCGACGTGGCGAAAATCACCTGGACGGGCCGCATCAGCCGCTACGGGCTGTTCTACGACCCGAACGACGATCGCTCTTACACCGCCGAAACGGGCGACGACCTGCAGTCGAGGCTGACGCCCGGCGCGCCCAAACGGCAGGCCTATGCTTTTCAGAAGGTCGCGGGCGGAAACGGAGATCTGACTGTTTTGGTGGAAATCTGACATGAAAATACACAACAAGATTCTGGCGGCGGTGTTGACCGCCCTCCTCGCCGCAGCCGTGCTGTTAGGCTGTGCCGGCTGTGCGGAAAATTTGGACGTGAGCGGCGGCATCGGCGATCAGGCCTGGCTGTACGGCGTGTGCTATCCCGAAAACGAGCGTGCGTACGACGGTAATTACGACGCAGAGGCCGAGGTGCAGCTGATGGCCAACCTCGGGGTAAAGACGGTGCGCACCTGGATGCAGATCCGCGACCTGCTCGTCTCGCCCACGCAGATCAACGAGGCGGCCTGCGCGGAGGCGCACGCGCTTTTGGCATTGTACGCGCGCCACGGCATCCGCGCCGTCGGCGTGTCGCACACCAATTTCAACGCCGGCACCAGCCAGTCCGGCAAGATCGCGCGCGACCCCTCGGCCGGGAGCGAGTACGTCGCCTGGCTCGAAGATTATTATACCGCCTGGAAAACGCTCGTCGCCGAGTTCCCCGAAGTGGATTATTGGGAGATCGACAACGAGACGAACAACAGCGTCTTCATGAACAACATCTACGGCGAGGCGGTCTTCAACCAGGACGAGATGGCGGCGATCTCCACCGACCTGTTCTACTACGCGTCGCGCGGGATCCATGAGTCCAACCCCGACGCGCAGACGGTCATGGGCGGGTTGGTCGGGTTTCAGTCCGGCCGGATCAAGACGGCGCTCGAAAGGATCTATCAGAACATCCAGAGCGGCGGATACGGCTACTTTTACGGGCGGGAGCCGGCAGAATCTTCCAGCACCGACGCGGACGACTATTTCCAGATCGTGTGCTGGCATCCCTACATCACGGGCGCGTTCAACCGCACGGTGTTCCGCACGCTGAACGATGAAATTTACGAGGTTGTGCTCGCTTACGAGGGTAAGCACAAGAAGGTGATCTTTTCGGAGATCGGCTTTTCCAACGAAACGTATTCGGAAACGCTCGCCGCGCGCTACATCACAGAGATGTTTTCGGTGATCGAAGAGGAGATGCCGTACGTCGAAAGCGTTCTCTATTTCAAGCTGTTCGACTATGCCGATCCGTCCTATTGGACGGGCAGCTATTCGCGTTACGGCCTCTTTTACGATCCGAACCCGGATCGTTCGTATACGAACAATGAAACCGACGATATCGTGACGCCGGGCGCGCCCAAACCGCAGGCGTTCGCCTTTCAGCAGGCGGCGGGCGCCGCAGGCGATCTGACCATCTTACAACCGGCATAGGAGGGGCTTATGAAGTACGTCGGCAACGAGGGGGCTGAGGAAAAGCAATACGATTTTGTCGTTATCGGAGCCGGCATCGCAGGCATGGCGGCAGCTATCGGTGCCGCGCGGCACGGCGTCCGCACGGCGCTCATCGGCGACCGGCCCGTGTTGGGCGGCAACGCCTCTTCGGAAGTCTGCATCCAGATCAACGGCGCCTGCTACAATTCGCGCTGGTCGCCGAGCGTCTACGCACGCGAAACGGGCATCGTCGAGGAGATCAAAAACAGGCTGTTCCAGTATGCGGGCAGCTCCCCCGAAAAGGGAGCCGAGCACGACGCCGCTCTCTTCGATATGGTCTATGCCGAACGGAACATCGACCTGTATCTGAATACCCTGGCGGAAGGGGTCGAATGCAAAGGGAACGAGATCCTTTCCGTCGAATGCGTTCAGCTTGCGTCCGAGCGGCGTTTTTTGTTCCGCGCGCCGCTTTTTGCCGACTGCACGGGGGACGGTACCGTCGGCGCGCTCGCGGGGGCGCGGTTCATGCAGGGCACGGAAAGCCGCGCCGAATACGGCGAAAGCCTCGCCCCGGCGGTCGCTTCGCGCGCCACCAACGGCAGCACGATCATGTTCCACACGGTACGCATGGATTCGCCGCAGCCGTACCGCCGCCCCGATTTCGCGTACGACGTGACCAAGCTCAGCTTTTTCCGGGATCTGGGGACCAAAAACCGCACCTTTGTCAAGGCGGCGGATGGGCTGTACCACGGGTTCTGGTGGGTGGAATACGGAGGTCATATCGATACCATCCGCGACAGCGAGGCGATCACGCTGGAACTGCGCAGGATCGTCTACGGCCTGTGGGATTACATCAAAAACAGCGGCCGGTTCCCCGAGGCGGAAAACCTGAAACTCACGCGCGTGTGCCCCCTTGCGGGCAAGCGTGAATCGCGCCGCTTTGTGGGGGACTATGTCCTGAATCAGAACGACGTGGAGCAGAAGGTCCCCTTTGAAGACGCCGCGTATATCGCCGGCTGGCCGATGGACGTGCATGCTGACCGCGGCGTGTATGACGAGGCGCCCGCTACCTATTGGAACTTTGTTCCCGGCATGTACAACGTGCCTTTCCGCACGCTGTATTCGCAGAATGTGCGCAACCTCTTTTTTGCGGGCCGTAACACGAGCTGTACGCGCATCGCGAACGGCTCGACGCGCGTCATGGCGACGTGCGGCGCCGGCGGGCAGGCGGTCGGCGCGGCGGCCTATCTGTGCAAAAAATACGGCTGCACGCCGCGCGGGGTGTACCAATCGCACATCCCGGAACTGCAGGCCGTTCTCCTGCGCGACGATCAGACGATCATGGGCTGGAAGGAAGAGTGCCCGGCCGCGGACGCCGTCTGCCGCGCGACCAGCAGCCATGCTCTCGAAAATCTGGGGGAAGGCGCCCCGCTGCCGCTGGAAAAATGCACGGTTTTGGCTTTGCCTGTCACCGATCGTCTGGACAGCCTGTGTGTGCGCGTGCGCAACGGCAGCCGCTCGCCCGCGGTGCTGCGCTACAAGGTCCTGCAGGGCGATCTGCCCGAATGTTACCTTCCCGAGCGCGCGCTCTTTGAAAAACAGGCCAATGTCGCCGGCCGTTACGACGGCTGGATCGCGCTTTCGGTGGGAGTGCCGCGCGGCCGAGACGGAAAGGTCTACATCGAATTTTTGCCGGACGCAGATCTTTCTCTGTATACGGTTGAAGAGAGCCTGACGGGCGTTCCCACTTTCTTCTGCACGGAAAAGGAACCGGAACTGCGAGATCGCCGTACTTTTGTGTTCACGCGTTCGTACAGCAATATCGTGTTCAAAGACGTGCTCCCCGCACAGGCGATCTTCGGCGCGGGAAACGTGCTCTCCGGTTACAACCGTCCGTACGGGCTTCCCAACCTGTGGATGAGCGACGGAAAGGGGGCGCAGGAGTTGTGCGTCGAATTCGGCGAACGTCTCATCGAAGAGGTGCATCTGGTCTTCAACACCGAACTCGAAGAGGATCTGATTGCCACACAGAGCCGCAAAGTGATTCGGGACTATGATCTGATTATTGAAGGAAAAAACGACTCCAGAACGTGGAATGTCCGCGGCAATTACGACCGAGTCAACCGCTTCCGCGTCGAAGAAAGCGTGCATAGGATCACGATCCGTCCGCTGGAGAATTACGGGGCGGCCAATTTTGAAATCTTCGGAGTGAAGATTTACTGAGTGTCATGAAAGAGTTCGTATGGGGGGGAAGCGCTGGTTCCTCTTTGGGAAGGGGATATCGTTTATGAGGAAACGGCCATGCTGCTGGCCGACCGGTGGGGCGGCCTCCCTGAGATCGGACTGCTTTGCCCGGTTGACCGCATTCTGTCCGTCCGCGATTACGGCCGCCGCAGGGAATATTGCGCGGGCCGAGATTATGCCCTAACAGAGACCGGAGACTTTTCCGTGCCCGACGGCAGCGCGCTGTACGATCTGGCCTGTCCTTACGACCGATATTACCAGGAACGCTATATTCCGGGCGTCAACCGTCCGATGCTTGGCGGCGGTGCGCAGCTGCGCACCGAGGCAAGCGGAGGCTGCGGCGGTCTCACAGATTTTCAGCTTCGTATAACTTATCGCCGCCGTACGGCCTTCCCGGGGCCGATCCCGCCCGCCAAGGGCGGCCTTCTTCCGCGTACGGCCGGGCGGTTGAAACGGGGAGAACATTTTACCGTCGCCTTGCTCGGAGACAGCATTTCGGCAGGCTGGTCGGCCTCCGGCTTTGCGGGGCTGCCGCCCTTCCAGCCGCCGTATTTCCGCCTGTTCACGGAGGCGCTCCGGCAGCGCTGCCCTGTGCGGGAACACAACCTGTCCGTTGGCGGAAAAACATCTGTTTGGGGCAGGGAAGCGGCGCAGACTGCCGCGCTTGCCGCCGCCGAACCCGATCTGGCAATCGTTGCCTTCGGCATGAACGACGGCGCAAGCGAACGGATGACGGCCGAGATCTTCCGCGGCAACGTGGCGGAAATCGTGCGCGCCGTGCGCAGCCGTTGCCCGCACACCGAATGGCTCCTCGTTTCGCCTATGCTTCCGAATGGCGAGCTCGGTTATGAAGAAGGGATCTCTGTCTTACAGCATCAGCACGAATATGCAGCGGCCCTGGCAGAGCTGGAGAGGGAATTCGGAGGCGTTGCCGTGGCTGACGTGACGTCCGTCCATCGCGCATTGCTCGGCCGCAAAGCCTACCGTGACATGTCTGCCAACAACATCAATCATCCCAATGATTTTCTGCACAGGGTCTACGCGCAGGTCCTGCTGCGCACGCTCTGCCCCGGTTGAGCATGCGACCGTCGTGCTGTTCCCGGTTTTTAGATACGGTCAACGATTTTTGGCAGATTGCCGCATACATCGGCGGTGCAAAAAATTGAAGTGAACAACCGGTTTTTATGCGTCCGGCGTGGACAAATGGACGTAAATGGCCTGCAGAAGCTGCACAATGCAGTCGTATAAATTGCCGCATGATAATGAAGAAAAGCGGCCCGAATTTTTCGGGCCGCTTTTCTTCGTCCGTCTGATCGGCGCGCCGCAGGCGTGATCAGGTGCTCTTGCTCCGGCGCAGGGCGGAGGGGGTCATCTTGTAGCGCTCCTTGAATTTCTGGTTGAAATAGCTGATGGAGTCGAATCCCACGAGCTGGCAGATATCCAGAATTTTCGAATTGGTCGAAAGCAGAAGGTTGTACGCCTTGTCCAGCTTCAGGTCGGTAAAAAAGTTCACCAGCGTTTTTCCCGTCGCCTTTTTGAAGATGCGCAGCAACTGCGCGTGCGAGTAAGAAAATTCGCGGCACAGCGCGTCGACGGATTTTTCGGCGTTTCCTTCGGCGTAAAAAGTTTCGATGATTTTGCGCACGATGGGCGGGTACGAATTGCCCTTTTTCAGTTTGGCCGTGAGCATGATGGAGATCAGGTCGATGAATTTGAATTTCAGCAGATTCGACACATAGTGCGATTCGTTGAACGGCGTGTAGAACAGTTCCTGCATATTGCTGAAAAAGGCGTTGACCTGCGTTTCGTTGAGCTGCATGGTCAGATTTCCGGGGTAATGCAGCAGATCGCCGTAGATCGCGTCGTCGATGGAATCGAGCACCTTCCGCACGTGCGTGTCCAGAATGGCGATGCTGACGTGTTGCGGAGACACGGGCGAATCGGCGGGGGCGAAGTGGTGCCGGTCCTGCGGGCGCAGGACCCCGAAAAACCCGCGTTCGATGGGCTCGTGGCTGCCGTTGCATACGTGAACGGCCTTGCCCTGCATCATGATAAAACATTCCCACAGCCCCGCGTGGTCGTGCGGAATGGAATAGATCCCGTCGTACAGGTGATATTCGACGCCTTCGTCCTTGAACAGAATATTGTTGGGAAATGCGGTGTCGTACATCTTTCGCTCCTTTCGCGGCGGCCGCCGCGCGCGGCAATGGGTTTACCGACATTATAATCGCAGCCCGGCACAAATGCAAGTGCCGGCGCCCTTTTTGTGAAAGGAAATGTTAAAAAAAAGCAATTAAATGCGTTATTATAGGTAGAAAATGCAAAAAAACAGCGTTACAATGGAATTGCGATAAGACAATCCGGGAGAAGAACGGGATGACCGAAACGAGAAAAAGCCCCTTTGTGTGGGGCGCGGCGACGTCCGCTTTTCAGATCGAGGGCGGCGCCGCCAAAGACGGCCGCGCCGATTCGGTGTGGGACGTGTTCTGCCGCAGCGAGGGCCGCATCTTCGAAGGCGGCAACGCGGAGACCGCCTGCCGCTCTTACGAGCGGTTCGAAGAGGACGTGCGCCTGCTGAAAGGCCTGCACGTGCAGGCCTACCGTTTTTCGGTTTCCTGGCCGCGCGTTCTGCCGCAGGGCGTCGGTAAGGTCAACGAAAAGGGAGTACAATATTACCGTGCGCTCGTGCAGGCGCTGCGCGAAAACGGCATCGAGCCGTACGTAACGCTGTACCATTGGGACCTTCCGCAGGCGCTTTCGCTGCGCGGCGGGCTGCTCAACCGCGACTTTGCCGAATGGTTTGCCGATTACGCGGCGGTCGTGGCCGAAGCGCTGGGCGAAGGCCCGGCGCAAAAACCAGATTTCAGGCGGGCTGTTCTGCCAGCTGCTTCACGGCGGCGAAAAAGGCGCGGATCTGTTCGGCGCGGTCTTCGTAGGCGAGGAAGGCTTCGTCCCGCCGGTCGGCCGCCACTTCCCGGCCGCGGATCGCCAGCAGGCAGGGCATCAGCGTGCGCACGTACCAGTCGTAGCGCGCGTTGAGTTCGGTGATGATCTCCGCCGAATCGTGCGAATCGGCGGCGTCGATGTAATAAATAAAGGAAAGGCTCTCTTCCAGACCGCTTGCGGCGAACTCTTCGTCGATGATGCCGATGTCGTGGGCGCAGTAAGGGCACCAGGGTGCGCCGATCAGCAGCACGATCATCCGCTCGTCCGCGTCGATCGCCGCCTCCACCGTCGCAAGGTCGGCCAACCGAAAGCAGTTTTCCGCCTCCAGCGTGCATTCGTATTCGCCGTTGCTGTAAAGCTCGTACACTTCGTTGGGCCGTGGCGCGCATCCCTGCACGAACGCCAGGGCGAGCCACAGGGCCGCCGCCAAAACCGCCGTTTTTTTGGCCATGGCAGGTTCCTCCGAAATTTTCCCGAAAAAAATTTTCAAAAAGGTATTGACAAGTCGGGACATGTGTATTATAATACAGCTAAAGGTTAACGTCAACCTTTTTTGTGAAAAATTTTCTGCGGCCTGCCGAAAGGCTGAATGGAAAGAGTGGCAGAAAGGGGCGCGGAAAACAAGCGGGGAGAGTCGGCGAGAAAAAGAGGCTCGGCCGGCTTTTTATAAAAGCAAAAAAGTTAACGTTAACTTTATTCTGAAAGCGAAAAAGGAGGAATTGTTGATGAAGAAATGGATCTGTCTGTTGTTGTGCGCGGCGTTGCTGTTGCTGTGCGCTTGCGCGCCGCCGTCGGAAGGGCCGGAGAATCCGGGTACCGATCCGGGCATTGAGAATCCGGGCGACGGTGAAGACCCGGGCGGCCAGGACGATCCGGATGACCCGGTCGGCCCGGCCGTCACGTACTACACCAACCCGGTGTTTGAGCCGATTTTTGCAGACCCTACTGTGATCCGCCACACGGATGGAACCTTTTACGCCTACGCCACGTCCGATTACAGTACCTGGGACGGCGAAAACCGTGCGAGTCGTACCGCTTTGATTCCGATCATTAAGTCGGACGATCTCGTGAACTGGGAATATGTCGGGGACGTATTCAACGCGTCGAACCGCCCGAATTGGAGGCCTGCGAGCTTCGGCATTTGGGCGCCGGATATCATACGTATCGGGGATACGTATAACTTGTACTACTCTTTTGCCGGCTGGGCGGACGCGCAGAACTCCGCTATCGGCGTGGCGACGGCGCCGCATCCCGAAGGACCTTGGACCGATCACGGCATGGTGGTCGATACCCCGACGACAGGCGTGCAGCAGAGCATCGACTCGTTCACCTTCGAATACGAGGGCGGTATCTACATGATCTGGGGAAGCTACTATGGAATGTTCTACATCGAGCTGACCGCAGACGGTCTCGCCGTCAAGGCGGGCGCCAAAGCCGTCCAGATTGGCGGTCGCACCAATTTTTCCACTTACGAAGCAGCCTGGCTCACCCAGTACGGCGACTACTGGTACCTGTTCACTTCGCACGGCAACTGTTGCGAGGGGCTGAACACCAATTACTATGTACAGGCGTTCCGCGCAGACTCGCCGTTCGGTCCGTATTATGGTGAGGATGGCAAACCGATGCTCGGAAGCGGCCTGGGGACCAACGTCATCCGTAACAATGCGGACTTTGTCGGCTGCGGTCACAACGCCGTCATTCAGGACGACGCGGGCGATTACTGGATCGTCTATCACGGATACGATACAAGTCAGCCAGGTACTGTCGACGGCACCAATCGCCGCGCTTTGTGCATCGATAAACTGTATTGGGACGGAGGTTGGCCGCATACCCAAGATAACGGCGCATCCTCAGGCGAAACGGTGGCCCCGTACATTCTTCCCGCGGAGGAGCAATCGGCATGAAAAAGCGGGCTCTCGCCCTGATCCTCGCAGCGCTGTGCCTGTTCCTCTGCGCGGCCTGTGCGCCCGAAAAGGTGCCCGGCTGCACGGATGGCCCGAAAACGTACGCCAATCCCGTATTTACGCCGGTGTTTGCCGACCCGTGCATCATCCGCGGCGACGACGGCTACTTCTACGCCTACGCCACCGAAGATTACGGTAATTACGGCGGAGAGGACCGGATCGGCTATCTTCCCATCATCCGCTCGAAAGACCTCGTGTCCTGGGAATATGTGGCGGATGTGTTCAGCGAGGAAACCAAACCGGCCTGGGGCAAATATAACAGCGGCACGTGGGCGCCCGATATCGTCAGGATCGGCAATACGTACAACCTGTATTACTCCCTTTCGGTGTGGAACGACGCGAACCCCGGCATCGGCGTGTGTACGGCGCCGCACCCCGCCGGGCCGTGGACGGACCATGGCATGGTCCTCGATTCGCAGAGCTCGGGCGTGAACAACTCCATCGATTCGTTTACGTTCGAGTACGAAGGAGAGGTCTATATGATCTGGGGCAGCTACCGCGGGCTGTACATGATCCGCCTCACGGCAGACGGCCTGCAGGTGGCGGAAGGTGCCGAGCCCGTGCGCATCGGCGGGTATGCCGATTCTTCCTCGTTTGAAGCGGCGTACATGATTGAAAGGGAAGGTTATTACTATTTGTTTCTGTCTTTGGGTCACTGCTGCGAGGGAATCCGGAGCACCTACTATGTCAATGTGGTGCGTGCCGAAACGCCGTTTGACGCCTGGACGGACCGGGAGGGCAATACCCTCCTCGACGGCAGAACGACGGGGGAACTCGTTGTGAAGGGGGATGCCGATGTGGCGGGCCCCGGGCACAACTGCGTGATAGCCGACGACAACGGCGAGTTTTGGATGGTGTATCACGCCTATGAAACCAAATACGCACTGGGAACGTACGGTTCGTCTCCGCGGCGGTCGCTGTTTATCGACAAACTGCTCTGGGACGAAGACGGCTTCCCGTACCTGGAAGGGTACGCTCCTTCGTACAGCGAACAGGAAGCGCCTTTCTTCCGGTCGGATGTTTCGTAAAACAATCGTGCGACGAAAAGGTACCTTTTCTGTTTTCTGCCACGGCAGAAAACAGAAGATCCCTGGCGGCGTACAGAACTTATCAAAAAAGGGAGAAAATACGATGAAAAAAACATTGATCTCATTGTTGCTGGCATTCCTGCTGTGCTTCGGGCTGGCGGCCTGTTCCGACGGTCCCGGTAGTGAACCGGGCGGAGATACGCCTACAGACCGCGGAACGCTCACCATCGACGATATGACTGTTGACTTCCAGGAAAGTGTGACCATTCAGCCTAGGTTCAGCACTGAGGCGGGGCAGAGCGACATCACCTACACCTTCGACGGGCAGAACATCCGCATTGCCGGCAGCACGGTAACCGGGTTGGTCGGCAATACGAAGACGACCGTCACGGCTAAAACCGAATACCACGAAACGACTTTCGTCGTCAGCGTGGTGTTCGCCAATCCTTTCGGTGCGAACGCGTATACCGACGACTATGACGACGTCTTTGCCGCCGTGGACGACGGAGTATTCCGCAAAGAATCGGCCGATTACGGCGAAGCATACTTCTATGACGACGGTGAAGCCCTCGCCGGAGCAAAATATCTTCTGACAGGCACAGCCGAGCTGTCTGAACCAGAAACGGGTGCGGAAGTTGCCGTCATCGTCCGTGAAAGCACAAGCAAATACGCGCGGTTCGTGTACGCTTACAACGGCGAAGATTCGTACACCTTGTCCAGCGAATACTGCAACGGCGGCGCGGAGGCGGGGAACGCCGCCGTCCTGCGTGAATCCGACAGCCCCGAATTCGACTTCGCCGTGATGGCGTACGACGGCGCGGCGTACTTCTTCTTTGAAAGCGACTACGTCGGCAAAGTCGACATCGATTTCGGTAATACCCATGTCGGTCTGGGAGGGGAAAATTCCGTTCTTGAACTAACGCGCCTGCGTTCGTATACCGACGACTCTCACATCCAGCAGTACATTGACCAGGCGACCCAGTCTTTCGGCTACCATGCTTACGGCGGCGCTGTGGCGGATCCCGGCGTCATTGTTGAAACGGATACTCCGGGTGTATTCCAAAAAACGAGCACTGCCTACGGCCAGAGTTTCTATTACGAAGACGGTCTGCCGTTGGCGGGTGATTCCTGGCGGATGGATGCGACCGTCGAACTGGTCGACGCATCAACGGAATTTCCTCCGGAGGGCGGCACGACAGGACAGGCAACTTTCATGGTCAGTAAGGATGAAGACAACCTTGTTCGTTTTGTGTTTGAATGCTATGGTGGATCCTGGGGCGGTGGCCTGCAGCTTTTCTCCGATGTCAAAACGAATGGGGTTTTCGGGAACTACCAATCAATTGCTATTCCGGGCGGCGTTCCCAATCCGTTGACCTTTACGGTCGTCTATCATGAAGGCGTGTCGTATTTTATTGTCGGCGGAACGCAGCTCGCTTCGGTTCAGGCCGATTTGGGCGATGCGCATTTCGGTTTTGGGGGCGAGGCTTGTACCATTGAGTACAGCAATTTGCATGGCAGCTACGACGTGTCTATTCTCAACACAAACACATTGGCTTCTTTCGGTGAACATACGTACGGCGGCGCAGGTTGCGACACAGGCGCAATTGCCGCGACGGAGACCCCCGGCGTGTTTCAGAAGGGAATCAAAGATTATAAGCAGATGTTCCTCTATTTTGCGGGTAAACCGATCGCCGGCACCGCCTATACCGTGAATATGACGGTGGAAATGTCTGATTACCAGGATTGGTCGCAGGCGACCTTCCTCATCTGCAAAGACGACAACAACCTCGTGCGGTTCGTGTTTGAAAAGACCGACGTCGCAAACGAGTGGCAGATCTTTACGGATATCAAAACGGCCGGCAATTTCGGCAACTGGCAATTGGTCAAGATCGGGGAAGGGGTGACCAACCCGCTGACCTTCACCATCATTTACAGCGAAGGGAAATCCTATTTTTACCTGAACGGCGAGTTGCTGGCGACCATCGAAAAAAACCTCGGCGAAACGCATTTCGGCATGGGCGGCGAAAAATGCGTCATCACGTACAGCAACATCACCGCCACGACGACGGCCGATTTCCCGGTGCCGGAAGAATAAAAGGGTATAGGGCAGGGCGCGCCCGTGCGTCGGACGCGCTTTGCCGGGAGGAGACGATTTGAACATGAAAAAACTATTCTTTTCCGTGATTTTGGCGCTGTTGCTCGCGTTCACGCTCACGGCATGCGGCAACAATGAAACGCCCGGCGGAGACGGCCCGGGAGATAACGGCGGAGACACCGCACAGGAAGGCATCGTCTGGAGCGGCGTGGACGACGTGACCATCGCTCGCGGCGACAACTTCGACCTGCTGGCGGGCGTCACCGCCACGGACGGCAAGGACGGCGACATCAGCGACGCCATCGTCGTACGCGACGACGGCGATTTCAGTTCCGAATACACCGGCCGCTACGTCATCGAATACCAGGTCGTCAATTCGGAAGGCATCATTTCCCGCGAGGAACGGCAGATCTCCGTGCAGGTCATGCACAACGTGGCGAACGGGAAGTTCGATACCCCTTCGCGCTCGTGGAGTTTCGATGTTCCGGGCGGCGGCGGGAGCAACGAGATCATCGACGAAGAGATGCACTTCACCATCACCGACCCAGGCAACCAGTGGTGGAGCGTGCAGTTCTACCAGCGCAACCTCTACATCGACCGCGGCGAGACATATCGCCTGACCTTCGATGCCAAAAGCCCCGACGGGCATTCCGTTTCGGCAGGGTTTGAAGAGGTGAACAACAACAACCGCATGATGCAGTACGGCACTAAGGTCATGAGGCTGACCGACGAATGGCAGCAATACGAACTGATTTATACCTCCGACGCCGACGTGCTCGATACCAAAGTCGTGCTTTACCTCGGCTGGCAGCTGCCGACCGACGAGTGCTCCGCCTCTGACCCGCACGAAGTGATCATCGACAACGTCTATGTCGAAAAGATCACCGTGCCCGAAAACGGTCCTGTGTTCGAGGGCGTGGAGGCCGCAGAGATCGAGAGCGGTAAGCACAGTTTCGACGCGGAAGCCGGCGTCACCTGCCGGGACGCGGATGGAAATGAACTTTCCTTTACCGTTTCGGGAGAGATCCCCGCTTATGTGCAGCGGGAGTGCACCTACGTTCTGCAGTACAAGGCGACGGACGCCGCTGGGCGGCAGACGAGCATTTTGCGCAACGTGTTAATCACGCTCAGCACGGATTACCCGTACGAGCTCATCAACGACGATTTCAGCCTGGGTTGGACGGGATGGACGCGCGAGATCAACCAGGTTCTGGGCACCGGCCGCGCCGAATATTCCGCCGACGCCGACGCGGGGACCGTATCGGTCACCGTGCTCGACCCGAGCGACGCGGCGCACCATATCCAGATCTTCCAGGATTCTCCGCAGTTTGCCGAGGGCGAAACCTACCGCCTGACGGTGGTCGCCAAGGCTTCCGCTGCCCGAAAGATCCAGATCGAGGTGACCGACAGCGGCAACGATTACGCCAACATCGCGAAGCCCCTGATTGCAGAACTCACCACCGAGTTCCAGACGTTCACCATCGAGTTTACGGCGGACAAAGATTACGGAGACGTCAAAGTCGGCGCGCTGCTCGGCGCTATCGACGGGACGCCGGCCGACATCACGGTAACATTTGATATGTTCCGCATCGAAAAGGTAGGGTGAAGCCATGATGAAAAAAATTCTTGCTGTCTTGCTTGGCGCATGCATGCTGCTCGGCTGCGCCGCCTTCGCCGCTTGCGGCGGAGGCGGCGGGGGCGGAGGCGGCGGTACGGGCGAAGAAGTGGACATCACGTACTGGAACCTGCTGACCGGCGCAGACGGCACCGTCATGCGGCAGATGGTGGAGGATTTCAACGAAGAGTACGAGGGCCGCATCTACGTCAGTGAACAGTCTGCCAATGAAGACGTGTATTACGACAACTTGAACCTCAACATCCCTATCGGCCGCGGACCGGACGTGGCGATTATGCATTCGTACCGCGTGCAGAGCTACGCCAACCAGGGGCTTTTGTACGCAGCGGACGACCTGATTTCGCAGGCGGGCATCGATATGGCCGATTTTCCCGAACAGATCGTCCAGTCTCTACAATTTAACGGCAGCACGTACGCCATTCCGCTGGATATGCATCCGCTCGGCATCTATTACAACAAAACGCTGCTCGCGCAGTACGGCTGCGAAGTTCCGACGACGCGCAGCGAACTTATCGCGGCGGCGCAGAAAGCGGATAATGCCGAAGGCGGCGTATGGGGTTTTCCCATCGCTTCGGGCTGGCCCAGCGACTACACGTATACAACGGCTTTGTACCAGTTCGGCGGCGTCGAGGTCAAAGACGGAGACCAGCCGGGGTTCAATACCGAAGCCGGCCGTTCCGCCCTGCAATCGCTGACCGACCTGCTTCACACTTATCACCTTTCGCCCACCAGCCTGGGCAACGACCAGGATCTGATGTACTTCCGTTCGGGCGACGCTCTCTTCCACATCAACGGCGTGTGGATGCTCAATTCGCTGAAAACGTCGAACGTGGATTTCGGCGTGATTCCGCTCTCGCGCATGTTCAACCCCGAATCGGACACGGTCGCGGTACGCTCGCATACCTTCGTATTTCCCCGTCAGAACCGGCAGGACGACGAAAAGTTGGCCGCTGCGGCGGAATTCGTCAAATGGATGACCGAAAACAGTCACGTCTGGGCGACGGCCGGCCAGGTGCCCGCCAGCGCCAGGGCACGCGAAACGCAGGAATACAAGGATCTTGAATACGTCCACGATTTCGGCGACGTGTCAACCTTCCGCATCGGCGTGAGCTCGCCCTTCTACTTCGAGGCGTATACGCCCATCTATTCGCGCATTGTCGCCGCCATGCAGACGCCCTCTTACGACGCCGTGCTGCTTTTGAACCAGGCGGAAGAAGAGGGGATCAAGCTCGTCAGAGAAGCGAAAGAGATGCTCGGTCAGTGAACGCTGCGGCAGGAGGTACGCGATGCGATCGGCTTCGGAACTTTTGAAAACCAATAAGATGTACCGAATCAGAAAGAATTTGACGCCCGTCCTGTTCCTTCTGCCATTCGGCGTGATCTTTGTGATGTTTGTGCTGTTTCCCTTCGTGTTCGGGATTACGATCAGCTTTTTCAACTGGAACATGTTCGATTCCAGCCGGACGGCGTTCGTAGGGTTTTCCAATTATGCGAGGATCCTGTTTGAATCCGACTCGATCTTTTACGAATATTTCTGGAGCGGTCTGAAGTACACGCTCCTGTTCGTGATCATCTCGGTGCCGCCTCTGATGATCCTGCCCCTCATTCTGGCGGGCCTGCTCGACGGTAAACCCTATGGCTTCCGTTTTTTCCGTTTTTGCCTGTTTGCGCCGACGGTACTTTCTGTCGCCACGGTCGTCATCATCTGGTCCTGGCAGTTCTATACACACAACGGCGTCATCAACGGGATCTTGGGCGCAATCGGAGTCAGCGGACCGGATTGGCTGAACACCCAGCCATGGGCTTGGATCGCCATCCTCGTCGTCACGCTGTGGTGGACGTGCGGCACGAACATGGTCATCTTTGCCGCCGCGATGAAAAACGTGGACCGTTCCCTGCACGAGGCCGCCGCGCTTGATGGCGCCGGGACGGTCAAACGTTTTTGTTACATCACGCTTCCGGGCATCCGCTACCAGATCTTCATGTGCCTTATTTTGACGATGATCGCTTCTTTCAATATTTATGGCCAACCGCAGATGCTCACGAGCGGAGGCCCGGTGATCGACGGTGAATTTACGACCACGGTGCTCATGATGCGCATCCGCAGCCTGGGCGTGGGCGCGAACTCCAACCCTGGCGTGGCTTCGGCGATGGCCGTGTGTATGGGCATCCTCATGATCGCCCTGAGTATCGTGCAGAACCGCATCAGCAAACGGGGAGAATAAGTTATGAACAACGAAAACGTTCTGCGCAGGCGTCTCCGCCGGGGGCAGAAGAGCCGCATCGTCACGACGGCCATCCTGATCCCGATCGTGATCATTTGGTTGCTGCCGCTGCTGTGGGGGCTGGCCACGTCTTTCAAGACGGATACCGACATCGACGCTCACCTGCTGAGCCTGATCCCGCGCGACTTCACTTTGGAACGCTACATTCGGCTGTTTGAAAATTCTGACCTGTACCCCGTGCTGCGGTGGCTGTTCAACAGCGTGTACATCGCGGCGGCGTACACGGTTCTGCACCTACTTGTTGTCAGTTTAGCGGCATACGCGTTCAGCGTGCTCGAATTCAAGGGGCGCAATGTGCTGTTCACCGCCGTGCTTTCCACCATGATGATTCCAGGCGTCATCAACCTCGTCCCCATGTACAACATGATGGTTCGGTTCAACTGGGTCGGTTCGCCGCTGGCACTGATTGTTCCGGGCGTGGCGGGCGTTTCGGGCCTGTTCATCATGCGCCAGTTTTTCATGAACATCCCCAAATCGCTGGTCGAAAGTGCGCAACTCGAGGGAGCGGGGCACTTCAGCATCTTTTTCCGCATCGTGCTGCCGCTCTCTTCCTCCGCGCTCATGGTCACGGGCCTGTTTGGCTTTTTGGCCAACTGGAACGATTACATGTGGCCGCAGATCATACTCGGCGCGGAACGCGTCACTTCGATGACCCTGACCGTCGGCCTGAGCCAGATGCAGGGCTCGTATAACTATGACCTCGGGCTGACGATGACGGCGGCGATCGTGTCGGCCGTGCCCGTGCTTCTCCTGTTCCTCGTCACGCAGGAAAAGGTGATTGAAGGCATCGCGCATACGGGGCTGAAATAGGAGGATCACACCATGTTGCTTGCTTATCCCAACCCGCAGTTCGAACGAAAGGACTGGCTGAACCTGAACGGACTCTGGGATTTTGAATTTGACGACGCAAACGCCGGCATGCGCGAAAAATGGTATGCCGGCAGGCAGTTTTCGCGTCAGATCGAAGTCCCGTACACATTTGAAAGCGAACTCAGCGGTATTGCCGATTCCGCGCCGCACCGTTGCTTTTGGTATAGCAGGAAGTTCACTCTCCCCAAAGGCTGGAGAGGTAGGCGCGTCCTTTTGCATTTCGGCGCGGTGGATTACAGCGCCGACGTTTATGTAAACGGCATGCACGCCGGTGGGCATACCGGAGGCAATACGGCGTTCACATTGGAGATCACCGACCTTCTGCGCCGCGGCGAACAGTCGCTGTACGTCCGCGTGGAAGAGCGCCCGGACGACGAGTGTCTGCCGCGCGGCAAACAGTGCTGGGAAGAGAAGCCCTGCGCCATCTGGTACACCCGTTCCAGCGGCATCTGGCAGAGCGTGTACCTTGAATGCACGGGGGAGCGGTACATCCGCAGCAGCCTCGTGTACCCGGATATCGACGAGGGTACGGCGCGCTTCGTCGTCCGCACGGACGCTCCCGCGGCCGATGCGGCGCTGGATGTGCGCGTGACGCTGCGCGGCAGACCAGTCGCGTCCGCACTCGTCGGGCTGTTTTCCGAAACGGCGGATTTTACGCTCGATATCTTTCACAAAAAGATCTTTGCTTTCTCTACGCACGGGGATGGCCTGTGCTGGAGCCCCGAAAATCCCGTGCTGTTCAACGTGGAGTACCGTCTCCTCGTCGGCGGCCGCGAAACGGACGCCGTAAAGTCCTATTTCGGCATGCGCAAGATTGCCGTGGAAGGGGACGAGATCTTTCTGAACAACCACCGCTACACCATGCGCCTGGTGCTTGACCAGGGGTATTACCGTGGCGGTCTGCTGACGCCGGCCGGCGACGAATGTTTCGAAAAAGACATCCTGCTCGCCAAGAGCATGGGCTTTAATGGCTGCCGCAAACACCAGAAGGTGGAGAGTGAGCTCTTCCATTACTATGCAGACAAACTTGGCTTTCTCGTTTGGGGCGAAATCGCTAATTGCGCTAACTTTGACGCGGCTGCCGCGGCGGCTTTTCAGAGCGAATGGGCAGAATCGGTTTTGCAGCGTTTCAACCACCCTTCCATCGTTGTCTGGGTGCCTTTGAATGAGAGCTGGGGGGTGCCCGATCTGCGCGGTTCCGCGCAGCAACGCGCACACGCCATGTCCGTCTATTACCAGACTAAAATGCTCGATCCGACCCGCCCCGTCATCTCCAATGACGGCTGGGAAATGGTGCGTACGGACATAATCGGCATCCACAACTACGCTCACGGCAGCGAGGGAGAAACGGCGCGGCAGCGGAAGTATGCCGAGGGGCTCCGCACGCGCGCGGGGTTGATCGGCAGCCCGTCTACCGACCGCAGTATCTTTGTAGAAGGCGGGGGCGACGAAGGCCAGCCGATCCTGCTGACGGAGATGGGAGGCGCCTCGTTCGGCCACTACGGCGGCGCTGCTTACGGCTATTCGGAAGTGAAGAGCGAAAAAGCCTTCCTTGCCTTCCTTGAACGTATTTTCGACGCCGTCTATGCCTCGGAAGCGCTGCGCGGCTTCTGCTATACCCAGTTTGCCGACGTCGAACAGGAGATCAACGGCCTGGTCACCGAAGACCGTGTTCCCAAGGCGGAGGTGGCTGAAATAGCCGAAATCGTGCTCGGCCGCAGGGCTGCAGAAAAGCAAAGGCGGGACGTAAAACCCGAAAATGTTTGACACTTCCGCGCCTTTTCTATTATAATGTCACTGTAATAAAAACGTTCATATTGTGCGGAGAGATCCGCCGGGCGGAACGAGGGTAAAAATGAGGGAAAATACGTCGACAAACGTGCGGCTCAGCGACATTGCGGCCGAACTCGGCATCACGGTGAACACCGTTTCCAAGGCGATCCGCGGCAAGGGCGGCGTCAGCGAGCGCTGCCGCAAACAGGTGCTTGCGGTGGCCGACCGGATGGGTTACGTCCCGAACCGGGTGGCGACCAGCCTCCGTTACGGCCAGTCGAAAATGATCGCCGTCATCTTCGACAATTTGATGAATCCCTATTTCATGATCATGACCGAGCTGCTGTTCAGCCGCCTGCGCGCCCTCGATTACGACGTGATGATCTTTGCCGGCATCTATGACCAGATCAAGCCGAACGACCTGAGCAACATCCTCAGCCGCAAGGTGGACGGCATCATCACCTTCATCGAGCCGAGCGAAAAGGTGCTCGAGATCCTCGAACGTAACCGCATCCGCATCGTCCTTCTGGGGCGCGAAAACCCGCAACTGAACGTGGATTCGGTCTCGACCGACGACTTTATGGGCGGCTACCGCGTGGGGGAATATCTGCTTTCGAAAGGGGCGAAGAACATCGGCTATCTCGGCTCGCCCAAACAGGTCGAGTGCGCCCGGCGCCGCCTCGAAGGGCTGCAAAAATGCCTCTCCGACCACGGGCAGACCTTCTGCGACGCGAACGCACAGTTTATGGATCGCAAGGAAATGAATGAACAAGCCATGCGCTTGTTGCAGAATCGGGTAGATGCCGTGTTTTGCTTCAACGACATTATGGCGTTGGAATTTATTTCCATTGTTCGCCAAAACGGGCTCCGCGTCCCCGAGGATGTTCGCGTTGTGGGCTATGACGATATTCAGGAAGATTTTCCGTTGGCGGTCAACCTCACCACAGTTTCTTCGGACAAGCAAAAGTGCGTCGATTCTGCAGTGGAGCTTCTCCTGCAGAAGATCAACGGCGAGCGCGAAGCCGAGTCCTGTACGCGGCTGAATTTCGACGTGCACGTCCGCAGCGGCGAAACGGCGTAAACGCCGCCCGCCGAAACGCGCCGCCGCGGCGCATCACAAAAAGTACAGGGCGGCCGCCGCGGAATGCTCCGCGGCGGCCGGCGGGCTTTTGTCGAAAAATTGCGCCGTACGGCCTAAAAGATTTGCATTCCCGGCGCGGATAGGGTACAATGGTCGCGAATCGCGGGGCGGCCGGAAGCGGCGGATCCGCGATCGTGCAAAAGGGGGAGGACCGCCGGAAGGGCGCTCCGTCCGGATTTTTGCGCCAATTTACACCGGGAGACAGCACTATGTTTGAAAAGGCAAAACCGATCTGGGCGGAAACGCCGGCCAAAGAGTACAACCGCCTGCTGGGCTTTACGTTTTCCTTTGCCGGGGCAAAGGACGCGGAAATGTTCGTCGCCGCGTGCGACGCGTACCAGCTTTGGCTCAACGGCGAATTTTTCGCCGCGGGCCCGGCGCGCTGCGCCAAAAACCATTACCGCGTCGACCGCATCCCGCTCGCCGGGAAGCTCGCCCGCGGCAACAACGTCCTCACGGCGCTCGTGGCGGGCTACGGGGTCGACTGCTTCGAATACGCCTGCGGCGAACCCTTCCTGCAGCTCGAAGTCCGGGGGAAGGGGCGGACCCTCGCCTGCACGGACGAGTCGACGCCCGTCTTTGCGGTCCCCGAACACGCGCAGAAAGTGCTGCGCTATTCCTTCCAGCGCACCTTTACCGAAGTGTGGTCGGCAGACGCGTCTTACGCCCGCCGCCTGCGCGGGGAAGAGGACGCCCCGCGCCTGCCCGTGCAGGTGCGTTCCGCCAGATCGCTGCACGAAAGGCGGAGCGCCCGTTCCCTCTACGGCGAGATCGAGCCGCGCCTGTTCGCGGGCGGGACGATGGCCCTGGAAGACTTTCCCTGCCGGGAAGAAAAGAACTTTGCGCCCGCCTTTCTCGAGCCGCGCGCCGCGTTCGACGCCTACCCCCGCGAAGAGCTTTCCTGCGATCTGCTGCGCGAGCAGTGCCGCATGCGCGTGCTCGAACGGGACGGAAAGGGGGACTCCGACCTCGCCGCGGGCCAATACGCGCTGTACGATTTCGGCGTGAACGGGTGCGGTTTTCTGCGCCTGCACGTGCGCGCCGTATCCGACTGTACTCTGTACATCCAGTTCGACGAGATCCTCGTCGACGGCGACGTCGATCCCTTCCGCCTCAACTGCATCAACTGCGTCAAGTACGAGCTGCGCGCCGGCGAGTACGACCTGACCACCTTCGAGCCGTACACCCTGCGCTACGCCAAAATTTTCTGCGCGGCGGGCGCCGCGTCGGTGGAGCGGTTCAGCCTGCGCGAAGAGAGCAACCCCGTCGCCGGCGACATCCGTTTTTCCTGCGATCGCAAGGAGCTGCAGAAGATCTTCGAAGCGGCGCTCAACACCTTCAAATACAACGCCGTCGACATTTATATGGACTGCCCCTCGCGCGAGCGCGCCGGCTGGCTGTGCGACGGCTACTTCACCGGCCGCGTCGAACACATCCTCACCGGCGAAAACCGGGTGGAACACGACTTTCTGGAAAATTTTCTGCTGGCGGGCCCGGTAGAAGATCTCCCGCCCGAAATGCTGCCGATGTGCTATCCTTCCGCCCATCCCGACGGCAACTTTATCCCGACGTGGGCGATGTGGTTCATCCTGGAACTCGCCGAATACACCAAAGAGACGGGCGATCGCAGCCTGGCCGACGCGGCGCGCGAACGGCTGTACGCGCTCGCCGGGTATTTTGCCGGGTTTGAAAACGAGCGGGGCCTTCTGGAAGATCTGCCCGGATGGGTGTTCATCGAATGGAGCAAGGCGGCCGAATTTACGAACGGCGTGAACTACTGCGCCAACATGCTGTATTCGTACGCCCTGGCGAAGCTCGCCGAACTCTACGGCGACCGCGCCTTCCTCGGCCGCTCAGAGCAGATCGCCGCCGCCGTGCGCGAACTTTCGTACAACGGCCGCTTTTTCTGCGACCACTCCGTGCGCGAAAACGGCATCCTCGTCCGGCGCGAAGACGTCACCGAAGTGTGCCAGTATTACGCCTTCTTCACGGGCGTGGCCGACCCGGTCCGCGACCCGGAACTGTGGCAGACGCTCGTACGGGATTTCGGCCCCGGCCGCAAGGAACACAACGGGCACCCGGACGTGTGGTTCGCCAACGCCTTCATCGGCAACTATCTGCGCCTGTCTCTGCTCGAGCGCTACGGGTACTTCGATCTGCTGCTGGAGGAGATCGAAGGGTACTTCGCCTACATGGCGGACAAGACCATGACCCTGTGGGAAAACGACGGCGATTACGCCAGCTGCAACCACGGGTTCGCTTCGTACGTCATTCGCTGGCTGCTCTGCGCTGCGACGGGGTATGGCGGAAAAGAGGGGGACGTTCTGCGTTTTTCCGAAACGCGCTCCGCAACGACGGGCGCGCGGGCAGACCTTCTCCTGCCCGGCTGCGCTCTGCGCGTCGAAGCGGACGCCGGGGTTCGCCGCATCGAAGAGCGCCCGCGCCGCTGACCGCGCCCGCCGTCCGGTGCCGCCCGGCCGAAAAGTTTTACGTCTCCCTGCGCGGCGGTCCCGGCGCGCGGGGGCTGATTTCATCCGATCGCATCCAAATTCAACTGCATCCAACCATACGAAAAGGCGGAGCTGCCGAAGCGGCTCCGCCTTTTTCTTCGCCAAGAAATATGAAAATTTTTCCTATTCACGGGGGGGGGGGTATTCTCTACATTGATATAATTTTCCGCATACTGTTTGCGGTACTGCAGGGGCGAGGCGTGGAAATGCTCCTTGAACACCTTGATGAACTGCGAGGTCGATCCGAACCCGGTCGCGTAGGCGAGTTCGGTCACCGAAATGTCCGTTTCCTGCAGCTGCTTTTTCGCATACGTCAGCCGTTTGGACAGGATGTATTGTTTGAGGGATACGCCCATCTCTTCCTTAAAGATGTGGCGGAAGTGGTGGTAGCTGTACTGCGAGATGGAAGAGAGCTGTTCGAGGTCGATG
Source organism: uncultured Clostridia bacterium (assembly GCA_944328405.1). Classification (GTDB taxonomy): domain Bacteria; phylum Bacillota; class Clostridia; order Christensenellales; family Borkfalkiaceae; genus Borkfalkia. The sequence goes on from CALVHP010000037.1 coordinate 36,980, forward strand.
TCGGTCAGGTAATACTGTTCGATGTAGTTGAGCACCTGCTTGATGTGCTCGTGTTTGACAGCTTCGGCCTTGGCGGGGAAGATGGAGCGCTCGATCTCGACGAGGATCTCCTTCACGATCAGGTTCGCCACAAAGGAGTAGTGCATGGACTTTTCCGACATCTCTTCCGTCAGGTGTTCCAGGTAGCGTTTGATCTTTCCGCGTTCGTCGCGGTAGCAGCCCGTCTTCAGCGAAAATTCGGCGTTGTCATAGTAAAACCCGATGCAGATGATCTCCGTTTCGCCCTTGGCGTGGTCGTCGTGGGGCATCATCGGCTCGATGACGATAAAGTCGCCCGCCTTATAAGAATATTTTTTTCCGTTGATGATGCAGAACCCGCCGCTGCGGTAGTAGTAGACGAGCTCGAAGCAGGTGTGCGAGTGCAGGGGCGCTGTAAAATTCTGGGAATTGACCCTTTTTATATAATAATCGAAGGCGCTTTCAAACACGTTTGGCCCTCCTTATCGCTCCCTGCCATTATACCAGTTTCCGGCGGATTTTGCAACAAAACAGAGCGGAAAGCGGCCTTTTTCTGCCTTAATAAGTTATATTATTCAGCCAAAAAGTTATATTATTGCCGATTTTTGATTGCTATAATTTTATCATCGAAAGAAAAATGTGCGCGGTGCACAAATAAACTGTCAAAATGGTGCACTGCGGAAAATGAGGAGGTTTTCATGAAAAAGATTCTCTGTGTGGTCTTGGCGCTGCTTTTGTCGGCGACTGTGCTCGTCGCCTGCGGAGGCGGTGGCGGCGGCGGTGACAACGGCGACGCCACGGTGATCCGCGTCGACCTGCACGGCTGGACGCCGACCGTGAACGAGACGTCGACGGCCGGCTCCACGGCGTACAATTCCCCCAAATACATCGCCGCCGAGTTCGAGGCCCTGCACGACAACAAGGTCAAGATCGAATGGGTGCGAGACAAGGATCTCTCCCTCTCGCGCGAAGATGTGGGGCAGTATTTCTCCCTGGCCATCTCCAACGGCACCTGCCCGGCCATCTCCTTCACCTGGGGCACCACTTTCCAGGAGCGCGGCTGGTACGTCGACCTCACCTCGTACCTGGAGGAAGTGAATACCTACGAAACGGCGGCAGACCTCGCCGGCAAACCCTGGAAAGAGGCGTTTGACGATTACATCTGGTCTCTCGACGCCATCAGTACCTACGACGGGCAGATCGCCGCCATCCCGCTCACGTTGTTTGCGGGCTCCGCTTCCTGCGTGTTCTACAACGTCGAAAAGGCCAAAGAATACGGCTTTGTGGATCCGAACACGCCGGCGGGCGAATATACCCTCGGCATCACCGACCCGTTCGACTGGACCGCTTACCTCGACTATGTGAGCGAAGCCATGTCCGAAGACCAGCAGTATCTGGTCGACTCGAACAACTATCCGCCGACGGCGAGCTCCTGGCTGATGCAGTTCAACCTCGGCCCCGCCTACATGAGCTATGCGCTCGACTACGAAGATTCCGCGGAAGGCAAGGTCGACGCCAACGGCGACGGCACCGTGAGCGGGCAGGAAAAACTGCAGGCCGTGGTCGACGGTTTCTTCAACCCCGTCACCAAAGACTATGCCAGCGAACTGCTGCTCAAAGAAAAAGAATATCTGTCTCTGCTGACGGACGCCAATAAAGACTCCACCGAATGGGACAACGGCAAAGGCGCCCTCAAATACGACGGCTCCTGGGTCTACACCCCGGAAGTGAACATGAACCGCGCGTTCGACTGGGAAATGGTTCCCGCGCCCGTCGAGGACGACAGCCAGTACACCCAGGACTACGTCGATTGGGTGAGCTTTGAAGAATCGCAGCCCGGCGTCGACCTGTATCTGAACGTCATGCGCGCCGGCGTTACCCAGGACGGCACCGTCGACGGGCCCATCGACGAGGATAAACTCTATTACGCCGTCGAATTCCTCAAATATCTCACCACGCGCGAAGCAAATTCCGCGATGATCGAAGAGATGAACACGAGCATCGGCGCCGTCAAGGGCGCAGATCTGCCGATGTGGCTGGAAGACAGCGCCTTCATCGACTGCCAGTTTGCCAAAACCGATTCGGTCAACGGCTGGCCGGGAGGCTTTACGACGAGCATCTCCACGCAGATGGATACGCTCTTCTCGCAGTGGGTGGCCGGCAGCTACAGCGGCACGGACGACCAGTTCTTCGCGGCGTGGAACGATCTGCAGGTCCAGGGCGCGAAGGATATGGCTGCCTCTCTCGGCATCACTTTGGAATCCTGATCGGAGACCGTTGAACGATGAAAGAAAGACGCCTGCATTTCCGGCTTCCCAAAAAGCTGCTGGTGTTCCTCATCATCGTCGCTGTCGTCGCCGTGTTCCTCCTGTTTGACGTGATCCGCATGACGACGTTCGACCTGACCGTCGTCAGCACGGATCCCAACCCCGTCGTCGCGGACGGAAAATCGACCTGCACCCTGGTGGTGGAGCTGAGAGACGGCCGCGGCGAACCGGTGGAAGGGCACAATATCTTCGTCTTTGTCACCGAAGGCGGCGGCAACTTCACGCAGCAGAGGAATACGACCGACGAAAACGGACAGATCGTCCTGAACTTCCGCCCGCTGCGGGCGACGCGCTACCAGCCCGCTACGGACGTGACGGTGAAGATCTACGATGAGTCGAATTCCATCTTTTTTCTGATTCCCAAAACCATTTACCATGTGATCGAGGTGGTGGAGCCATGACCGAACAAAACAGCAATCTCCCCGTGCAGCAGGCCGAAGACGGCGCCGCCGGCGCCGCTGCCGCCGCCGCACAGGGGCGGAGCGGCTTCAAAAACAAAGCGAAGATCCTTGCGGGAAAGATCTGGAAGGCGCGCATGGCGTACCTGTTCCTCGCCCCGCTGATGATCGGCGTGCTCTGCTTCTGCTACTACCCGCCCATTCTGGCGATCGTGCGCTCGTTTACCGGCTGGCAGATCGGCGCAAGCTCGCCGAACTATACCTATTCGTTCGACAATTACATCCGCTTGTTCCAGGATTCGGTGTTTCTCGATTCCATCTGGAACATGCTCTACATCAACATTCCCAAGCTGATCATCGGCATCGTGGTGCCCCTCATCTTTGCGGAAATGCTCTTCTGGGTCAAGAGGAAAAAACTTTCCGCCGTGTACCGCGTCATGGTGCTGCTGCCGATCATCACGCCCGGCGTCATCGGGACATATCTGTGGACGTACATTTACCGCACGGACGGGCTTCTGAACGGCCTTTTGGGGCTGTTCGGCGCCGATGTGAACATTTCCTGGCTCAACAATGCGGCCACCGTCATTCCCGCCATCATCTTCATGGGCTTCCCCTGGATCGGCGGAACGAGCGTCCTCATCTACATGTCGGGGCTGATGAGTATCCCCGTCGAAGTGGGCGAGGCCGCCAAGCTCGACGGCGCCCGCACGATGCGCGTCATCTGGAGCCTGCACCTTCCTTCCCTGATGGGGCAGATCCGGTATTTTCTCGTATTCGGGCTGATCGGCGCTTTCCAGGATTACGGCATCCAGGTCGTCCTGTCCGGGGCGGGCACGGTGCAGAGAGACATCATCAACTCCGCCATCATGGTGCCGGGGTATTACATGTATACCCAGGCGTTTTCGGAGGGGAATCTCGGCTATGCCTGCGCCATCGGCACGATCATTTTCCTGTTCGTGATGATCATCACCGCGATCACCTTCAAGGTGTTCAACGCGCAGAAGTTTGAACTCGACTGAGAAAGGAGGAGACCCGTATGCAAACCGAAACCGTGCGGCGCAAAAAGATCTCCGCCGATCGCGTCCGGCAGATCATTCCGCAGGTCATTCTGAATATCTGCATCTGCTTTTTGCTGTTTCTGATGCTGTATCCGCTCGCCATGGCGATCTGGAACGCGCTCAAGATCGATTACCTGTTCGAGAATACCAAGTGGTATCCCACGCTGCCCCTGGTCGTGACCAACCTTATCGACGCGTTCGGGCTTCTCGACAGTTATATCCTCAACACCGTCGAGGTCGGCATTTTCGGCGGCGGCGGGCTGATCATCATCGCCTCCATTTCCGCCTACACGTTCGCCAAGATGCGCTTCCCCGGCCGCAAGGCGATGTACGCCATGGTCATTGCGCTGCTGATGATGCCCGGCATCCTCACGCTCATCCCGCAGCTGATGATCTACCGCGGCCTCGGCCTGACCAAGTCCGACTCCATCTTTTCGCTCATCCTGCCGCTGTGGACGTCCGGCCCCATTTTCGGCGTGTTCCTGCTCACGTCCTTCTTCCGCGGCATCCCCAACGACATCTTTGAGGCTGCCAAGATCGACGGCGCGGGCGATTTCGTGTGCTATTTCCGCATCGCGCTTCCCATCTGCATGCCCATCATGGGCACCCTCGCGATCATGACGCTCGTCAACATCTGGAACGATTATCTGTGGCCGATGACGGTCATGGAAGACCGCCTCACGATCGCCGCGGCGCTGGTGCGCGTATACACGTCCGAACATTCGTCCAACACGACCATGCAGTTTGCGGGCTATCTCGTCTCCGCGATCCCGCTCATCGTCCTGTTTGTCGTGGCGAACAAGTATTATATCGAGGGCCTGATCGGCAGCTCGATTAAACTCTGACACGTCGCCGCCCGGCGGCCCGCGCCCGGAAAGCGCGAAAGCAGCCCGGCGGCACGAATTTGTGAATTCTGTGAATATGGAAAAAAACTGACCATGAAAAATGTGATTTTAGATACCGACATCGGAGACGATTTCGACGATGCCTTCGCACTGGCGCTGGCCATGCAGATGCCCGAACTCAACATCCTCGGCGTGGTGACCGTGTTCAAAGACGTGGATACCCGCTGCAAGATGGCGCGCATGATGCTCGACCTCGGCGGTTTCGCTTCCGTGCCGGTATGCAAGGGCTTTTCCCGCCCGCTCGCCCAGCGCGAAATGTTTCATGCCTCCATCGATTTTTCCGAAAAGCTCTGGTCGTACGTGGACGACTGCGAGGCGCACGGGGGAGAGTTCGAAGACGGTTTTTCCTTCTACGTCCGCACGTTGGAAGGGGCGGAATCGCCCGTCACCGTCGTCACCCTCGGCGCGCTCACGAACGTCGCCTATCTGCTGCGCGAGCGGCCCGACCTGGCCTGTAAGATCGAAAAGCTCGTCATCATGGGCGGCGCGTTCGACATGAACTATTCGGAATACAATCTTTCCTGCGACCCCGAAGCGGCGCAGGCGGTGATCGCCTCGCCCGTGCCCAAACTTTTTGTCGGGCTGGACGTCACCTTCCAGTGTTTTCTCAACGCGGCCGACCTGCGCACGCTGCAATCGGTCGGCCATCCCGTCACCGACGTGCTGATCAAAATGGTCGGAACGGACAGGGACGCCGTGTACCTGCACGACCCGCTGGCGGTCTACGCCTGCGCGCACGAAGACGCCGTCAAGTTCCGCCGCGAAAAACTCGCTGTGGAAACGAAGGGCGAATACACCCGCGGGGTCGTCGTCAAGATGTGCAACTGCAACTGGCACGTGCCGCCCGAAGAGGCCAACGCCTCCTACGCGCACGAAGTGGACGGCCGCGCTTTCATCGACGAATATGTGCGCCGCATGCAGAACTACGCTCCGCGCGCAAAGCGGCGCGCGGAAGAAACGATGGTAGGGAGGGTTTTTGATGAAGTCTAAAACGATGGCGGTGATCTTATGCCTGGTCGCCGTCCTGCTGGCGGGGGCGCTGCTGCCGAAAACGGTTGCCCGCGCAGACGACGCGCCCGCGTCGATCGTCGAAGGGGAGCCGGTCGGCGGAAACGCCGTGTATGCGGAAGCCCTTTCTTCGGGCACGGTGCGCTTTACCGTCTCCTTCTCCGGCATGGCGGAAGGGGATACCGCTCTGGTCGGGCTGATGCGCAGCGAAGGCGCGCTTCCTTCGGCCGAGCGCGGCGAGCGCAGCCTCGTGTTCGCTTTGGAACAGGGCGCCGATTCTCTGTTGCTGAGCGTGTACCGCATCACCGCGACGGCGGAAGAAGCGCTCCTGGAAGGGGAATCCGTCGGCACGGACGCCGTGTCCGTCGAACTGGTCCGTTCCGCCCAGAGCGGCTACATGCTCACGGTCAACGGGCAGCGGTACATCCGCAATTATGCCGACCTGCTTTCCGACCTTTCGGTCAACGATTTCGCCCTTATGAACCGCACGCACCTCGCTCTCTCCATGGGCGGCGGTACGGCAACGTTCACGGGCATCTCGTCCGACACGGCGGGCGAATCGTCCGTTCCGCCCGAATGGCTGCTCGAAACTTCCGCCGTCTCCGGCACGGACGGGCAGGGCGAATTTACGAATGAGGCGGCTTCCTACTCCGTGTGGCAGAACGCCGCGTACGTCAGCGTCGGTTTGCAGCTCGATCTTTCCGTGAACGGAAAAACGTCTCTCGCTTTTTCCGATTCCTTCGTTCCGCTTGCGGCGGG
>CALVHP010000038.1 GCA_944328405.1 uncultured Clostridia bacterium
GCGTACATGATGAGCACGGTCAGCTGCTCTTCCCCGACCGGATTGGCGGGCGAGCGCGACGTGAGGATGGCCGCCAGCAGGAAGATGAGCAGGAAGGAGAGCCAGATGCAGAACTGCATCACCGGGCCGTTGATGGCCATGATGCGCTCGGCGAGGGTAAAGTCTTTGCAGACATCTTCGGAGGCGGCTTCGAACTTTTTCTTTTCAAAATCTTCGCGCACGAAGGATTTGACGACGCGGATGCCCTTGATGTCCTCGCGGACGGAGCGGTTCATGTTGTCGTACTTGTGGAACACCTTTTCGAAGATCGGGTGCGTCTTGAAGATGACGACGACGAGCACCGCCGCCAGTACGGGCACCAGCGCCAGAAACACCCACGAGATGGTCACGTTGACCGTGAACGCCATCGCGAGGGAAAAGATGAGCATGAGCGGGCAGCGGATCGCCACGCGGATGATCATCATGTACGCCATCTGCACGTTGGTCACGTCCGTCGTCTGGCGGGTGACCAGCGACGAAGTGGAAAAGCGGTCGATGTTCGCGAAGGAATAATCCTGGATCGCGTAATACATATCCTTGCGCAGGTTTTTCGCAAAGCCCGCGCAGGCGCGCGCCGCGAACCGCCCCGACAACATGCCCGTGATCAGAGACAGGACCGCCATCCCGACCAGAATGCCGCCGTAAACGAGGATGGTGCGCATTTCTACGCCTTCCGCGCCGTTTATGCCGGTCGGGCTGATCTTCGCGATGAATTCCATGATGACCAGCGGCATCAGGCATTCGAGGATCACTTCGATCGCCACAAAAATCGGGGAAAGTATGGACGGTTTTTTATACTCGCGGATACTTTTCGCCAAAGTTTTGATCATAATGTTTCCTTAAACTCTCCTTGTCAGATTTTTTACATGCCCTGTTCGCCCGCGCGCCCTGCGCGCGCAGCCGCCCGACAACTGCGAATCGGCTTCATTCGCATTTTTTGAGGTTGGCCTTGAACCGCTCTACATACGAAAAGAAGTTTTCGATCTCCTCTTCGGTGAACCCTTCCGTCATCACCGCCTCCGCCCGGCGGATCTGGGCCTGGACCTGGGCGCGGATCTCTTCGGCATATTCGGTCAGTTCGATCTTTTTCAGCCGCGCGTCGAAATCGACGGGAACGCGGCGGATCAGCCCGCCCTCTTCCATCGCCTTCAACAGCTGCGTCGCCGTCGAACGGCGGATGTTGAATTCGCGTTCGATATCGCGCTGATAGATCTCTCGGTCGGCATTGCGGAGCAAAAAATTAAGCACCCACACCTGGATACCCGTCAGATTTTTATTCTCCTTGATCGCGGGGATGTTGCTCATCACCCGATTGATGCGGCGCCCGAGAGAATTCACGGCGTAGCCGATGTGCCTCCGATCCATCGCTGCCCTCAAAAATGTTAGGTTATCTAACATTATACTGAAAGTCGGAAAATTGTCAACAGAAATGCGGCGCCAAAACGGCGCCGCCGAAAATTTTTTCACCTGCCGCGCCCGCGGCGCGTCGCCGCGCGCCCCGGCGCAAAAAGTCCCTGCCGAGGCAGGGACTTCGCTGACGTTATTCATGCAATACTATTGCGTCCATCCATTGCGCGCCGCACGTTTTACGCGTTGCGCGGGCGGGTGGTATCCCCCTGCACGACGGCGGGCGGCGCGTGCTTTTCGGTAAACGGGGCCATCCCGGCCGGCTCGCCGGAAAGCAGATCCAGCATGGCGGCGGCGCCGTATTCGGCGAAGTCGTGCCCGCCGACGTCGATCGTGGTGATGAAGCGCGGCATTTTCAGCATCTGCTGCACATTGTCGTACCCGACGACGCCGATATCCCGCCCCGCCACGACGCCGCGTTCGGCCAGCGCCTCGATGACGACGAACGCGATCATATCGTTGAAGCAGAACACCGCGTCCGCGCCGAGCGCCGCGATGCGGTCGATCATTTCGGCAAAATCGTGTTCACGGATGTAAAAAATGCGGTCGGGCGTGAGTTCGACGCCCTCTTTGCGCAGCGCCTCGGCAAACCCTTCCTGGCGATCCAGGCAGACTTTGACGTCGTGCCAGCTGCCCACGTACACGGGGCTACGGTACCCGCAGGAAAGGAGATGCTCGCCGGCGGCGCGCCCGCCGCCCCTTTCGTCGGCGCAGACGCCCGTCATGCCGTAGGGGCTGCCGTCCCGCCCGAAGATGACGAACGGGATGCCCGTCTCCTTGATGAAATCCACCATGTCGGCCGCCGGCTCGAGGAAGGACAAAATGCCGTCCGGCTTGCGCGCCATCACGATGCGCATCATCTCGTAATCGACGTAGGGAGAGCGGTCGTTGTTGGAAAACATGATCAGGTTGTAGCCGTGTTCTTCAAACCGCTTGGAGATGATATCCGTCGTATACGAATAAAACGGATTGACGAGATCGTCATAGAGAATGGCGATCGTGCGGGTGGAACCGCTCCGCAGGCCGGAAGCGTTCATGTCGACGATGTAGCCGAGCTCTTTGCACGCCGCGTTGACGCGTTCTTCCACCTCTTTGGTGTAATACGGCTTTTTGTTCAGCACGCGCGAGACGGTATTCACGGAAAGCCCCGTGCGTGCAGCAATGTCTTTGAGGGTCACCTTTTTCTTGTCGCGATCCATCCACTCACCTTGTACGATCCGTTCCGGAAATGATTCGGGGAACGTTCCTTTTTTTCGATTATAGTACCATATTTTGGAAAGCCTGTCAAGATTTCGGAAAAAATTAACGGCCGTATACGCGCAAATTTCACCGTTTCTCTCCGTCCGGCCGCCCGCGCCGGCACAGTACGGGCGGGAAGCCCCCTCCTGCCTGCCCCCCGACAGCCGTCGCGGCAACGCAGTCCGGAAATGCGGGAACGGGCGTTTCACGTTCTTTCGGCCGTTCCCTCCCCGATAAGCAGAGCGACCCGTTGCCGTGTATACGCGGTTTTTTGGTTGCGAAAGCGCGGACAAAGCCGCGCGCAAACAAAAAACCCGCTGCCAACCGGCAACGGGTCTTCTGGCGCAGAGAAAGGCATACAGCCGAAACCCCTGAGGGGCCCCCTCGGCTGAGCGTCGGGGCTTTTGCCCCTCGCGTGAACCGACACGCATAAACAGCCAACGGCGGTGCGCCAACCGACGGGCGCGTGTGGTTCAACGCAAATCTTCCGCATCAAAAAAAACATGTCCCCTTTTTTAATTTCCACACGAGGACAACGTCAAATAAGCCCTTATAACTATCCTTAATCATACGCTGGAAGTTAGGGCGGTTGTCAGTCTTTGCGGAGAGCGCACGGTCTATGTAGCTGTTCACGACGTCTATGCCGTTGAACTTGGCATACTCCATACATTCACGGAGCTGACCGTCAATGCTCTCTTCTCTTTGGTTGTCGCTTGAATAACGGGCGTAGATTACGGCTTTCATTGAAATTGCTCCTCATTTTGATGAGGGTATTATAACATAGGATATATGA
>CALVHP010000039.1 GCA_944328405.1 uncultured Clostridia bacterium
TCCGCCCCGCCGTGGCCGGCGTCGAGCACGACGCAGAACCCCGCGGCGGGCGCCGTGTTTGCGGCGCCGACCGCGGAAAGGCACAACCCCGCCAACAGCACGAGCGCCACGGCGACGGCCGCCGCCGCGAGCGTGCTCTTTTTCAACACAAACATACGCTATCGTATGCGCATGCGGGCGGGATTATGCCCGGGCGGGATAACGGCAAAGAAGACGGGCGCGGCCGCCCCGTCCCGCGCGCCGGCAGGGCGCAGCGAAAACTGCCCCGAACGCGGAGAGGCGTGCGGGGCGGGCCGAAAAGATCGTGTTTTCTCCGCTCAGGCCGGGCGCGCGTCCGACCGGGAAGCGGCCAGATTCTCGCGCGCGGTGGCGAGCATGAGTTTGATGCGGTTTTCCTGGTTGACCTTGGTCGCGGACGGGTCGTAGTCGACGGCGACGACGTTGGCGTGTTCGTACATCTGTTTGAGGGTACGGATGGTGCCCTTGCCCGCGATGTGGTTGGGCAGGCAGCCGAAGGGCTGGGCGCAGACGATGTTTTCGGTGCCCGTTTCCGCAAGCGCCGCCATCTCGGCGGGGATGAGCCAGCCTTCCCCCATCTTCACGCCCTGGTGGATGACCTTGTCCGCGCAGCGGCGCAGGTGCTCGAAGTCGTGCAGCGGCTCGAAACCGTACGCCTCGGTGAGGCGGATGATCTTTTTCTGCACGCGGTGCAGATAGCGGTACACGACGCCGAACACGGGGGTGGCCAGGCTCTTTTTGTTGTACAGCTTCGCGTCGTTGAGGTTGTTCACGGCGCAGTACATGACGAAATCCATCAGCGCGGGCACGACCGGCTCGCAGCCTTCGGAGAGCAGAAATTCTTCCAGATGCGAGTTGCCCAGCGGCGAATACTTGACGTAAATTTCGCCCACGATGCCCACTTTGACCTTGGCTTCGCCGCTGCGGCCGACCTGCGAAAAGCGCTGCAGCATGGCGCGGGCGATCTTTTTGTAGCGGCGGTAGCGGCCGGCGTCGAAGGCGGCGCCGATCAGCTTGACGCAGTCTTCGCGCGCCTTGTCGGACGCGCCCGGCTCCGTTTCGTACGGCTTGCACTGGTTGTACAGGGACATGAGCGTATCGCCGTAGAAGATCGCGAAGGCGAGTTTGAGCAGAAGGCGCGGCCCTACGGGGAAGCCGCTGTCCTTTTCCAGCCCCGCGAAGTTGAGCGAGATGACCGGCACGTGCGGAAATTCGGCTTTGAGCGCCTTGCGGATGAGCGGGATATAGTTGGAGGCGCGGCAGCCGCCGCCCGACTGCGTGATGAGCACCGCGGTGTGTTCGGGGTCGTATTTGCCGCTTTTGAGCGCGTCGATGAACTGCCCCGTGACGCACAGCGCGGGGAAGCAGGTGTCGTTGTGCACGTGTTTGAGGCCCTCGTCGATGACGGCGCGCGAGTCGTTGTGCAGAACCTCGATATCCCACCCCTCTTTGTTGAGAAAGTCGACGATGATGCCGAAATGCACGGGGAGCATGTCGGGCACGAGGATCTTGTGCGTCTTTTTCATCGCGGGCGTGAACCGGGGATAGTCGTCGCGGAAATCCGCCGTCTGTTCGGGTTTACTGTGCTTTTTCATGGGCAGACCTCCTTTTTTGTTCTTCGATCGCGGCGAGCATGCTGCGCAGGCGGATCTTGACCACGCCGAGGTTGTTGATCTCGTCGATCTTGATCTGCGTGTAGAGCTTGCCGCGCTTTTCGAGGATGGAACGGACCTCGTCGGTGGTGATCGCGTCGATGCCGCAGCCGAAGGAGACGAGCTGGACCAGGTCGAGGTCGGCACTGCGCGAGACGTATTCGGCCGCACGGTAAAGGCGGGCGTGGTACGTCCACTGGTTGAGCACGTTCACGCGCACGGCGCTGCCCTTGTGCGCCACGCCGTCTTCCGAGAGCACCGCCACGCCCAGCGAACCGAGCAGTTTGCTGATGCCGTGGTTGATCTCGGGGTCGATGTGGTACGGGCGGCCCGCCAGCACGACCGCGCGCTTACCCTCCCGCCGCGCGCGGCTGAGGATCTCGTCCGCCCGTTTCTCGACGTCCGCACGGAAGGAACCCAGCCGCGCGAAGCCCGCGCGCAGGGCGCGGCGCAGCGCGGCCGGAGAAAGTTTGTAGCGGCCCAGCGCGCGGCGCAGCGCGCGCACCGCCGAACTTTCGTCGTTGACGTCGATGTACGGCATGAGGAAATTTTCCGCGTTCAGCCGCTCGTTGTTGGCTTTGAGCAGTTCGGGATAGTACGCCACGACCGGGCAGTTGTAATGGTTGTCGGACGAATGCTCGTCGATGTTGTAGCTTTCGCAGGGGAAAAAGATGAAGTCGACGCCCTTGTCCAGAAGGCTTTCGATGTGCCCGTGCGCCAGCTTGGCGGGGTAACACACGGTGTCGCTGGCGACGGTGTGCTGACCCTTGAAATAGAGCTGTCGGGAAGATTTTTCGCTGAGGACGACCTCGAAGCCGAGCTCTTCGAAAAAGCCCGCCCACAGCGGGAGCTGTTCGTAAAAGCCGAGCGCGAGGGGCAGGCCGACCCTGCCGCGGCGGCCGGGCGTGCCCGCGACGGAGCGCAGCAGCCGCTCGTATTTGTAGGCGTAGAGGTCGAGCTCGTCCGAATGGGGCTTGAGGCCCGCGCCCTTTTCGCACTTGTTGCCGGAAATGAACTTGCGGCCGTCCGAAAAACCGATGACGTTGACGTTGCAGCGGGACGTGCAGCCCTTGCAGACGTGGCTGTTGGAGGTGTACGAGAAGGAGCGCAGCTCTTCCGCCGTGACGACGGTGCTTTCGCCCTGCACGTTCTCTTTGGCGTAAAGCGCCGCGCCGAAGGCGCCCATCAGCCCCGCGATGCCGGGGCGGGTGACCTGCTTGCCCGTTTCCAGTTCAAAGGAGCGCAGAACGGCGTCGTTGAGGAAGGTGCCGCCCTGCACGAGGATGTTTTCGCCCAGCTCGTCCGGCGTTTTGGCGCGGATGACCTTATAGATCGCGTTTTTGACGATGGACGAGGAGAGCCCCGCCGAAATGTCTTCGACGCTCGCGCCCTCTTTCTGGGCCTGCTTGACCGAGCTGTTCATGAACACCGTACAGCGCGAACCGAGCTCGACGGGGTGTTTGGCGAACAGCCCGAGCTTGGAAAATTCGTCGATCTCCATGCCCATCGCCTTGGCGAAGGTCTGAATGAAGGAGCCGCAGCCCGAAGAGCACGCCTCGTTGAGCATGATCGAATCGATGGCGCCGTTCTTGATCTTGAAGCACTTGATGTCCTGCCCGCCGATGTCGATGATGAAGTCGACCTTCGGGTTGAAATACAGCGCGGCCTTGTAGTGCGCGACTGTCTCGACGATGCCGAAATCGGCCTTGAGCGCGGCCTTCATCAGATCCTCGCCGTAGCCCGTGACGGCGCACCCGGCGATGCGGACGCGGCCGGCGGAAAGGTCGTAGATCTCGCGCACGCGCTCGAGCACGATGTCGAGCGGCTGGCCGTTGTTGGACTGGTAATGCTGGTACAAAAGCTTGCAGTCGGGCGTGATCAGCGCGAGTTTGGTCGTGGTCGAGCCGCTGTCGATGCCCAGGTAGGCGTCGCCCGTATAGGTGCGGATGTCTTCGAAGGCGAGGTCGCTGCGTTTATGGCGCGCGACGAAGGCGTCGTACTCGACGCGGTCGGCAAAGAGCGGGTCGCCCGTGACGATGTCGTCGCTGCCCCTGGCGTTTTCGAGCCGGCGCGCGATCTCGCCGAGGGAAACGGGCGTCTCGTTCGCCGCGTGCAGCGCCGCGCCGACGGACATGAAGCAGGGCGCGTTTTCGGGGAATACGGCGTGTTCTTCGTCCAGTTTGAGCGTATCGACGAAGGCCTTGCGCAGACCCTTGATAAAGTAGAGCGGCCCGCCCAGAAACAGCACCTTGCCCTTGATGCGCCGGCCCTGCGCCAGGCCCGAAATGGTCTGGTCGACCACGGCCTGGAAGATGCTGGCGGCGATGTCTTCTTTGCGGGCGCCCTGGTTGAGGAGGGGCTGGATGTCCGATTTGGCGAACACGCCGCAGCGCGACGCGATCGGATACGTCTTTTCGGCGCGCAGGGAAAGTTCGTCCATTTCCTGCACGGAGACGTTGAGCAGGGTCGCCATCTGGTCGATGAACGCGCCCGTGCCGCCCGCGCAGCTGCCGTTCATGCGCTGTTCGGTGCCGCCCGTGATGAAGATGATCTTCGCGTCTTCGCCGCCCAGTTCGACGGCGGCGTCCGCGTCCGGATAGTATTTGCGGATGGCCGTGAACGCGGCCTGCACTTCCTGCACGAAGGGAAGACCGCTGCGCTCTGCAAGGCCCAGCCCCGCCGAACCCGTAACGCTCACGCAGAATTCGCCGCCGCCGAATTTTTCGGCCACGACGGCGAGCTGCTCCGCCACGCACTCTTTGACGCGCGCGAAGTGGCGCTCGTAACTGGAATATTCGATTTCCGATGTTTCCGACAGCACGCATACCTTGACGGTAGTCGAGCCGACGTCGATTCCCAACCGTTTTGCCATAAGTACCCCGCGCCGCAACGGCCGGCCCGCCGGTCAAAATCCCGACGGACATAACACCGATACGGCGTCGATTTATTGTATCATAATTGCGGAAAAAATTCAAGAATGTTTTACAGGGAAAATCCGGCATTCGCGCAAAAAGAAAAGCATTTCACACAATTTTTGCAAAAATGCGCCGCCGCCCTTTGACAGGGGCGGCGGCGCGGCGGGGCGCGCGGCTCGGCCGAACGCCCGGAAAAAGGCTCTTTTGCTCTCCCGCAAACCAGGCATACGGGGCCGGATTTTCGGGCCGGATTATTGTCCCGCTCCCGGAAAGCGGGTCGCTTGCTCTCCCGCAAACCAGGTATGCGACCCGGTTTGCGGGAGAGCATAAATTTTTCAGCCGGGATCTTTTCCGCCGGCGGGCGCGGCATTCCCCTGCCCGCCCGCGCGGCCGCGGTATTTGCGGCGCGTGGCGTCGCCGCCGCGCAGATGGCGCTCGGCCAAATTTTTTTCGAGCACGGCACGCACGCGCCGGCACAGCTCTTTGTCGATCTCCCCCAGCCGTTCCGTCACGTCTTTATGTACGGTCGATTTGCTGGTTCCGAAATGCGCGGCGCACGCGCGCACGGTGCATCCCGTTGCCAGGATGTACTCCGCGCTTTCGCGCACGCGGCGCTCCATATATTCCCACACTCGCAGCACCCCCTTTCGTTCAGGCGATGCTATACTTTATGTCGAATCCCCGCGCCTTATGCCGATTTTTTACAGAAACGCGCCGCGGCGGCAGGATATCCTGCCGCCGCGGGAATGTATGTTCTTCAAAGCAAACCCTGCCGGAAAAACCGGCAGACGGTTTCGCCTTCACCCCTTCAGCGCCCCCATTTTGACCCCGCCGATCATCATTTTCTGGAAGCAGAAAAACAGCGCCATCGGCACGAGGGTCATAAACGCGGCCATCGCCATCGCCCTGTGCGAGAACAGAACGGACAGATCGTCGGTGAAAAATTCGTAGTAGAAGGCGACCGCCATCGTGTACTTTTCCTTCGCGGTGATATAGATCAGCGGGCCCTGGAAGTCGCTCCATTTCCCCATGACCGTGGTGACCGCGGTGTAAATGAACACATTCCTGCAAAGGGGCAGCACCAGCATGAAAAAGATGTGCAGCTTGTTGGCGCCGTCGATGTATGCGGCGTTGTCCATCTCTTTGGGGATGCCGCGGATGAACTGTACGATCAGAAAGATGGACATCGCGCTGCCGCCGAAAAAGGCACCGACCCACTGCGACGCCACTTTGTTGACCAGGCCCAGCCGAGAATACATCACGTACACGGGGACCTGGGTGATCGCCCCGGGGATCATTACCGTAGACATCAGAATCGCAAAAAATATCTTTTTCCCCACGAACTGATAGCGCGCCAGCGGAAAAGCGACGAGACAACCCGTCAGCGGGATGAAAAAGCCGTTGATCAGGCACACGACCAGCGTGTTGCCGATATACGCAAAATATTGGTAGACGATGCCGTAATTTTCAAAATGGAGAGCGGAAGGAAAGAATCGGACCGGCACCGAATTGATGTCGACGATGTCCATCAGGCTCTTGTTGACCATAAAGACATACGGAAACAGCAGTATGACCACGATGACGGCGAGCGCCGCATAGTGCACCACGCGAAAAACGATCTTTTTCCGTGAAGCTCTTCGATTGCGCAACCCCGAATTGACTGCGTTCATATCAGTTTTCCTCGTCCTGGTAAAAAACCCAGCGACTCGTTTTGAACATCACCAGCGTCAGGATGGCGATGATGATGAACAGCAGCCAGGCAATGGCGCTCGCGTACCCCATCCTGCCGTTGACGAACGCTTCCAGATAAATGAAGTCGTTCTTTATACAAAAAAGGAGCAGCCCGGCGGGCTGCCCTTTTTTATGTGTTTTCAGAACAGTTGAAATAAGGAGATTCGGTTCAGGCGATGACAATCTCGGACGCGCCGGAGAAGGTCACTTCCGCCGCATAAAAGCCGTCGGATCCGCGGACAGGCGTCACAGTCTGCGTTTCGCCGCCGGACGTGACCTGCACGGTATACGAATCCACGCCCTTGAAGTCGGAAAAGACCAGCGGTAACGTGACCGGTTCGGACGCTGTACAGACGATCTTGACCGAATTGCCCTTTTCGATGCAGATGTCGAGGGTCTGCCCCGCGTACAAAACGCGGTCACACCCCATCATCCCGAATTCTTCGGGAATGTTCGGGTCGATCTCCAAACCGCGGTAGGTGGCATTCACCCCCATGAACCCTTTGAGATAAGCCACGGGCACCAGGCCGCTTTCGGGAAATTCGCCGATAACGCCCAGCACCCACGGATCGCCGAGGGAACCGCCCGGATCACGAATCAGGCCGTCATACTCATACTCTTCCACGATGGCCAGCATGCGCTGCACGGCGCTGTCGGTCATTCCGTACTTCAAACGCGCCATCAGTTCGAAATAGGCGGTATAAAAGATAGCCCCGCCGTTTTCGCAGTGTTCCTTGAATTTTGCACTGGAAAAGACGTTGATGCCCGAAGGCCCGTGCCACCAGGTGACGGGGCGGCGCTCCCCTTCGACCGTCTCTTTAATGCTCTCAATCGCCACGGTGTTGGCCATGGGGGCGAAGTTCCAGGTGTCGAGAATGTCCAGCCCGGTGACGGTATCCCCTTCCACGATGCGGCGGCCGTCGATCCAGGAAAAAATCTGCTCGGCCGTTTCCGCATCGCCCGCGCCATAAAACAGCGCTTCGGTGTTGAGGAAAGTCAAGCCGTAATCGTGCACGCGCCCGCTCTCGGAAATGGTGGAAACGTAACGCCCTTTTTCGGCATCAAAATACGTTTCCTGGTACATCTCTTTTGCCGTATCGAAGAGCGCCTCGTACTCGGCGGCCGTATCTTCTTCGCCCGCCATGCGATAGATGCCGGCGGCGCTTTGCAGGGCGCCCAAAAAGAGCGCGCCCTCGTACGGGTCTTTATAGCCGAAGCAGAGATTATCCCAATAATTGGAACTGGCCGAACCGAGTTCGCCGGTATTCAGGCCGTTGTCGATGATAATGAGCCCGTTTTTGCCGTTCAGGTCTTCGAGGATATAGTCGAGAATGGCTTCCAGCTTTTCGCGTACGGTCATACCGAGAGACACATCCGAATACATGCCCGCCTCGTCCCGCCGGTCCTGATCGACTTCGGAGAGAAAAGCGTCGCTGTTTTCCCATGCCATGATCTCGTACACTGCGTTGACAAAATTGAAGCAGGTGTCATAATGGTAGACGCGCTCATAAGTCGGGTCGCCGGTATTGTAGTCCTTGCCGCCCCACGTTTCGCTGTCGCCCCACGACCAAGGATAGCCTTCGTCTGTAATCGCCCAGTCGCGCACGATGTTTTTCACACCGCTGCGGTTGGCGTTAGGATCAGACGTCCACATTGTTTTGGCGCAGTCCCAGTATAACCAACTCGAATTGAAGCCGTATACGGTCGAAAGCACCTTCGACCCGTCGCCGCCGGTACCGAAGCGCTCCCACAGCGCGTTGGCCGTGTAGGTGAGAGCGTCATCCAGGTCGGAATAGAAGGGGCTGTCTACATAGGCTTCGTTCAACTCTTCCGTTTCGAGTTCCAGCTCCTCATACCCCCGCATCGGCAGCCTATCACGCTCGGGCAGTTCGGCGGTCGTATCGCCGGGCGGCGTACCGGGGTCGTTCTGCCCGGGCCGTTCGCCGCAGGAGACCGCGCACAACGCCAGCAGCAGAGCAAACAAAAGCGCCAGGAATTTTTTCGTAAACCGCATATACATATTCCCCCTTTAAGCGACCGTGATCTCAACGCGCACCGAAGAGGTCTGGGCATTGCTGCCCGTAAAGTCAAGGTGCAGGAAGCCGTTTTCGTCGGGCGTGCAGTTCTTGCTGCCGATCGTCTGCCCGTTGAGCCCGCTCTTGACGACGACCTTATACTCTTCCGCCGCCTTGGCGGGTTTGGCGTTGAGGATCATATCCAGCCCGCTTTGGCCGACGATGACCATGCGCCCGGACTTCTGCGCCTCCAGCTTATACGCCTTGCCGCCATATACGACGCTCTCCACCCCCATGCGGTTGTATGCCGTCGAAAAATCAGGCGCGAAGGTCAGCCCGTCGTACCCGGCGGAAACGCCGAGCAGCGCATAGAGGTACGCCGTGGGCACGAGGCCGTTTTCGGGAAATTCGCCGATGAGGCCGTACGTCCAGCCGCCGTCGTCATGGTTCATGTAACGGTCGGTCGCGTAGTTGACCGCCATCTCTTCAAAGCGCTTGACCACAGCGTCTGCACCCTGGTACTTCGCGCGCGCCATCAGCTCGTAAAAGGCTGTATAAAAAATATATCCGCCATTTTCGAGATGCTTTCTCCAGCCGGCATTCGTGAACACGTCGATCGTGCTCGGCCCGTGCCACCAGGTGTTGCGATTGTTATCGACGATGCTTTCAAAGGCGACGGTATTGCTGACGGGCGCGAGCACCCAGCCCATGACCTCGTCACCGCGGGCGGTATCCGTCGAAACGACGCGCTCGCCGTCAATCCAGTCGAGGATGCTCTTGGCCTTTTCGGCGTCGCCGAGGCCGTTTTTCAGCGCTTCGGTATTCTGAAAGGTCAGACCGTAGTCGTGTTTCACGCCGTCGGTATCGATGGTGTTGATGTAACGGCCGGTTTCTTCGCTCCAAAATGTTTCATCGTATTTGCGCTTGGCGAGTTCGGCGATGCCTTCGTAATATTCCGCCTTTTCGACGTCACCGCGCATGCGCTCGATGCCCGCCATAGATAAAAGCGAATCGTAAAACAGCGCGTTCTCATACCCCGAATAATTGCCGAAGCACAGGTTATCCCAATAGTTGGAGGCCTTGGAGCCGAATTTTCCGGTGTTGTCCCACTGTTCGCTCATCTTTTCGCGGTTGCTCATCATCACCGATTCTTCAGTGATCTGGATCAGCCCCGTTTCGCCGTGCAGGTCTTCGAGCAGGTAACGCATGGCGCGTTCCACCTTCTGATAAACGGTTTTGCCCTTGCTCCAGTCTTTGTACGCGTCGCTCCCGCTCTGACTCTGGTCAACTTCGTCCAGAAACGCGGTGCTGTTTTCCCAGGAGATGATGTCGTACACGGCGTTGATGTAGCGGAAGGTGCCGTCGTAATGCAAGGTATACTGGTCTCCGACCAGCCATTCGATGCGGTCGCCCCACGACCAGAGGAAGCCGTTTTCACACTGGGCGTAGTTGACGATCTTTGTTTTGAGTTCGTTGATATAGCCGGCGTCTCCGCTCCACATGACCTTTTCAGAGATCCATTCAAACCATGTCGCTTCGTTGCCGAACTTGTAGACGAGATCCTGCCCGTCGTTGACCAGCCCGAACATCCTCCACATGGCGTTGGCGATGTAGGCGGCGGCGTCGTTTTTATCGTTGTAAAACGGAGTATCGATGTACTCTTCCTTGAGCATCGAGCCGAGGTTCAGATCTTCGTACGACTTCACTTGCAACACCTCCTCCGGTTCAGGATCCTGTTCCGGGTCTTTGTCCTCGTCCGGGTCTTTGTCCCCGTCTGGATC
This sequence comes from uncultured Clostridia bacterium, assembly GCA_944328405.1. Lineage (GTDB taxonomy): Bacteria > Bacillota > Clostridia > Christensenellales > Borkfalkiaceae > Borkfalkia. The sequence goes on from CALVHP010000039.1 coordinate 10,113, forward strand.
TTTATCTCCATCGGGGGTCTCTTGCAGGGTATCGTCTTCCGGGGGCTTTTGCGGGGGATTGGTGCCGCAGGCGGCAAAACCGAACAAAAGCAGCAGCGCCAACAGGATACAGATAATTTTTTTCATGATACGCTCCTGAAAAGCAGGGCGCCCGGGACATGCCCGAACGCCTGCCATGTTCATTTACCGGGACTGCCGTTTTTTGAACAGCAGCACGGCGGCGCAGCCGGCCAGCGCGGCACCCAACGCAAGGACCGCGACGCCCGCATTGCCCGAGCAGCCCGCACAACCTTCCGCATCGCCGGACGGAGCCGGATCGGTGCCGGGTTCTTTGCCGGGGTCTTCGGTACCGGGTTCTTCGCCGTCCGGGTCTTCGGGATCGACGACGGAGGCCGCTTCTGCGGTGAAGGTGATGATGTATTCGGCGGAACCGCCGCGGCCGTCGTAGCAGGTAATGATCACTTCGTAATCGCCCGCTTCATCGGGAGTGAACTTCCAAACGCCGTCCGTCACTTCGCCATAGTCGGCGTCATAGGTCAGCGGATCGTTGTCGACGTCTTCGAACACGCCGTCCAAATCGAGGGTGATCTCCTGCCCCGCCACGTACTTGCCGTCGGGGTCAAACTTCTGGTTGGCGAGCGTAGGCGCGGTGTTGGTTTCGGACATCGATACGATCTCCCACACGCAATTGCTGCCGCTCCATGCCTGGGCGAACGCCGTATTGGGCTGGTAGTTTTCGACCTTGACGAAGTTGTTGAGGGTAGTCTGCAAAGTCTCCGACTGATCCTCATCCGCCGCAAAAAGGACTTCGTTGAAATAAATTTCCCACACGCCTTCATCGTTTTTGACGACAGAGATGGTGTTGATTTCGTCGTTGTTCCAGTTCCAGGCCACCTCATTGCTGCCGACGGAGGAGTTTTCGATGCCCGTCGCCAGCGTTTTGTCGGTCACCTGCACGCCGACGGTGGCCGTCGCGTCGTCATCGCCGGCGCTGACATTGAAGGCAACGGCCACGCCGTTGCTGTACCACTGCGTCGAATTGGCGAGAAGGAACTGGGGCGAAGAGAAACCGGGCTTGACGAAGGTTTTGAACTCCATCTCGAAGCCGTCCAGTACGCAGGCCTTGCCCGAACGGATGACCGAACCGCCGTCAAAGACGAGCATTTCGTGATTTTCCTTGTTGTAGCCGAATGAGAGCGACGTACCCGTCGCGCCCGTCACCCAGTTGGGGAACGAAGTGGTGGTGACGGCGAGATCATATCCCGTCATGGCGAAGGCGGTGAGCGGATCCCCTTCCGCCGTAAACTGCACGCAACCGCGGTTGCCCTCGAACTGCGACACGGCGGCGTCGACGGCGGCCGTTTTATCGTCGGCAACGAGGATGGCAAGCGCGCCGTTCGCATAGACGAGGTATTCGCCACCGTCGTTGCAGAAACCGATTTTGAGCGAAGTGCCGTAGTTCCAGTCGATCTGCACGCTGCCCGTGCCGATCTCCGTCACGTTGCCCTTGTCGTACACCGAGAAGGCGAGATTTGCATGCGTCGCGTCGCTGCCGGCTGAGAGGATAAACACGAGGGCGGCGTCTTCTTCACCGTAAAAGGCATCGAAGGTGTTGGCCACGGCGACCTCGAAGGTGCCCGTATTGCCCGCGTATTTGCCGATCTTGAAATCGATGCCGAAGGAGTCGGCAATGAGCACGTCGCCGACGTTGCGCACCTGCATATCCCCCGATTCGGTGTAGAAGAGGCCGTAGTCGCCGTCCTGCTTGATGGTGGTGTCGGCGTCGGCGACATAGCCGTCGTAAGAATCGAGCGTCGTCACCTGTGAGCCGGTCTGTTCGTCGATGCGCAGGGTGGCTTCCGCCGCGGCGACGACCTCGTACTGGATGTACGCCTTTTCATCGGTAAAGGAAGACTTCAGCGCGCTGAATTCACCGAGGTCGATGTCGATGGCGGCGTTGTTGAAGCTCAGCTCCAGGGCGACCGTCTCTTTCAGCGCCAGTGTGTTGTTGGTAGAACCGGACGAGAGGAAGTCGACGCCTTCGGCGGTGCCGAGGGATACCTCCTGTTCCCCTTTCTCGCGCATGCTGACGGCGAGGTTTGCGGTGTTGACGGCAGAGGCGACGGTGAAGGAAAGTTTCAGGTAAGTGCCGTCCTCGCCCGATTCACTGCTGATGTAGTAATTGAAGACATCTCCCGCAGCCAGCCCCGAAGGAGTGGTGCGCAGCGTGAGGTCGGAGAAATAGAGGGGCGTATCGTACTGCACGCGGAAGTCGTGATCGTTCTCCCCTTTGGTCTGGAAGAAGAGGCGGGCGGCATTGTCGTAACCGTAGGCAGCCTGCTCTTCCTCGCCGACAAACGACCAGCCTTCGGCGCAGCCCGACGTCTGCAGGCCGTCCGCATTCTCGTTGATGTCGGTGACGCGCATGGCCAGCTCGCCCGTGCCGCTCTGATTCCACAGGCAAAGGAAAGCCATGCCGTTGTTGAATTGCGGCAGGCAATTCGTTTCGATCTCCGGCAGCGAGATGGCCTTCGCGCCGTTGACAAACACGGTGAGCGCCCCGCCCGAAGGCCGGATCTCCATCGTGTTCAGCGTGCCGACGGGCGCCTGGGCCGGGAAGCCGGCCTCCTTGTCGGCAAAGTAGTCGTAATCGGTATAGAACTCAAAGTCTTCCGACCCCCCTCCCGTCACGCTCTCCTCGGGATTGCCGCCCTTGGTGGTATAGTTGGCAGACGCCGTGTTGCTGTGCACGTCAAACGTCAACCAGAACGAATAGGTGGAGCCGCCGTACCAGCCCGAGTTCTGCGTAAAGATGAAGCGCAGGGTGTTGCTGCCTTTGTTGCTGAGGTAGAACTTGACCTGCAGCCCGTTGACGACGTAAGCGGCTTTGTTGTGGTCGATGCCCTCGCGGGCGAACCCCGTTTCGCCGGCAATGAACCCGGTACCCTCTCCGTTCAGTTCGTTGCGCAGGATGACGTCGCCGCCGTCCGCTTGGCCGTCGATGGAAATACTTTCGACGGCGCCCGGCCAGTTGTCGGGAGCGCCCGACTCTCTCCACAGCGCGCCCGTGTTGACGTCGCCGTAGTTTGTCAGCGTTTTCGTGCCGCTGTCGGCGGAAACGCTTGCGGGTTGCAGCCCGGCGATGCCGAAGGCGAAGCCCAGTGCCATCACGACCGCCAGAACGGCCGCGATCAATGTTTTTCTCATACATTGCCTCCTTATGAATTTTGATTTTGTGTGAGGGTCAGCCTTTTACCGCCCCGATGCTTACCCCTTCGATCAGCTGCTTCTGGAAGATGAAGAACACCACCGCCGAGGGGATGACCATGATCACGCCCGTGGCCATCTGGATGTTGGGGAAGTTTTCTTCGGTCAGGCGACCGGCAAACTTGTAGTACACGCCCAGAGCCAGGGTGTAAGAATCTGGCTTGCGCAGATACATCAGCGGCCCCATAAAGTCGTTCCACGTACCGTTGAAAACGCCGATCATGGTAAAGATCAATATGGGCTTGCAAAGAGGAAAATAGATGCTGAAAAACACGCGGAACTTGCTGGCGCCGTCGATGGTGGCAGCCTCGTCGAGCGAAGCAGGGATACCGCGCATGAACTGCCGCACCAAAAAGATATTCATGCTGCCGCCGCCCAGCAGCGCCGGAACGATGAACGGCAGCGGAGTGTTGATCCAGCCGATGTCGACGAAGATGACGTACAGCGGAATCTGCGTGACGGCGGCGGGAAGCATCAGCGTGGCCAGCACGACGGCGAACAACGCTTCTTTTCCGGCCAGGCGGCAGCGGCTGAAACCGAAGGCGACGAACGAACAGGCCAGCGGCACGAAGATCAGGTTGCACGCGATGATGAGAAAAGTGTTGAAAAAGTAACGGATGAACGATTCATCGAAGACGGCGGCATAATTTTCAAAGTGCCACTCGGTAGGAAAAAAGATGACCTCCGGGTTGCCAACAGACTGGGTGTTGGTCATCACGCTCATGAAAAACATGTACAGAAACGGAAACATGAACACGAGCGAAAGGATCACCATCACGGTGTGGAAGCCCGTCAAGCACAGCGCCTTTTTGGTCATGCGGACGAGCCTGTTTTTACGCACCTGCGCGGGAAAAACGGTACCGGTCGACTGCATTTCAGGCCTCCTCCCCATAAAACACCCAGCGGCTGGTCTTGAAAACGACGGCCGTCAGGACAGCGATGACGAAAAACAGCAGCCAGCTGACTGCACAGGCATAGCCCATGGTCGCGCCGTTGATGTCGAAGGCGTCGTTGTAGATCTTCATCATCCAGAACAGGAGCGCGTTGTCTTTGCCCGGAGAGCCGCCCGTGAGGGTATATACGGTGCCGAAGGTCTGCAAGGCTCCGATAATGTTCATGACCAAATTATAAAAGATCATCGGCGTGCACATGGGGATGGTGATCGTGAACAGCCGCACGGCGGCGTTGGCGCCGTCGATTTCCGCCGCCTCGTACAGCTCCTGCGGAACGTTCTTCAACGAAGAAAGCCACAGGATCATGCCGCCGCCCAACGTCCACAACCCGAGAATGATGAACGAGGGCATGCAGCTGGAGGCCGCGTCGAAAAAGTTCGAGGCAGGCAGGCCGAGGGTAGTGAGAAATTTATTGGCGATACCGTATTGGACGTCGGTCACATTGCGCCACAAAAGACCGTTGACGGTGACGGGGATGATGACGGGCAGATAGATGAGCACGCGGTACACCCCGATGCCCTTGTACTTGCGGTTGAGAAGCACCGCCAGCATAAAGGACAGAACCATCGTCAGCGGAACGTTGATGACGGCGTAAGTAAAAGTTACGCCGATGGCTTGCCACAGGTCGTCGTCGTAGACGAACATACGGCGCAGATTGAGCAGGCCGAACCCCGTGGGCGGGCTGATGACGTTGTATTCAGAGAAAAAGCTGAAATACAGCGATTGGAGCATGGGCCAGGCCGTGAATACGGCGATGCCGATGAACACCGGCGCGACGAACACGGCGCCGACCCAGTTGTCTTTGATGAATCTTTTCAGCGATTTCTTTTTGCGGGCAGCGTGCTGCATCCCATCATCTCCCCTGCATTTCCAGATATTTTTCGATCTCTCGCTGGCAAGTCAGTACGGCGGGGCCGACGTCCATGCCGTTGCCCATGATCTGATGGAGCATGTTGGCGATGGCCGCGTCGTATGCGGAGGAATCGCGCACTTCGATGGTGTCGTAATAGTCGGGGACGACGTCGTTGGTGCCCTCGTAGATGAAAGCGTCGTGGTTGATGCCGGGGAACATCGTGCGCCAGACGGCGTTTTCGTCTTCGGCCAGGGAAATCAGGCTGGGGACGATGCCGCCCGAAGTGCTCATGGCGTTCTGACCTTCTTCGCTCATCATATACGCGAGGAACTGCCAGGCGAGGCCCTTCTGGTCACTGCCGCGGCCGATGCCGTAACCCGTGGTGCCGGTGCCGACCGTCTTGCCTTCGCCGATCTCGGGGAAAGGCAGCACTTCGAGGCTGTCCCCCAGCACGGCATGGTACGAGTTGAAGGCGGGACGCACCTGCCAGCGCATGGCGACCTTACCCCCGATAAAGTTCGACTGCGTGGTGCCCGAGAACTTCGCCCATTGGTTTTTGGTCATCTTCTGCATTTCTGTCAGGCCCTTCTGGGCATTTTCGTCGAACACAGGGTCGCCGCTTTCGTCGATGAGAACGCCGC
>CALVHP010000040.1 GCA_944328405.1 uncultured Clostridia bacterium
CCCCGCGGCCGAAAGGCCGCGGGGAACAAAGAGGGGATCAGCCGTGCCGCGCGGGGTGTGGCGGCGGGGCACGGCAAATTGATCGAGCGGCCCGGATACGGTCGCGGCAGCCGCGCGCGGTTTGCGCGGCAGGCGTCGGCGCGGGCCGTCTTGACGCGGCAAATCATTTTTCAACCAAGAAAAAAGAGGGGGTACGGCGGTGCAAGACAACGATCGCGATAAAAATCATTCCGTTCCCGAAGAAAAACAGCCGGATTCCGCAGAGGGGATCTCCCTGCCGGAAGCGGGCGGCGCAGATCTTCCTGCGGCGCCGGAAGACGCGGCGCACGGCGAACGTGCGGCGGAAGGGTCGCTTTCGGCGGCATCCGCAGAAACCGGTACAGAAAATTCGGCCTCGGCCGACGTTCATCCCGAACCCGCAGAGCCGGGAACCGTTCCCGCAGAATCGGGGGCCGAACCCGCAGAGCCGGGGGCCGGACCCGCAGAACGCGCCGAAGCTCCTGCGTATCCGGCGGGCATCAACCGTTCCGCCGCGGCGCCGCGCAATTTTGCGGCGCGCATGGGCGACGCGGGGTACGTCGTCGGCAGGCGCTACGACGCCATCAAAAACGCATTTCTGAGCTACCGCCCCGCGGGGAAAAAGGGGCGTTCTCTGCGCGCGCGCATTACGCGCGGCGGCGAAACGTTCGGCTGCGGCCGCACGGTCATCGCCAAACTATGCCTGGTCGGCGGATATCTGCGCCTGTTTCTGGCGCTCGACCCCAAGGCATACAACGTACAAAAATACCATCACAAAGACTATTCTGAGGTGGCGCGCTACGCGAAGCTGCCTTTTATGCTCCGGCTCACGTCTGACCGCCAGGTGCGCTATGCCATCGAGCTGGTCGACGTGCTGATGCGTTCGCACGGTTTCGTGCCGGACGAAAATTACATTCCTTCGGACCAGGCCGGCATATTCGAACAGCGCGGCCGCCGCCGCGCGCGCGTCGTGTATATCGAGCGCCCGGGCGGCCTGCCGCCGGCGGTCGGCGAACTGGCCGCCGACGACGGAGAAGAAGACGACGCCGACGCCCTTCCTTCCGACGAGGCCCTGCAGGAAGAGGCCGCCGCCGGCATCCCCGTGGCGGTCGACGTGCGCCTGCCCGTGCGCGCCGCGGTCATCGACCGCGAAGGCAACCGCGTCGGCAAGGTGCGCAAAAGCGTCTGGTACGACAACGAAGACAACGACCTCGGTTTTTTCCGCAAGGAAGAGACGAACGTCTTTTTCTACGGCGGCGGCGTGCGTACGGGGTATGTGGACGGGAACAACAACGTCCTCACCCTTTCAGACGGCTATATGGCCACGCTGCGGCGGTTCCGCTGGGCGGTCCTGGCCGTGATCCTGGTGATCGTGGCGCTGGCTACGGCGCTTTCGGTCATCCTCAGCGCCTATCTGTTGGACCGCTCGCAAAATACCGACTACGCGCCCGTGCTCTTTGTCGCGGGCGAAGACGGCACTTCCTGGGCCGAGACGGAAAACATCCCCGTATTCATGAACGAGCGCTTCGGTGATACGGTCATCGCCCCGGGAATGAGCGGCTCGTACGAGTTTGTGTTTGAAAACCGGAACGCGCACGCCCTCGAATTTGCGTTCACTTTCGGAGAGGAAAACGAATACGGCATCCGCCTGGTTTACCGGCTCCGGCGCGACGGCGTGTACATCGCCGGGAGCGACCGCTCGCTTACGGTCGAAGAGCTCAGCGTTTCGGGCATGACCATCGAGGCGCATTCTTCTTCCGTATTTGAAATCGAATGGCAGTGGCTGCACGACGACGCGGCCGATACCGCCGCGGGGGAAAACGGGGCGCAGTACACCCTGCAGATCGCCTTTTCCGCGTCGGTCAGCGCCTGAACGGGAGGGGTTCGGGTTTGAAAAAAACAGATCCTTCCGCCGGCAGCGCGGCCGAAGCGCCGCGCGCGGGCAGGGCATGGCGCGCCGCAGGCAGGGTCCTGCGCGTGCTGGCGATCGCGCTGGTCGCGGTCCTGCTCGCCTATAACGTGTATACCCTCGTCGCGCGCTATGCGTTCGGCGTGGGCATTCCCACCGTGTTCGGCTACGGCTGCGCCGCGGTGGAAACGGGCAGCATGGAGCCGGAAATTTCCGCGGGCGACTTCATCGTCGTCCATGCGGAAGACGAATACGCCGTCGGCGACGTGATCACCTTTTACGATTCCGCCCGCGGGCAGTACGTGACGCACCGCGTCATCCTCGTATCCGAAAGCGGCTATACGACCAAGGGCGACGCCAACAACGCGCAGGACAATTTCACCGTTCCGCCTTCGGCCGTGGTCGGGCGTGTGGTGGCGGTGCTGCGCGGCTTCGGGCGCGTGATCGGCTTTTTGCAGACGCCCGTCGGGCTTTTGTCCATCGTCGCTTTTGCCGCGGCCGTCTGGGGGCTGTTTGCCCTCGGTTCGTATCTGCTCCGCCGCAGGGCGGCGCCCGAACAGACCGCGGCGGAGAACACATCGGAACAGATCGCCGCGGAGAACGCGGTACCCGAACAGACCGCCGCAGAAAACGCGGCGGAGAACGCGGCGGAACAGGCTGCGGCGGAGAACGCCGCGCCGCAAAATGAGACAGAGCGCAATACCCTCAGGGGCGGCCGGGCGGGGGACTGAGCCGGCCCGATCAGGACCGAGCGCCTTCCCGCGGGAACGCCCGCGGGAGGGTTGCGCGGGGGACGGAAAACAAACGGAGATAGACATGGCAGATCGCAGTCAACGAAAAAAATATCCGATTTTCATCTATCTGTGTTATCTGGTCATCCTCGCCATTTTGCTTTCGGGGGTGAGCCTGGCTCGCTATACGGGCGCGACCAGCGGCAAAGTGGCCGCCAATCTCAGCCCGTTCGCCTGTTCGTTCGACATTTCCAATGCGTCTTCGCTCACCTTTTCCAACACCGATTACTGGCTGACCGCCGTCGACGAAGGGAAGGGCAGCGCCACCAACACGGCGCGCACCGTGCGCTTCGACATGCGCAATTATGTAGCCGATGAAGAAACGGGCTCCGCCGAACGCATCAGCGACGTGCCCCTGCAGGGCACGCTGCGCTTCTCCGCGCCCGCCGAGTTTGCCGAAAATCTCGCGCTGCAGATCATCGAAGTCGACACCTCGACCGGCGCCGCCGGCGAGTATATCGCCGTGACCCCGCAGATCGTGCTCGGCGATCTCATCCGCAGGAACGAACAGGGCTCGTTCTCCGACACAACCATCAAAACGGCCGTCTCCATCGATTACGACGACCGCACCGACGGCCTTGCCAAAAAACTCGATTGGGAAATGAGCCTTTCGGGCGGGTTTACGGGCACGGAAACCGACCACAGCGGCACGATCACCGCCGAGCAGACGGACGGAGAGGGCAACCCCGTCGAAGACGGCGCACTGCTCACCATCGCCGCCGAAATGCGCACCGCGCGCTATTCGATCGGTTACACCCGGCAGGAAGCGCTCGACGGCGGGAACATCGGCGCCTCGCGCGAATACGCGTCCGTCCTGTACATCGACTGTGAAAGGCCCGTTCCGTTCTATACCGTCGATATCGCGCTTCCGCAGATGACGTTCAGCGCCAAAAACGCCGAAGAAAAGACCTTTGTCCTCTTCGTCACGACCGTCTCCCGCGCCGACAACGCCGATTTTTCTTCCGTCTGGAAAGCCGACGGCAAGACCAACGGCGGCGAAGGAGCCTCTTCCGAAGAAGAAGTAGTAGTTATCGGAAATGCCGACAACTGGGACGATCTGCTCAGAACGCCCGCCGCCGGCGCCCCGGCCTACACCCTCAACGGCGCGAAGGTCACGGGCTACCACTTCACGCAGGAGCTCCCCGTCTGCAGCCTGGTGGACGGAGAGATCGTCGTCGGCGGCACGACGACCGTCGACATATACAAAGAATATCAGTTCGACGAAGACGGCCTTGCCACCGGCGGGGCGGTGCTGCGCTACGCGCACGTGGCACCCGTTTCCGAAAACACCGCCAGCGTCGAACACGCCATCGAGACGTTTTACACCGCTCCCGACGCGGATTCGGCGGAAGGTTCGCCCGATTTCAGCGACGTGACGGGCGTGAACGGCTGGGACAAATATACGTCTTCCACGTCGGCGGGGCTGTACGGCCTCTGCGTCAGCGGCGGAAGCGGCTTCATCGACTTTACCGATCTGACCGACAACCCGTATTACGCCGATTATACAAACACCCGGAACAACACGCAGAGCGGGGAGTGGGGCGGCAAAGAGTACGAACTCTCCAACGCGCTGAGCAAGGGATATGCCACCTCGCTGACGGTGGTCTTTGCCCAGGCGGCGGAGGAAGGAGGCGGCGCATGAAGCGGATCGAAACGAAAAGCGGCCTGATCGCCTTTCTGGCGCTGCTGCTCGTGCTCTGCACGATGCTCGGCGTGCTGTTCACGCAGGGCCGCTACGTCAAAAATGCAGAGTCCGGCTCGGAAATTTACGGCAGCGACATGAACTTCATCGTCTCCGAACAGATCGAAGTCAACAACGTCGAAGAATTCATCGCCGCGGTCGAAAACGGCTATTCCAACATCAAGATCTCCGACGAGGTCGAAAACCCGCTCATCATCACCTCGGGCGTGACCGACGTCGG
>CALVHP010000041.1 GCA_944328405.1 uncultured Clostridia bacterium
CACCGTGCTGCGGCACGAGGCTTCCAACCTCTCGCAGGGGCAGCGCCAGCTCATCTCCATCGCGCGCGCGGCGGTCGCCGATCCTCCCGTCATGATCCTGGACGAGGCGACGTCTTCCATCGATACCCGCACCGAGGCCCTGGTGCAGAAGGGGATGGACGCGCTGATGAAGGGCAGAACGGTCTTCGTCATCGCGCACAGGCTTTCCACCATTCAGAACTCCGACGCGATCATGGTCCTCGACCACGGCCGCATCATCGAGCGCGGCTCGCACGAACAGCTCATCGAACAGCGCGGTACCTACTACCAGCTGTACACCGGTGCGTTCGAACTCGAATAAACCGATCGGCGGAAACGGGCGCGCCCCTTGGGGGCGCGCCTTTGCCGTTGCGCGGGCAAAAATTGTCCGCCCCGCCGCAAATGCTCCGAAAAGGGTTTGCCAATTGCGGCCGTTTGTGGTATACTGAACCATGCATACCGAAGCCGCCGGGCCTGCGCAAGGCACGGCGGGCGGCTTTCCCTCATACAATGGATAGCGGGCATCGGCCCGAACGGGAGGGAAGGATATGCAGCAGACCCGTGCAGTCGTGCGGCTGGACGCCGTCCGGAGCAACGCGCAGCTGTTTCGCGCGGCTGCCGGCACCAAACTGTGCGCCGTCGTCAAGGCGGACGCCTACGGCCACGGCGCGGCGGAGATCGCCCGGGCTCTGCGGATGCAGGCAGACTGTTTCGCGGTCGCCCTCGTCGAAGAGGGGGCGCAGCTGCGCCACGCGGGGATCGGGGGCGAAATTCTCGTGCTCTGCCCGCCGCTGACCGAAGAGGAAGCGCTCCGCGCCGCCTACCACGGGCTGACCGTGACCGTCTCCGACCGGCAGGACGTCGCCCTGCTTGCGCGCGCCTGCGCGCGCTTCGGCGCCCGTCTTCGCTGTCATCTCAAGGTCAATACGGGCATGAACCGGTTCGGGTTCGACGAAGAGCCGCTCGCGGCCGCCCTCGCCTCCCGCTGGCCCCGCGGCCTGCGCGTCGAGGGGATCTATTCGCATTTCTACCGGCCGGAGGACCGCGCCGCGACGGAGGCGCAGTTCGCGCTCTTTCTGCGGATGGCGGAACGGGCGCAGCAGCGTTTCGGGCGGCTCTGCCGCCACATCGCCGCCACGGGCGGCGTGCTCGCCGGGCCGCGCTACGCGCTGGATATGGTGCGCGTCGGCCTGGGGCTGTACGGTTACGCGCCGGCGGGCTTTTCCGTTCCGGCCCTGCGGCCGGCGCTGCGCGTATACGCGTCGGTCGCCGCGGCCCGCACGGCTTTCTCCGGCGGGGCGGGATACGGGAGCTACGCCCCGCGGCCGGGGCCGCTTTCCGTCGTGCGGGCGGGCTATGCGGACGGGTTTATCCGCGTCGGCACGGGGCGCAACGCGCTGTGCATGGACCCCTTCGTGGCCGAGCGCGCGGCGCAGAAATACGAGGACGTCTGCGTGTTTTCGGATGCGGACGCCTATGCGCTCGGGCACGGAACGGTCTCGTACGAGGTTCTCGTGCGCGTCTGCGGGCGCGCGGTGAAGGAGTATGTCGACGGATAAAGAGCGGCTGCGCCGCGAAATGAAACGATTGCGCGCGGAGGCGGGCGAACGCGCCCTCCGCGACGGGCGCATCTGCGAAGCGCTCTTCGCCCTGCCGCGGTTCGCCGCGGCGCGCTCCGTCTTTTTATACAACGCGTTCGGCAGCGAGGCGGGCACGGCGGGCGTCGCCGCGCGCCTGCGCGCGGAAGGGCGGCGGGTGCTGTACCCGCGCGTCTGCGGGCGGGACATGTTCCTCGTTCCCGACGAAGGGCAGGGGTTCGCGCCCGGCGCGTTCGGCATCCCGGAGCCGCTCGGCGCCGTGACGGACGAACTGCCGCAGGTCTGCGTGCTGCCCCTTCTGGCGGCGGACAAGTCCTTCCGCCGGCTCGGGTACGGGGGCGGTTTTTACGACCGCTGGCTCGCCCGCAACGGGGGCGGGGTCTTCAAGGTCGGCGTCGGCTACGATTTTCAGCTGCTCGACGAGATCCCCGCCGAGGCGCACGACGTATTGCTGGACGCCGTCGTCACCGACGCGCGCGTCCTGCTCCGCGGGTGACAGAATCGATTCGGAGGTCTTCATGAAACACATATTCGCGAATGCCGGGTGGCAGGTCCTCGAATACCTTCGCAGGGCGCTCACGCCGTTTGTGATCAACCTTCTCTACGGCATGACCATGCTCGCCGTTTCCGCCATCGGGAACGACGGCATCGCCATCGCCCTGACGCTGCTTTTGCTCGTGGCCACGCTCTTTACCGATTTTATTTTCATGCGCGCCGCCGGCGAGATCGCCTATAAAATGAAACTCACGGGCGAGGCGAAGCGCGCCAACCGGCCCGTCAACGCCGAAAAAGACCTGGGAACTTACCGTCCTTCCAAAGAATACGCGCCTTACAAAGGGTTCGTCATCGGGCTCGTGGTCGCCCTGATCCCGCTCATCCTGCTGCTGGTCGGCGGTCTTACCGACAGCACGGGCTGCCGCACGGCGGTCATCTTCGTCGCGGGCTGGTCGTATCTGCCCGTGTTCCAGTTCTGCGCGCTCGGGAAGGCGGACGATTACATCGTCCCCAACGAAACGCTGCTGTGGGGGCTGATCATCCTCGCCGTCGTGCTGGTCGTGTGCGGCGTCGCCTACATCGTCGGCGGCCGCAAGGAACAGCGCCGCCGCTACCTGCTCGAACTCCGCAGCGAGACCATCGAAGAACAGAAACGCGCCCGCGAAGAGGCGATCGAGGCGCAGCGCGCCCGTGCCAAAGCCGCGGCGGAAAACCGCAAAGGCGGCCGCGGCGGGGAGAAAAAGCGGTGAGGATCATCGGCGGAAAATACAGGGGAAGGACGCTCGTCCCGTTCAAGGGGCGCGATATCCGCCCGACTTCCGACCGGGTCAAAGAATCCCTGTTCAATATCCTGGCGCCCGAAATTTCGGGCGCGAACGTGCTCGACCTGTTCTGCGGCACGGGCAGCGTCGGGCTGGAAGCGATCTCGCGCGGGGCGGACCTGGTCGTGTTCAACGACGTCTCCGCAGACAGCCTCGGGGTGCTCCGCAAAAATCTCGAACTGCTGCACGCGCAGGCAAAGGTGTACAACCTCGATTTCCGCGCGCTGCTGCCGCGGCTCGACGTCACCTTCGACATCGTGTTCATCGACCCGCCGTACAAAAGCGGATTCGCCGCCGAGGCGCTCGAACTGGTCGCCGCGCATTCGCTGGTGAATACGGGCGGCGTCGCCGTGGTCGAGTCTGACCGGCCCTTCGAGGCCGCGCCCGCCTCGCTCGTGCGCTACGACGAGCGCAGGTACGGGGGCACTTATCTGACCTTTTATTCCCCCGAATAAGTTTTTTCTTTTTTTTCGGGGAATTGCGGCGCCGCGCGCCGCCCGTTTTGCATCGAGGGGAAGTTTCATGAAAAAGTGTGTGTTTGCCGGCACCTTCGACCCGCCCACGCTGGGCCACAAGGACATCGCGCTCAAATGCCTCGAACTGTTCGACGAGGTGATCGTCGCCGTCCTGATCAATCCCAACAAGCGGCCGCTGTTCACCACCGAACAGCGCGTCGCCATGCTCGAAAAGGTGTTCGCGCCCTACAAAAACGTGCGCGTGCTCGCCTACGACGGCCTGACGGTCGACCTGCTCCGGCGCGAGGGCGCCCGGTTTTACGTGCGCGGCATCCGCAACGGCACCGATTACGATTACGAGGCGCAGCTCAACTACATCAACATGGACATGTACAAAGACATGATCACCGTGTTTCTGCCCACGCGGCAGGAATTTCTGCACATCAGTTCTTCGCTCGTGAAGGACGCGCTGCGCTTCGACAAAAATGTGGACAAGTATGTACCCGAAGAGATCAGGGGGGATCTGAAGAAACTCATGCAGGAGAAAGAATAACATGTTCAACAGGGAAGCCAAGATCC
>CALVHP010000042.1 GCA_944328405.1 uncultured Clostridia bacterium
GCCTTCGCCCCGCCGCCGTTCCAAAGGCGCAGCGCGGGCAAAAGCAAGGGCGGGACGCGGCCGCCGTACACCGGCGCGCCGAACACGACGACATCCTCTTCCGCGAACGTACGCCCGCGCAGGCGCGCGGCGGGCGGCGTCAGGTCGACGACCTGCGTACGGCATAAAAAGGTTTCGAACAGAGCCTTCCCGACGGAGGCCGCGATGCGCCGCGTCGTACCCGTCGGACTGAAATATGCTATGTACAACATCTCTCTTCCTATTGTACCACAATCGCGGCGCTTTGGCAAAGATTCCGAAACAAAAAACCCGCTTTGGCGGGTTTTTTTCACTGTTTCTTCATAGTATGCGTGACATAGTAAATTGAAAATAACCTGAAATCGCTGTTTACAGGCTTACTTTGCATCCGTCGGCGCGGCTCGCCGACAGACCGCTTGTGCATCCGCACTCCTTTTCAAAAATCTTTGCGGCGGTAGATGCGGCAGGAAACGGCCGCGGAAACAGGCACTCCGAGGACGCCGAGCGCCAGGATGATCCCCGCGATGACGCGCGCCGGGTCACCCCCGGCCAGTTCGACGAGCGACGCCGCCCCTACGCTCAGAGCCATGACCGCCACGACGACGATCATGTAGACGACCCGCGATTTTTCCACGCCGATCCGGTAGATCAGCGGCAGTACGCAGTCGAACACGATCAGCCCCAGTCCGCCGAAGGTGAACACGGCGAGCAGGTTTTCGGCCGTACGGAAGGACGGGATCGCAAAGAAGAGGAACGAGAGCGCCCAAACGGGCAGAAGCACGCTCAGGCCCAGCAGATAGCGCGAGACTGCCAGTTCGCTGCGGGTGACGCCCGAAGCCAGGGCAAATTTGTCCCAGTTGTCCTTTTCGTCGTAAGATACGGCCGACAGCGGCGCGACGACCCCGCAGAAGATGGACAGCCCTGCATAGAAATAGACGTTGCCCGAAACGGCCCCCACCCCGAAAAAGACGACGATGATGATGGCGTAATAGAGCAGCTGCCCCGAAAGGTTTTTGAGATCTTTGACAAACGTACCGATCATAGATGTTCTCCCCTGGAAAAATAGAGCATGATGTCCTCGACCGACGCGCGCGCAGGCGACACCCCGGCCGGAAGGCGGCCGCGCAGCACGAGCGCGTCGACGCCGTATTCGCCCCGGCGGACCGCCGCGACGGCGGCGGGATCCAGTGCCGAAAGCTCCCCCTCCGTGCAGCGCAGCACGCCGTACTTTTCGGTCAGCGCGTCCTTTTCTTCTTCAAATACGATGCTGCCGCCATGGATGAAGGCGATGTAGTCGCAAAGTTTTTCGAGGTCGGACAGGATGTGCGACGAGATGAGCACGGAATGCCCCTCGTCCTGCATGAAATCGTAGAGCAGGTCGAGGATCTCGTCGCGCGCGACCGGGTCGAGACCGGATGTCGGCTCGTCGAGCACCAGCAGGCGCGCCCCGTGCGACAGCGCGACGGCGAGCGAAGTCTTTTGCTGCATGCCGCGCGAAAATTCACGGATCTTTTTGCCGCGCGGAAGTGAAAAGCGGTCGGCATACCCGAAAAACGCGGCGCTGTCCCAGCGGGAAAAGACGCGCTTCATGACCGAGTCGACGTCCTTCAGGTCGAGGTTGGCGGGCAGGCAGCTTTCGCCGAGCACGGCGCCGATGCCGCAGCGGTCGGCCTTGGTAAGGGCAGAAACGGGCTTGCCGAACACCTCGACCGCGCCGCCGTCCGGATTGACCAGCCCCAGAATGCACTTGATCGTCGTGCTCTTGCCGGCGCCGTTTTCGCCGATGAACCCGACGACGCTGCCGCGCGGGACTCGCAGCGCGACGTTTTGCAGGGAAAAATCGCGGAACTGTTTGCAAAGGCCCGCGACGCGGATCAGATCTTCCATGTTACTCTCCTTTGACGATCATGGCAAACATCGCTTCCAGCTCTTCGGGCGCAATGCCGCCCTGGCGCGCCAGTTCGGCCGCCTCGCCGAGTTTCTGCTCGATCTGCCTGAGGTGTTCTTCGCGCACGAATTCGCCGTTTCTGGCGGCGACGAAACTTCCTTTGCCCGGCACGGTGCAGATGAAGCCGTCGCGCTCCAGGTCGTCGAATGCGCGTTTGGTCGTGATCACGCTGATGCGCAGCTCTTTGGCGAGGGCGCGGATGGAAGGCAGCGCCTCCCCTTCCGCGCATTCGCCGCGCAGGATGGCGCCCTTGATCTGCGCGTAGATCTGCTCATAGATGGGCTTATCGCTCGCGTTGCTGACGATGACGTTCATGGGGCCCCTCAAATTGTTTTGACTGTATATATACATTATATACAGTATGAACAGTATGTCAAGCAAAATGCAGTCATTCGCAAAAAAATCCAAAAAAATGCTTGACAATCGATACTATGCATTGTATAGTATAGCGTATAAAACAGTATGGAGCCGGTGCAGAAACAATGGACGCTCAACTGAAAAAGGGGCTGCTCGACGTATGCGTACTGTCCGTGCTGCGCGGCGGCGAGTCGTACGGGTATAAAATTTTATCCGACGTGGCGCCGTACATCGAAATTTCGGAATCGACGCTCTACCCCATCCTGAAGAGGCTGGAGGCTTCCGGCGCGGTGACCGCGCAGAGCCGCGAATACAACGGGCGGCTCCGCCGATACTATCGGCTGACGGACAAAGGGCGGCAGAAGATCGCGGAGTTTATCGAAAACGCGCGCGAATTTCAAAGGATCTACGCATTGATCTCGGACGGAGGTACACTATGAAGAGAAAGGACAAGGCGAAAGAAAAGTGGTTCCGCGAGCTGGGCAAGGGGCTCTCTTCCCTGCCCAGAAGCGACCGGCAGGCCGCCCTCGCGTATTATGAGGAGCTGTACTGCGACAAGCGCGACGCAGGCGCGGACGAATGGGCCGTCCTGCTCGAGTTCGGGCCGCCGCAGGAAGCGGCCGCGCGCTTTTTGGCCGAAGCGCGCCCGGACGGCGAGGCGGGCGAAACCGGGAAAGAGCGCGCCAAACGCACAGGGCGGCACCCGCTGCTCGCGATCGTGCTGTTCGCACTGCTGGGCTTCCCCGCGCTGCTCGTTTTGCTGACGCTCGCCGCCGCAGCGGCAGCGCTGTTTCTGAGCGGGTTCGTCATGATCGCCGCAGGGATCGCCGATTTCGCGTATTTCGTCGTACAGTTGTGCCTGTACGGCGCGAGCGGCGGCTTCGTCGCGCACCTGGGCATCGGGCTGGCCGTTGTCGGCCTCGGGTGCCTGTTCATCCCCCTGTTCCTCTTCCTGACCAAAAAAACATTCGCCGCGTGCGGAAAGCTGTTTGCCGGAACGGGCCGGCTGCTCCGCGGGCGCAAAACGGAGGCCGACCATGCGTAAAGGGCGCGTTACAAGATTTCTGATCATCGCCGGGTGCGTTTTCCTTATCGCGGCGGTCGCCGTGTTCGTCGGCGGCATGAGCGCGGCCGGCTGGGACTTTTCGGCGCTGAACACCGCGCGATACGAACAGCGCGAATTTCTGGCGGACGAAGGCGCCGCCGTGGAGAGCTTGAACGTGCGGTACGGCAACGCGGACGTGATCGTGCGCTACTCCGCCGGCACGCAGCGCGTGCGGGTCTCCTACCCCGAACGGGTCGACGCGGACGGCGAGGTCATCGCGCCCGTGACCGTACGGCTGGAAGGCGGCGTTCTGACCGTGACCGAAGGGGAAACGGAAGAATTTTTCGGGACGATCTTCCAATGGAACCTGAACCAGCCTGCGTTCACCGTCGAACTGCCCGCGCAGACCGCGTGCGCGCTGGACATCTCGACGGGCAACGGCGACATCCTCCTCGAAAGCGCGGACGAAGGCGCGGCGACGGCGGCGAAAACCGTCCGCCTGACCTCCGGCAACGGCGACGTGCGCGTCGCGGCATCCGCCTCCCTTTCGGCGGAGCAGGCGGAACTGACCAGCCGCAACGGCGCGGTCTCGGCCGAACACCTGAGCGCCGCATCCATCGAACTGCACAGCGACAACGGCCGCGTGAACGCGGACGCGGTCTCCGCGGTGGAGACCCTGACGTTGAAAACCGACAACGGCAAAGTGACGGCGCGCGGCGTTTCGGCGGCGGCCCTCGAATGCGATTCAGACAACGGCAGCATTCGCGTCGAGGACGCGCAGACAGAACGCATCGTCGTGACGACGGACAACGGCGACGCCGTATTCGCGGGCGCGGTGCGCGCCGCGGCGTTTGCCTGCGAAACGGAGACCGGGGACATCCGCGTCGAGGAAGGCGGCGTGCTGGACGCCGACGAACTGACCCTGACCACGGACACGGGCGACATCGAGGTGCGCGGCGCCCTGGCGGGAAGCCGCGGAGAGTACACCCTGTTCATCATCACGGATACCGGCTCTTCCAACGTCGTCTCCGGCGGGAACGGCGCGCGGCGACTGACCGCCACGACGGACGTGGGAGACATCGATCTGCAATTTCAAGCCGGCGAATCCTGAAAAGAGCAAGCCGGCGGATCCCGAACAGAGAAAAGCGCCGCCGTGCGGAAGTTCCGCACGGCGGCGCTCTGTTTTGCTGCGGGCGATTGTTTGGCTATTCCCCTTTTTTCAGGCGGACGACCCGGCCGCCCGTGAGCACGATCATCTTGATGGCGGGGAGCGAGAAGTCTGCCGCCTCGACGGTGAGCGATTTGTCCAGCGAGCCGCGCGCAAGCACCTTGCAGGCAGACGCCTTTTTATCGATCAGGCCGCGCTCTTTGAGGGATTGCAGGTCGACCGTTTCTCCCTCGCGGTAATGCGCGGAAATGGTGTCGAGATTGACGTAAGTGCGCTTGCCGGGCGCGACGCGCGCCTCTTTGACGTCGGCCAGGGCGATCAGCTCTTTGGCGGTCGCGTCGGAGATCAGCGTTTCGGCTTCCCCGACGGAGACGCGGTCGGTCACGGTGTACGCGGAGAGGCTTTCGACGGTGGCGCCCTCTTCGAGCATGGTTTCGAGCTGTTCGGCCGTGACCGTTTCGCCCGTCTCTTTTTTGGCGTAGACCTTGATCAGCCCGCGGCGGATGAGTGCGTCGCGCTCTTCGTAGGGAATGCTGAGCGTCTCTTCGAAGGGCGCTTCCGCCAGGCCGAACGCGGCGGCGGCTTCGGAAAGCAGTTCGAGCGCGTAGGCAAAACTGCGGCTGCCCGTGATCTTGTAGCGCACGGGCACGTTCGCATAGCGGCGCTTTTCGGAAACGTCGCGGAAGTGGTATTTTTCGTCCACCTTGGCCGGGTCGAGCGCCAGATACAAAATGAGGCTCTTGCGGTTGGCGTTGACTTTGGCGAACTGCCTTCTTCCCACGTTGTAACTGTCGTAATTCCAGCTGGAGCGCTCTTTTACGCCCTTGCAGGAGAGCAGCGCGCTGCGCAGGCGGTTGTAATAGTCCTTCATCGCGTCGTCCGACTGGATGAGGCGCGCCGTAAAGCTGCGGCGGTACTGCACGAACACCTTGGCGCCGGTGACCGTCGTCACGAGCGCGTTGTCGATCTCGTCGCCTTCGGAGGCTTCCGTCTCGTCCTCTTCTTCCGGCTCCTCTTCCGCCGCGACGGGGCCGGGCTGCGCGGCAGGCTCTTCGGCAGGGGCCTCTTCCGCCGCCGATTTTTCGGCAGGGGCCTCTTCGGCCGGCTCTGCGGCAGGGATCTCCTCAGCCGGTTCCGGCTCGCTTTCAACCGGCGTTTCCGACGCGAGAACGGCCTCTTCGGTCAGTACCGCGGCAGATTCGGCGGAAACTTCGGCGGGCGCGGCGGATTTCTCCTCTGCAACAGGCTCCCCCTCTTCCGCCACAGGAACCCATTTGGCATAAAGAGCGCCCTTGC
>CALVHP010000043.1 GCA_944328405.1 uncultured Clostridia bacterium
CGCGGCTGGTACACAGATTCTTTCCCGCAGAGCGCATCCGCTTTCTGCCCTTCCGCAAATTGTGCGAGCAAAAATACGCGGAGCTTGGCATCCCCTTCCCCTGCGCCGCCGTGCGCGAGGCGGAAGAGGAGGACGTCGCCCGCGCGGAGCGCATCGCCCAAAAAGCGATGCTTTGAGCGCGTTTTCGGGCGATTCAGCCGCAATTTTGCCGCTTTGTATAGTACTATGCGTGACATAATACGGTCAAAAACACAAAAAACGAGGCCCGCGGCTCTTAACGCCGCGGGCCTTTTATCATGCCGCTTTTTAAGAATTTGCCTTCAAAAATTTGAGCGCCTCGGTGCCCGCGATCATGCCGTCGCACACCGCCTTTGCGATCTGCTGCATCCCTTTGACGCAGTCGCCGGCGGCGAAGATGCCGGGGATGTTGGTCGCCCGCTTTTCGTCCGTCGCGATCTTGTTGCCGTCCGTCTCCAGCCCGAGCTTTTTGGACAGCTCAAAAGCCCCCGCCGATCCGCAGGCGACGAACAGCCCGTCGTATTCGGCGCGCTCGCCGCCTTCAAACAGCACGCCCTGCAGCAGCTCGCTGCCCGTCAGCGACGCGATCTTGCGTGTGTCGCAGGGGAGGGCGGGGTCAAACCGCGGCGCCTCGCCGTTGGTGAGGATGGTCACGTCCTCGACGACGTTTTTGAGCACCGCGTACTCGCTGGCGGCGTACGCGCCGCTGCCGATGACGCCCACCTTTCTGCCACGGTAAAAGAATGCGTCGCAGATGGCGCAGTAGCTCACGCCACGCCCCTCGAAGTCGGCGAGGTTTTTGATGGCCGGCGCGTTGCGCACGGTGCCGCAGGCGATGACGACCGCGCCCGCGTGCAGCGTGCCCTCCGACGTCTTGACCTCGAAGCCGTCCGCGCCAAATTCGACGCCGAACAGCTCGCCTCGCACGAAGCGCACGCCCAAATTTTCCGCCTGCCGCACCCCGCGCGCGAGCAGTTCTTTGCCCGAGATGCCGTTTTCAAAGCCGTAATAGTTTTGGATGAGCTCGGTCTTGGCGAGCGCACCGCCGTCCTTTGCGACGACGGCGACGGGCGCGCCGCCGCGCACCGCGTACAGCGCGGCAGAGATGCCCGCCGGGCCCTGCCCGATGATGACTAAATCTTTCATGTTCTTTCTCCCGCCCGCGCACAGCGCGGCGCTTTTTTTAGTTTGCCGCCCCGTCGGGCGGGCCTTACGATACGCGCGTGTACCCCTTTTTGGGCTTGGGTTCGGCACGCTTGCCCTTGTACATATACGACAGCCCGATGACGAGCGCGGCCGCCGCGATGGCGGCGATGACGATGTACGCCCACAGCGGGATGGGCAGGCCCTTGACCTCCTCCCACATCTCGTTGACGGCGGCGTTGGTCGCGTCGTCAAAGTGCTGCATGATGGCGCTGCGCGCGATGACCTCCTCGGTCGGGTACTGCGCGCTGATCTGCCGCTTGGCGCTCTCGGCGGAGACGTAGATCACGTAGTCGCCGTCCGCGTACGCGCCGTCGCCCGTGCCTTCAAAAAAGTAGTTGAGGTCGTAGGGCACGAGCGGTTCGCCGTTTTCGTCCACATCGCCCGCCTCGCCCTCGGCGTACCAATCGACCATCTCTTCAAACACCGCGTCGCCCGCGACGGAGGAGGTATAGCCGATGTAGTTCATGTTGGCGACGGCGTTTTCGGGGCGGGAGAGAAAGTCGACGAACGCCTCCGCCGCCTCCGTGTTCTGCGCGCCCTTGGGCATCACCCAGCCGTCGAACCAGATGTTTGAACACTCTTCGGGCACGATGTAGTTGAGGTAGATGCCTTCGTGGTAGACGCCGTCCTCGTCCGTGTACGGCTCGGCGTCGTCCATCGTGTACACCGCGTCGCCGCTCCATGCAAAGTTGATGCTGATGCGCCCGACGACCATGTCCTGCTTGCCGCTGTCCACTTCAAATCCGTACAGGTGCTCTTTGAGTTCGAGCAGCGCGTCCTTGGTCCTCTCGATGGTCTCCTCGTCCGTGCGGTTCATGATCTCGGTCACCTTCGCGTTGTATTCGTCGAAGTTTTCATCCCCGAGGGCAGGGGTGCCGTACTGCTCCTTCAAAGCCATCAATTCCTCGCGGTAGACGTACGCCACGCCGAGGAAGTACGAGTCGCGCACGCTGTCTTTGATGGTCGCGACGGAGGCGTACCGCTGTTCCCACAGCCCCGCCCAGCTCGACAGGTCCTCTTCGACGGTGTCGCTGAGCTCCGGGTTGTACACATAGCCCATCGTGCCCCACATATAGGGCACGGCGTACTCCGCCCAGCCGTTCGCTTCGAACAGGTCGCGGATGTAGGGGGAGCCGTACCGCGCGTAGTTGCTCTCGCGCAAAAATTCGTCGGAGAAGGGCTCGACCATGTCCTCCGAGATCATCTTCATGATCATATAGTCGGAGGGGCACACGAGGTCGTACGCGCCCGGGTTGATCTTCAGCTCGTTGTACATATTTTCGTTGGTGCCGAAGGTCGAGTACTCGACGCGGATGGCCTTGCCCGTCTCCGCCTCGTACTCCTCCTCGAACTTCGCGATCAGGTCGACGTAGTCGCCCTCGTCCTCCCCTTCGGAGGGGGCGCTGATATAGTCCTCCCAATTATATACCCGCAGCACTTCCTCCGCCTCGGGCGCACAGCCGGCGAGGGCGAGCAGGGAGGGGAAGAGCATACACAGCGCGATGGATGCAGCGGTCAGTTTGCGCACGTTCATTTTGCCGCCTCCTTTTGCGCGGGCTTGCGCGCGCGCAGGTTGATGACGAGCAGCACCGCGATCATGACGATGAAGATGAGCGCCGAAAGCGCGCGCAGCGCGGGCGTCGAGTTGTTCGTTCCGTTTTTGACGGCGTTGTAGACGTAGGTGCTGATGGTGTCGAACATGGGCGGCTTGGTGAAGGCCGTCACGATGTAGTCGTCCAGCGAGAGGGTGATGGAGAGCATGAATCCCGAAAGGATGCCCGAAAAGATCTGCGGCACCACCACCTTGAACAGCGCCTGCGAGGGGCTCGCGCCCAAATCGAGCGCCGCTTCGTAGGTGTTGGGGTCCATCTGCTTGAGCTTGGGCATGACGGACAGCACCACAAAGGGGGTGCACAGCACCATGTGCCCGACGATGAGGGAAAAGTAGGTGCGGTAGAGGAAGAGTGCAGAAAAGAGCAGCGCCAGCGAGATGGCGGTCACGATCTCCGCGTTGATGACGGGGATCTGCGAGGCCGCCTGCAGCGGCTTTGCGAACTTGCGCTTGCTGTAAAAGATGCCGACAGCCCCCGCCGTGCCCAGCGCCGTGGAGAGCAGCGCGGCGACGAGCGCCAGCCACACGGTGTTGAACAAGATCTGCATGATCTCCGCGTCGCGGAAGAGGTCTGCATACAGCGCGAAGGAGAAGCCGTCCCACTTGCCGATCACGTTCGAGTCTGTAAAGCTGTACACGACGAGCAGCAGGATGGGCGCGTAGATAAAGAGCAGCACGGCGACGCAGATGGCGACGGATACGATCCTTTTTACCATAAGTTTGCCCCCCTCGCCTCGCGGCCGTCGTCTTTGAACCCGCCCGTCGCGAGCATGGTCAAAAAGATGATCACGAGCAGGATGATGGAGATCATCGAGCCCATGTGCCAATTGTCGTACGTCGTAAAGTATTGGTCGATCAGCTTGCCGAGGATGGTGATGTTGAAGTTGCTCAGCGTGTCCGATACGACGTAGTTTGTCATAGAGGGCATGAACACCATCGTGATGCCCGAAATGACGCCGGGCATGGAGAGCGGAAAGGTCACCTTCGTGAACACGGTAAAGGGGTTTGCGCCCAGGTCCGCCGCCGCCTCGAGGTAGCTCTCGTCCAGCTTTTCGAGGGTGGTATAGAGGGGCAGGATCATGAAGGGCAAAAAGTCGTACACCATGCCGATGATGGTGTTCAGGTAGTTCTGCGTGCCCAGCAGGCCGATCAGGTCGAGCAGCTCGCGCAGCGCGGTGATGCGCAGCACGAAGTTGATCCACATGGGCAGGATGAACAGCATCAGCAGCACGTTGCGCCGCCGCAGCTTGCTGCGCGCGAGGATGTACGCCACGGGGTAGGCGATCGCCAGGCAGATGGCGGTGGAGATGATCGCCACCGTAAAGCTCATCAACAGCGTCGACAGCTTCGCCGTGCTCGTAAAAAAGTTCAAAAAGTTAGAAAAGGTAAAGGTCAGGATGCCGTCCACTTCTTCGGTAAATGCGTAAAAGAGGATGAGCAGCATGGGGATGACGACGAACAGCGCCAGGAACAGCCCGTAGGGGATGCAAAGCTGGCGGCGGTTGAAATGCACGCGTACCATGTCACTTGATCTCCTGTTTGAGCTTCATGTGGATGTTTTCGGGGCGGATCTTGACGCTCACGTAGTCGTTTTCGTTCCAAAGGTCCTCGGTGTCTAAAACGAAGTCCTCCTCGTTCTCCTCCGTGCGCACGATGTATTGGTAGTGGTCGCCCTTGTAGATGAGGGAAACGATGTGCCCGCGCGCGCCGCCCTCGTCGGCGTTGTCGCTGATCTCGATGTCCGTCAGGCCGACCTCGACGCTCACGTCCGCGTCGGTCAGGTCGATCTTTTCGCCCTGCGCGGTGATCAGGTAGCCGTCCTCGTCCAAGTGCGAGCCGGGGTAGAGGGTGGTCACGTCGCACTCGAACTCGCCGTCGCCGAACACCACCGTGTTCTTCTTGGTGATGTACCCGTCGTAGCGGTTGCTCGTCAGCTCCTTCTTCATGATGTGGATGGCGTCGGGCGCGATGTTCATGCCGATCAGCTCGCCCACCGTGCGGCTCTGCGTGCTCTGGATGATCATCTCCGACCGCCCGACCATCGCCGTGATCTCGTAATGAACGCCCTTAAAGACGACGCTCACCACCCGCCCGACGAGCATGCCCTGCTCGGGCGGGCACATCTCGATGTCCTCCGGCCGCACGACGACGTCCACCTTTTCGTTGCGCTCGAAGTCGTCCACGCAGCGGAAGTTGCGGTTGCAGAAGCGCACCGTCAGCTTGTCCACCATCGTGCCGTTGAGGATGTTGCTGTCGCCGATAAAGTCGGCGACGAAGGCGTTGGCCGGCTCGTTGTAGATGTCCGTCGGGGTGCCGATCTGCTGGATGCAGCCGTCTTTCATGACGACGATGGTGTCGCTCATGGTCAGGGCCTCTTCCTGGTCGTGCGTGACGTAGATGAAGGTGATGCCGAGTTTGCGGTGCATCTCTTTGAGCTCGATCTGCATCTCCTTGCGCATCTTCAGGTCGAGCGCGCCGAGCGGCTCGTCCAGGAGCAGGATCTCCGGCTCGTTGACGATGGCGCGCGCGATCGCGACGCGCTGCTGCTGCCCGCCGGAAAGGGTGGAGACGCTGCGCTTTTCAAACCCTTCCAGGTCGACGACGGCAAGGGCGTTTCTCACCTTCTCGTCGATCTCTTTGCGCGTCAGCTTCTGCATCTTGGTGTATTTTTCGCCCTTGGCGTTGACGTAGGTGACGGGAACTTTTTTCAGCATCAGGCCGAACGCCACGTTGTCGTAAATGTTGTAGTGCGGAAAGAGGGCGTAGCGCTGGAACACGGTATTGACCGGCCGCTTGTTGGGCGGCAGGTTGGTGATGTCTTTGCCCGAAAGCAGGATCTTGCCCGACGTGGGGATGTCGAACCCTGCGATCATGCGCAGCGTCGTCGTCTTTCCGCAGCCGCTCGGGCCGAGCAGGGTGATGAACTCGCCCTTGCGGACATAGAGGTTGATGTTTTCCGCGGCGGTCGTCTCTTCGAACACCTTGGTCACACCGACCAGCTCGATGATCTTTTCTTCTTTTTTCAATTCTGCCATTTTTTCTGTTCCTGTCGGTATATTACGCGGCGCGTCCGCCTCGTTTGCGGGGAGAGGGGGCGAGCGGTCGGGGGCCGAACGCTCAAAAATTGGGAGGGGAGGAGATCCAGAGCAGTACGGCTCTGTCCTTTCCCTCGTTGCGCACGCTGTGCGTCTTGTCTGCGGTGAAGTAAAAACTGTCGCCTTTGCGGCAGACGTAGGTCTTTCCGCCCCGCCGCAGGGAGATCGTTCCTTCCAGTACGTACCCGAATTCTTCGCCCTCGTGCGGGAAGTCGTCCGCCGTTTCGGCGCCCGGTTCCAGCTCCAGGGTGAGCGGCTCCATCAGGTTTTTCTGCGCGTTGGGGACCAGCCAGTTGCGGATCTGTCCTTCCGAATCCTTTTCGATGTAGTCGCTTTCGGTGAACACGATCTTCTCGTTTCTTTCATCTTTGAAAAATTCGCTGAAGCTGCTTCCGAGCGCGGAGAGAATGTCTTCCAGCGTCGCGATGGACGGGCTTGTCAGGTCGTTTTCCAGCTGCGAAATATACCCCTTGGTCAGCTCGCAGCGGTCGGCAAGTTCTTCCTGGGTCAGATTGTGCTGTAAGCGCAAAGCCCTGATTTTTGTGCCGAGTTGCATGGTGCCTCCCTTTTCCTTGTTTCCGGTCGTCTGCGCGCGAACAAACTTTCGTTTTTTTTGTCGCAGTGATAATAAACTTAAAGTTTAATAATCGTAAACCAAAAATATTATAACCGTTTTTTCGGAAAATGCAAACGTTTGAAAGCACTTTTTCGACAATTGCATAAAAATTTTTTATTTTTTAGGGAAATGAGGTGAAAACGGCGCAAAAAGGCCGCCCGCGATCCGAGGCGGGCGGCCTTTGCATGTTTGGGCAAAGCAGGGGGTAGGATTGCCGGAAAAGAAAAAACGACCCGCTTGCGGGTCGTTCAGAAACAGAATCGGTCAGCCTTTTGCTTATTCGGCAGCCGCGCGGGCCTTCGCCGCGTTCAGCCTTTTCGCGAGGGCAGACTTCTTGTTTGCGGCGTTGTTTTTGTGCAGAATGCCTTTGGACGCGGCGGAATCGATGGCGGAAGACACGGAGGGCAGCATCTTTTCGGCTGCTTCCACGTCGCCGGAAGCCAGCGTTTCGTTGTATTTGCGGATCGCGGTCTTGACCGCGGATTTGATCATTTTATTCTGAGAATTCTTCTTCTCGGTGACAGCTACGCGCTTTTTTGCGGATTTGATGTTCGGCACAATGCTTCTCCTTTCAGGGATTGTATTCGTTTTGATATCCACGCTATTTTAACACAAAAAAAAACGCTTGTAAACTGTTTTTTGCGCGAAGTTGTAATTTCTTTGGTTAAAATTTCATAAGATTTTCTGCAGCGCGGAGCGCGGCGGGGAGGAGATGCCGTGCAGGGCAGGATCGCTTTTTTTGACAGCGGCGTGGGCGGGCTGGCTCTGCTGGCCGAGTGTTCCGGGCGCTTTCCCGGGGAGAAGTATCTCTATTACGGAGACAACGCGAACGCGCCGTACGGAAACCGCGGCGACCGGGAGATCTGCGCCCTTGCGGATCGGGCCTTTGCGGAAATTGCGCGGCGTGAGATCGCCGCCGCCGTCATAGCTTGCAATACGGTCACGGCGGAATGTGCGGGAAGTCTGCGCCGGCGCTATCCTTTTCCGATTTTCGGCATCGAGCCGGCGATCCGCCCGGCCGCCGCCGCGGGAGGGAAGGTGCTCGTGCTCGCCACGCGCGCGACCCTCAGAAGCGCGCGCGTGGCGGCGCTTCTGCGCGAAAACGAAACGCGGGCGGAGATCGCCTGTTTCTGTCCGGCCCGGCTGGCGGAGGCGGTCGAAGCGGCCGCGCCCGATCTTTCGGCGCTGCGGCTGGAAGAGCACCTGCCGCCGGGGCGCTACGACGGCGTCGTGCTCGGCTGCACGCATTATGCGCTTATCGGCCGGGCGATCGCGCGCTACTATTCGTGCCCCGTGTATGACGGCGTGGCGGAAACGGTCGATCATCTGCAAAAGAAATTAAACATACGTTCGGAAAATGCCTCAAAAAGGGCAAAAATCGACGTCATTTTTGCAGGTTCGGGCAAAATCAGGAACGAAATGGTCTTTTTTGGATTGAAATAATGCAAACATTTGTTCGTAAAACAGCAATTTGGTTAAAAAACTTTGAAAAAACGGAAGAAAATGGCTTTCAGTGGTTGACAGTGGTCAAAAGTGGTGATATAATGAAAGCACGCTAAACGAGGAAGAGGGGAGATGTATTCTTTTAACGGAACGTTCACCTATCGGCTGGACGACAAAAACAGAATGCGGATCCCGCCCAAATTCAAAAAGGATCTGGGGTCGGATTACAAACTGACCTTCGCGCCCGGCGGCTGCCTTTGCATCCTGCCGCAGGAAGAGTACGACAAGATCCTGGCAGGGTTCGGGCAGGCCTCTTTCTTTGACGAAGAAGCGCAGCAGGCCATTTCGGCGTTCACGGCGCGCGTGTTTGATGTTTCCGAAGACCCGCAGGGCAGGATCGTGATCCCCGAGATGCTGAAAAACTATGCGAAGATCGACCGGGAGATCGTGATCACGGGTGCGGCGACCCACCTGCGCATTGAATCGGCGGAAGCGTACGCGGCCAAGAACGAAAAGATGGATATGGCGGCGATATTCGCAAAACTCAACTCTTTCGGGAAGCAGGCATGATCGCCTTTTCGCACATCCCGGTCTTACTGGAAGAGTGCATGCGCGGATTGAATCTCCGGCCCGGAGGAACGTATTTCGACGGCACCGCGGGCGGCGGGAATCATTCCTATGAAATTCTGAAACGAACGGCCCCCGACGGGCGGCTGATCGCCACGGACCTCGATGAAGACGCGCTCCGTGCGGCGGATCGGAAACTTTCGGAATTTGCGGGCAGGTACCGCCTGCATCACGCCAATTACAAGGATTACGCGTCCGTCCTCGAAGAGGAGGGGGTGGACAGGCTCGACGGGGTCCTGATGGACTTCGGCGTATCGAGTTTTCAGCTGGACGAGGCGGAACGCGGTTTCAGTTACCGCATGGACGCGCCTCTGGACATGCGGATGGACAGAGGGGCGCCGTTGACCGCCGCAGACGTCGTCAACGGTTATTCGGAAGAGCGGCTTGCCGGAATTTTCCGCGACTACGGCGAAGAACGTTTCGCAAAGAGGATCGCGGCCGGCATCGTGCGGGAACGGGCGAAAGATCCGATCGTCCGGACGGGAAGGCTCGCGGAGATCGTTACGGACAGTATCCCGGCCAAGTTCCGTTACGGCGGCCCGCCGGCGCGGAAGGTCTTTCAGGCCATCCGGATCGAAGTCAACGGCGAGCTCGAAGGGCTGGAAGAAGCCGTGCGCGGTCTGGCTCTGCGGCTGAAAGAGGGGGGCCGCATCTGCATCCTGACCTTTCATTCTCTGGAAGACAGGATCGTAAAAAATGTGTTCCGCGATCTGGCCAGCGGCTGCGTGTGCGACAAGAGCCTGCCGGTCTGCGTCTGCGGAAGAAAACAGGAACTGAAGATCATTACCCACAAGCCGATCGTAGCAGGAGAAGCGGAAAGAGAGATAAATTCCCGCTCGGCAAGCGCCAAACTGCGAATAGCGGAAAGGGTTACGGAATATAGATAAGGAGAACTTCACGATGGCAACAGGGCTTTTGGAAAGAACGCGTGAAAATTCGCCGGAGCTGAAAGCGTACGGGAAACTGCAGGGGGGCGTACAGGAAGAGGAAATGTCTGAAGAGCAGCGCGCTCTTCAGTTCAACTCCCGCATTTCGTCCAATTATCAGAGGTTGATGAACCCTGATTATAAGCGTGCCGAGGATTTTATGGAGGACGCTCCCGCGGGCGACGCGGCCGCGTTTGAAACTCCCGCGGAACGCGCGCAGGCGACGCTTTATCCCGAACGCTACGCAGAAACTTTCGAAGCCCGCCGCGCCGCGTCTCCGTTTGCCGAAGCGCCGGCGGAGGCCTTCGCGCAGGCACCGTATGCGGAACCCGCCGTTCAGCCCGAGCAGTATGCCGAGCCGTACACGGAGCAGCCGCAGCAGGAATATTTCGGGCAGCCCACGTATGCGGCGGAAGATGCCGAGGCGGATCTGATGCCTACGCAGACCACGATCCAATACCGTGACGGGCTGTTCCGCGAAGAGCGCCGCGAAGTGACCGAAGAACGGAAAAAATCGACGATGACGGCGCGCGGCAAGATGCTGATGGTCGTCTATGCGGTGGCCGTCGTCATTATTCTGGCGCTCATCATTGTCAATACGAGCGCGCTCCGCCGGGCGGATTCTGAGATCGCCGCGCGCGAAGCCGAGCTGAGCACGATCGTCGCGCAGGCACAGGAATTGCAGGGGGAGATCGACTATCTCACCGATCCCGAGACCATTCTGGAGCGCGCCGCCGAAGAACTGAACATGGCGCCGCGCGGGAACTGAGTCGCGCAGGCAGAACAAAGCCGGAACAAAAACGATTTACCGAAGAAGACCGACCTTGCGGGGCGATGCCGCCGCGGTCGGTTTTTTTATCGCTCCGGAGGTACAGACGCATCGCTAAGCCGCAGCAGGGATGTTCATCCACCGTTTTACGAAAGAGGCTATTCGCCGTGATTTTGGCGACGGCCTTTCTTTTTTTGCTCGTTTTCGCGCGTTTTTTTTATGTGCAGGTGGTGCAGGGCGAAAAACTCCGCGCCCGCGCCATCGGGCAATGGACGCGCGAGATCCCGGTCGTGGCCGCGCGCGGAGAGATCGTCGACGCCAACGGGGTCGTGCTGGCGGGGAACCGGTCCTCGTATACCGTTTTTGCCCGACCCAACGCCGTGGAGGACAAAAACGCGGCCGCGGCGACGCTGGCGTCGATCTTTTCGCTGGATGAAGCCGAGCTGTATTCGGCTCTGACGGGATCGCGCGTTTCCGAACTGACGATCGCGCGGCGCGTTGAAAAGCAGCTGGTCGAGCGCCTGGAGCAGTACGATCTTCCGGGCGTGTACTACGCGCGCGACAATACGCGCCTGTATCCGTACGGCAGCATGCTTTCGCGGGTGCTCGGGTTTACCTCGTCCGACAACACCGGGCTGACGGGGCTGGAAAAATACTACGAGTCCTACCTTGCGGGCGCGGACGGAGAGATCGCCTACCCGGCCGACCTGGTCGGGGCGGAGATCGAAGGGGAAGCGTATTACTATCCGGCGACCGACGGGCTGAACATCCGGCTCACGATCGACGCGTCCGTGCAGGAGATCGCCGAGGCGGCGATGGAAGAAGTGTATGCGCAGTATTCGCCCGAAACGGCGCAGTGCATCGTACTCGACCCGGACACGTTCGACGTGCTGGCGATGGCGGAAAGCCCCTCGTACGATCTCAACGATATCCCGCGGGACGATCCGGAACAGCTGAACCGTCTGTCGCGGAACAATCTGATTTCCGATATCTATGAGCCGGGCTCGACTTTCAAGATCGTGACGGCGACCGCGAACATCGAAGAACATCTGCAGGGCAACTCCAACGCCTTTTCGATGCAGTATATCTTCAACAGCAGCCGCACGCGGACGGTGGACGGAACGACCATCCGCTGCTGGAGCGACCATGCGAACGGAAAACATTCTCATCAGACGCTGGCGGAGGCGCTCAACAACAGCTGCAACCCCTGTTTTACCGATATTGCGCTTTCTCTCGGAACGGAGACTTTTTATGAATACCTGAATCTGTTCCATTTCGGCGAGACGACCGGCATCGACTTTTCGGGGGAAGCGCAGGGGATGCTCGTGCCGGAAACGGCGGTGCGCGCCTGCGACCTGGCGCGCATCGGGTTCGGGCAGACGGTCGCCGTGACGGCGCTGCAGCTTGCCTGCGCGGCCGCCTCGGCCGTCAACGGCGGCTATTATTATACGCCCCGGCTGGTCAAAGAGATCTACGCGCCGGACGGCTCCGTCTCCGTTTCGATCTCGTCCGTTCTGAAAAACAGGACGGTCAGCGAAGAGGCGTCCGCCATTTTGTGTTCCCTGCTCGAAGGCGTGGTCCGCGACGGAAGCGGCAGCCGCGCATACATCGAGGGGTACCGCGTCGCCGGCAAGACGGGCACGGCGCAGAAGTTTGAAAACGGATCCATCGCGCAGGGGAAATATGTCTCTTCCTTTCTCGGTTTTTTCCCCGCGAACGATCCGCAGTATCTCGTGCTCGTCATCGTCGATGAGCCGGAAGGGGCTTATTACGGAAGCGTGGTCGCGGCGCCGGCGGCAAAACAGATATTTCAGGGGATCATCGACGCCAAAGGCATCGATCCCGTCGAATAAAGGAGAGCTATCTTGTACCTATCCGAATTGAGTGGGCAAATCCAATGCAGAAAGTCGCGCCGCTTCCGTGACGCGGATATCGCGGGCATCGCGGTGGACAGCAAGCACATCCTGCAGGGCGATCTCTTCGTCTGTTTTGCGGGAGGGGAACACGACGGGCACGACTTTGCCGGAGAGGCTGTGGAGGCGGGCGCGGTCGCGCTCGTGGTCGAACGGGAGCTCGATCTTCCCGTTCCGCAGCTGATCGTGGAAGACGGCCGCCGCGCGGCGACCGAACTGTCGGCGGCTTTTTACGGCCATCCGGAACGGAAACTGAAGATCATCGGGATCACGGGCACGAACGGCAAGACGACGACGGCGCACATGCTCACGTCGATCCTGTCCGCGGCGGGCAAAACGTGCGGAAACATCGGAACGCTCGGCATTTACTACGCCAATAAGGAGATCTCGCCCGAACTGACGACGCCCGACCCGACCTTCCTGTACAAGGTGTTTGCCGACATGGTGGAATCGGGCGTCGAATATGCGGTGATGGAGGTTTCCGCCCACGCGCTGTATTTCGGCAAGACGGACGGCATCGCGTTTGAGGCCGGCATTTTCACCAACCTCACGGAAGATCATCTCGACTTTTTCAAAACCATGGAAGCGTACGCCGCGGCGAAGGAAAAGCTGTTCGAACCGGGGCGGTGCCGCTTTGCGGTCCTCAACTCCGACGACCCGGAGGGGCGGAAAATCGAAAAGAACTGCGAAGGGGCGTACAGCTACGGGCTGGAAAACCCGGCGGACGTATTTGCGGTGGACATCCGCGAAAATTTCGACGGGTGCTCGTACGTCATCAATCTGTTCGACGAATTGTACGACATCCATCTGCGGATGACCGGCCTGCACAATGTGTATAATTCGATGGCCGCGGCGGCCTGCGCCAAACTGCTCGGCGTTTCGGTGCCGATCATCGCGGCGGGGCTTTCCGGGCTGAAACGCGTGCGCGGTCGCCTGGAATATGTCGCGCGTTACCGCGGGGCGGATATCTTCGTCGATTTTGCGCATACTCCCGACGGATTGGAAAAGTCGCTGACGGCGCTCAAACGGCACTGCGCGGGGCGGCTGATCTGCGTGTTCGGCTGCGGCGGGAACCGCGACGCGGCGAAACGGCCGCTGATGGGGGAGATTTCGGCCCGCTGCGCCGATTTTACCGTGCTTACCTCCGACAATCCGCGCTACGAGGATCCGTTCGACATCGTCGTGCAGATCGAAGCGGGCGTGCGGCGCGTGTCCGACCGCTACGTCATCGTCGTCGACCGCGAGAGCGCGATCGAATACGCCGTCGACCAGCTGCGCGAGGGGGACGTTCTGCTCATCGCCGGCAAGGGCGGGGAGAATTACCAGGAGATCATGGGCGTCAAACATATCTACAACGACATTACGGCCGTGCGCGGCATCCTCGCGGCCAAACTGACGGAGAACGAACGGAGAGATGAAAAATGATATCCTGATCGTGCTCGCGGCGGCGGTTCTGTCGGCGGTGCTCTGCGCGGCCGCCATCCCGCTGCTGCGGCGCGTCAAGGCGGGACAACCCATCCTCGGGTACGTCAAAGAACATGAGCAGAAGAGCGGCACGCCGACCATGGGCGGGGTCGCCTTTCTGCTGGCGGCGGCGCTCTGCGCCTTTTTTTTCGGGCTGTATGCGGACAGGCATGTCGTCGTGGCGGTCTCCTTCGGTTTGGCGAGCGCCGCCGTCGGGTTTCTGGACGATTTTCTGAAACTGCGTTACCGCCGCAACCTGGGGCTGCGTTCGTACCAGAAGATCGTTTTCCAGATCGTCCTTGCCCTGATCGCCGGCGTATACTGCTACGTATCCGAACGCACGCATGTGAACATCCCGTTTTCACACCTTTCCGTCGACTTCGGGCTCTGGATCATCCCCGCCGTCGCGTTCGTATTCGTGGCGACGGTCAACTGCGTCAACCTGACGGACGGGCTGGACGGGCTGGCGGCCTCGGTCGGGTTCTGGTATTTTGCGGCGTTCGCGGCGTTGATCGCGCTCGCGGCAGGCGGCGCGGCGCCCCTTTCCCGCCTGTCGCTCGTGC
This sequence comes from uncultured Clostridia bacterium, assembly GCA_944328405.1. Classification (GTDB taxonomy): domain Bacteria; phylum Bacillota; class Clostridia; order Christensenellales; family Borkfalkiaceae; genus Borkfalkia. Next base: position 14,253 of record CALVHP010000043.1, read on the forward strand.
TCTGCGGCGTTCTGGCCGGGTACCTTCTGTTCAATACCTACCGCGCCTCCGTGTTCATGGGGGATACGGGCTCGCTCGGGCTGGGCGGTTTCGCCGTTTCCGTGGCGGCGCTGAGCGGAAACCTCTTGTATATCGCCGTGATCGGCGTTTTGTTCGTATGTTCGGGAATATCCGTGATCCTGCAGGTAATATATTATAAAAAGACCGGCCGGCGGATCTTCCGCATGGCGCCGCTGCACCACCATTTTCAGGAAATGGGGTATTCGGAGAGCAAGATCGTATTTGCCTATTCGCTGGTCACGGCGGCCGCGGGGCTGATCTGCGTGTACTTCGCGCTTTGAAGGGAGGGGTTCATGAATTTCAGAACGCAAAAATTTCTGGTGGCGGGCATGTCCAAAAGCGGAGCCGCCGCCTGTGAGTTTCTGCTTGCGCGCGGCGCGGACGTCTGCATGTACGACGATGTGGAAGCCGAGGCCGTGGCGCGGACGATGGCGGAAATGGAGGCGCGCGGCGCGCGGCCCGTCCGGCGGGGCGGGCTGGCGGCGGCTGTGGAGGAGTGCGACATCCTCGTGCTCAGCCCCGGGATCCCCATCGACCACGAGCTCCCCGTGGCTTTCCGCAAGCGGGGAAAGCGCATTCTGGGAGAATCCGAACTCGGCTGCCTGTACCTGCGCGCGGGGCTGGTCGCCGTGACCGGCACGAACGGGAAGACGACGACGGTCACGATGATCGACGAGATCCTGCGCGCCGGCGGGCAGCGCAGCCTTGCCTGCGGGAACATCGGGCTGCCGCTGCTCTCCTGCGCCGATTCGCTCGGTTACGACGACATCGCCGTCACGGAAGTGTCGAGTTTTCAGCTGGAAACGCTTTCGAGCATCCGCCCGCACGTTGCGGTGATCACCAACATCACGGAAGACCATCTCAATCGCCACTATACGATGGAGAATTACATATTTCTCAAGGCGAAGATCCTGCGGAACATGCGCGAAAGCGAGTTTGCCGTTCTCAACCACGACGACCCGAACGTGCGGGCGCTCGCCAAGGACGCGCGCTGCGCCGTCCGCTGGTTTTCGGTGCGCGAACGCGTCGACGGCGCGTATCTGTACGACGGCGGCCTGTACTTCGAAAACGAAAAGATCATGGACGCCTCCGACCTTGCGCTCAAGGGCGGGCACAACGTGATGAATGCGCTGGCGGCGATCTGCGCGGCGCGCCTGATGGGGGCGGACAGCGCTTCGGCCGCCAAAGCGCTTGCCAATATGCGCGGCGTCCGCCACCGCATCGAAAAAGTGCGCGAGGTCAACGGGGTGACGTACATCAACGATTCCAAGGGGACGAATGTCGACGCCACCTTGCGCGCCGTCGCCTGCATGCCTTCCGAAACGGTCCTTCTGCTCGGCGGGCAGGATAAGGGGTATGATTACGACGCGCTGTTCGGCAAGCTGCGCGGGAGCCGGGTCGTGCAGTATGTGCTGTACGGCGAAAACCGCTTCAAACTGCTCAACAGCGCGGTGCAGCAAAACGAGTCGCGCGTCACCCTGTGCGCGGATTTCGCGCTCGCCGTGCGCATCGCCTCGATGACGGCAAAACCCGGTCAGTGCGTTCTGCTCAGCCCGGCGAGCAGCAGTTTCGACGCGTTTGCGGGATATGAAGAGCGCGGCGAAAAATTTGAAGAGATCGTGGCCGGCCTGGAGGAAAACGGTGGCGCCGACGAACAGAAGCGATCTTGCGCGGAGTAGCCGCGCGCGCGACGTCGT
>CALVHP010000044.1 GCA_944328405.1 uncultured Clostridia bacterium
GACCAGTTCGGGAGCGCGTCGAGGTCTTCAAAGAACACTTCGGCCTGCCCGTCGGCGTCCGCCTTGGTCACGATCGCGCCCGAGCAATACGGCAGGAGCGTTTTGTACAGCATCGCCCCGCCCACGACGAACACGTCGTCTGCCGGGTACCCCGCGACAGCCGCGAACAGCTCCGGCAGAGAGCCGACCACCGTGCAGTCGCCGCGCTTTTCCCCGCCCGGCCACAGCACGATGTTGGTGCGGTTTTTGAGGGGATTGCCGCCCGGGAAGGAGAGCAGCGTATTACTGCCCATCACCACGACCTTGCCGGACGTGGTCTCGCGGAAATGCTTCATGTCGGCGGGGAGGCGGAACAAAAGATCGTTCTTCTTCCCGATGCCCCAATGCCTGTCGACAACGACGATCGCGCGCATAAATCCTCCTTTTTACGCAATTATGCGTGACATACTACTCTGAAAACGCCGATTCAGACGGCCACAGGGATCTTATCCGTGAATTCGCAGTACCGATACCCTTCCAGCGTGAAGCTGTCTTTGGTAAAGGAATAGAAGTCTTTGACGCGCTCGTCGACGAGCAGTCTGGGCGCCGGGTACTGCGGATTTTGCAGCAGTTTTTCGACGATGGGCACGTGGCGGTCGTAGATGTGCGCGTCGGCGACGACGTGCACCAGCTCCCCCGCTTCCAGCCCGCAGGCGCGCGCGAACATCATCAGGAGGACGCTGTACTGCACGACGTTCCAGTTGCTGGCCGCCAGCATGTCCTGGCTGCGCTGGTTGAGGATGCCGTTGAGGGTGTTGCCCGTCACGTTGAAGGTCATCGAATAGGCGCAGGGGTACAGGTGCATGTCTTTGAGGTCGGCCACGTTGTACATGTGGGCGATGATGCGGCGGCTGGCGGGGTTGTTTTTCAGATCGTACAGCACCTTGTCGACCTGGTCGAACTCCCCTTCCGCAAATTTGTATTTGATGCCGAGCTGGTAGCCGTACGCCTTGCCGATGGAGCCGCTTTCGTCCGCCCAGCTGTCCCAGATGTGGGAAGATAGGTCGCGGATGTTGTTGCTCTTTTTCTGCCAGATCCACAGGATCTCGTCGATGGCCGATTTGAGGTAGGTGCGGCGGATGGTGAGAATGGGGAACTCTTCGCGCAGGTCGTAACGGGTGACCTGCCCGAATTTTTTGATGGTGTGCGCGGGCGTGCCGTCCGCCCAGCGCGGGCGCACCTCGCGGTCGGTATCCCAGGTCCCGTTTTCAAGGATGTCCCGGCAATTGGCGATAAACAGTTCGTCTGCCCTGCTCATAATCTGCTCCTTTCGGTATTTTTATCCTTTGCCGCCCCGCGGGGCGCGGAAAATCCAATCCATACAGCGCTCAACTCCTGCCGAACGCACAGTTCCGACCCATGCGGGCCGCACCCGCAAAGAAACGTTCAGCCCTCCGGCTGCCAGCGCGCCCGGGCGAGCGCCCTCTCCCACGCGAGCAGCGTTTCGGCCCGGCGCGCGTCGCTCATCTGCGGAAGAAAGCTGTCTCCCTCTTCCGCGAAGGCGCGCAGCTCGTCCACGCCGCCGTAAAAGCCGCACGCGAGGCCTGCCAGGTAGGCCGCGCCGCGGGCGGTCGCCTCCGCCTCGGCGGGGCGGAACACTTCCGCGCCCAAAATATCCGCCTGAAACTGCATCAGAAAGCCGTTGGCGCTCGCGCCGCCGTCCGCACAGAGGCGGGAGATGCCGACGCGCAGATCCTGTTCCATGGCGTGCACGACGTCGAAGACCTGCAGAGCCACCGATTCGAGCGCGGCGCGCACGATGTGCGCGCGCGTCGTGCCGCGCGTGACGCCGCAGAGCATGCCGCGGCAGTCGGGATCCCAGTGCGGCGCGCCGAGCCCCACGAAGGCGGGCACGAAGGACACGCCGCCCGTATCGGGCACCGAGCGGGCCAGCGCTTCCGTTTCCGCCGCGGACGACACGATGCCCAGACCGTCGCGCAGCCACTGCACGACGGCGCCGGCGACGAACACGCTGCCTTCCAGCGCGTAATCGGGCCGGCCGAGCGAGGCCGTCAGCGTGGTGATCAGCCCGTTGCGCGAGCGGACCGCACGGCGGCCGGTGTTCATCAGGAGAAAACAGCCTGTGCCGTAAGTGTTCTTCCCCTCCCCCGCGCCCAGGCACAGGTGCCCGAACAGGGCGCCCTGCTGGTCGCCCACCGCGGCGCGGACGGGGATGGCGGCGCCCACGACCTTCGGGTCGGTCAGGCCGTAATCGGCGCCCGACGGGAGCACGCGCGGGAGCATGCGGCGCGGGACGCCGAACAGATCGCACAGCTCTTCGTCCCAGCACAGCCGATGGATGTCGAACAGCATGGTGCGCGAGGCGTTGGTATAGTCGGTGGCGTGGACCCTGCCGCCCGTCAGGCACCAGATCAGGTAGGTATCGACGGTGCCGAAGAGCACCTCTCCCGCCTCGGCGCGGCCGCGGACATAGGGCACGTTGTCGAGGATCCATTTGAGTTTGGACGCCGAAAAATAGGCGTCGACGTTGAGGCCCGTCTTTTCGTAAATGCGGGCGCCCCAGCGCTCTTTGATGCTCGCGCAGAATTCGGCGGTGCGGCGGCACTGCCATACGACGGCGTTGTAGACGGGCTTGCCCGTGAAGCGGTCCCACACCACGACCGTTTCGCGCTGGTTGGCGACGCCGATCGCGGCGACGTCCGCCGCCGATGCGCCCGCCTTTTCGAGCGCGGCGCGGAAGGAGCGCAGCTGCGACGAGACGATCTCGCGGCAGTCGTGCTCGACCCAGCCGGGGCGAGGATAGATCTGCGGAAATTCAAACTGTGCGGCCGCGGCTCTCCGACCCCGTTCGTCGAACAGGATGGTGCGCGAGCTTGTCGTGCCCTGGTCGAGCGCGGCGATGTATCCTTTCATCCGTTTCCCCTTTTTATCTTCCGTTTTCCGTTCCGAAACTTCCCGCGCGCAGACACGTACAGGAACCGCCGCGGCGGTCAGAACGCGTCTTTTTCCAGCTTTTTCCAACGCCCGGCGATGAAATGCATGCGCCAGCTCAGAGGAACGACGCGCGGCACCGTGGCGATGACGCGGTTCCAGAACCCGGGCGTGTAAATGCGCTTATTTTTGGCGACCGCGCGCAGGCTGCGCTCGGCCACGAAGGACGCGGGCTTGGCCGAAAGCCGGCCCCAGAGGCCCTGCCCCTTGATGTCTTCGATGATGTCCGGCCGGGTCGGGATGCCGCCCGGCTGCACGGTGGTGACTTTGACGCCCTCGCCCTTCAGTTCGAGGCGGAGCGAAGAGAAGAAGCTCGCCAGCGCGCACTTGGTCGCGCTGTAGATCGCAAAGTACGGCATCGGATACACGCCCGAAATGCTGCCGACCGTGACGATCTCGGCCTGTTTTTCGCGGCGGGACAGAAAAAAGCGCGTCAGAGAGAGCGTCGCCTCGACGTTGACGCGGCACTGGAACACGATCTTTTCTTCGGTGTATTTTTCAAACGCCTTCTGGATATCCACGCCCGCGACGTTGCACAGCCGCACGAATGTGTAGCCCTTGCTCTCGATGTAGGCGTACAGCTCCGCGCGCGAACGCTCGTCGGTGAGCTGGCAGGGATAGCAGTCGACCTCGATGCCCGGATGCGCGCGCAGGACCTCGTCTTTGAGCGCTGCCAGGCGCTCGGCGCTGCGCGCCGTCAGGAACAGATTGCCCCTCCCCGCGCACGCGAAGACGAACGCCCTGCCGACGCCGCCCGTCGCCCCGCTGATGAGCGTATAACCGCCGTTGTTCAGTCTTTCCATAACGCTGCTATTGTACCATAAACCGCGCGCGATGTAAAGCGGGAGCGCGAAAAATATTCGCCGCGGGGATTCCCCGCGGCGGCGTGCTTTCGGCAAATTTGCCGTCAGTTGTTCTCCTGCGAATTCTCCGCGGCGGGAGCCTCGGCAGGCAGGACGGCCGGCCCCGTTTCCTCTTCCGGCGAGGGCGACTTTCTGCGCAGCAGGCAGATGCAGACGACGGACATTGCCAGCGTCAGCAACGAAAATACCAGGGCACAGACGGGAGAGGCGCCGATCTTGACCGCGTCTTCCGCCAAATACGGCCGGCCGCACAGCACCGCCGCCATGACGAGATAGGCGACCGACAGCGCCAAAGAAAGCGCCGCAAACAGGCACGCGGCACCGCCGTAAGCGCCCTTTTTGCCGCCGTTGGCGATCCCCTTTGCGAAGAAGACCATGACGACCGCCGCGGCCGCAGCCAGCAACACATACAGCACGAAAACCACGATGGTATCGGGCAGAATTTCATACATCACATTATAGGAATCCCCGTCGACCATGCCGATGGCCGCCAAAAAGCCCGTCGTCCACAAGGGCGCCGACATGCCGATCTTCGAGCTCCGATCCCCGACGCTGAGCAGCGGTGTCGCCAGCGTAAGGAGCAATACAAACGAAAGCGCCAGCCCGCCCGCATACAGCGCATAGCGGAGGATGTCGCCTGCGACGGTGCGGCGGTTCTGCACGATGTAAAGCACCGCCGCCGCGGCCAGCGCCACGGATACGAGCACGATGTTCACGATCGGCCCCGCACCGAGCCCGATCTCGACCTTCACGCCCGAAGGGGCGCCCTGCACCCCAAAAAAGCTCTTCATGAAGACGAGAAAGACCAGGGAGAGAACGGCGGGGACCAGCACGAACCGGCTCATGGCGACATCGCGCCGGCCCTTCATGGCGGAAACAAATCGCACGGTGCCCGCGATGAAGTAGCCGATGCAGACGGCCATGGTCGCCGCCACGCAGGCCGCCATCATCGCGGCCGTCAGATACAGCGACGCCTCGAACTCCACATAATAAGACACTTCATAAGACACTTCGGAATCCGTCAAGGCAGCCAAAGCGTCTTTGATCTCGGAAAACTGCGTGATCAGAAAGTAAAACGAGGTGCTGCCCGAACTTTGGGAAACGCCCGCAGCCGTCAGCACAAAGCCGATAAAAAAGGAACACACGAGCAGCACGCACAGCGCGCCGTACAGGACGCTCCGGCGGACGACGGTCAGCACGCGCCCGGACGAGTCTGCCGGGCCGCCGGCCGCGGCCGTCACGCGCGCCTCGGCCGGCGCGCTCTGCGGCGCGGGGCGCGCGGCCGTTCCGCACTTCGGGCAAAAGGCGCCTTCGAACGCTTCGCCGCACTTTGCGCACACCGTTTTCCCGTCCAGACGGACGCCGCAGTAGGTGCAAAAAACGGAGTCATCGGCGATCTCGCGGCCGCAGCGCGGGCACTCCGTCTTCCCGTCCACGCGCACGCCGCAGCGCGGGCAAAACTTCGCGTCGTCCACCAACGCCGCGCCGCATTTCCGGCAATTCATCATTCTCTCCCCCCAAGGCGTCCGCCTTTGTATGTAATCTGTCACAATTCTATCACGAAAAACCGCTTCTGTCAATCGCGGCGCGCAGATTTTTCTCTGACGGCAATCCGATTGTATCATCCCGGGAGCGGCATTGCTATACAAAAAACGGCCGAAAAATAGCAGGAAACGGCTGTTTTCCGCCCCGCCGCCTTCTGCGGCGGCACAGCCCCGGCCGAAGGCGTTCGCCCCGCAGAAACGGCGCACCGAGGCGCATTCGCTTGACAAACGCCGCGCGCCGATTTATAATCAAACGAATCATAACCAAGGAGACAGTCCCCATGCGTGTTCTTGCCATCAACGATATTTCCTGCGTCGGGAAATGCTCTTTAACGGTCGCCCTGCCCATCATTTCGGCTTCGGGCGTGACCTGCGACATCCTGCCGACGGCGATCCTCTCGACCCATACGGGCGGATTTGCCGGCTACACCTTCCGCGACCTGAGTGAAGACATCCCCGCCATTCTCGCGCACTGGAAGAGCCTGCGCCTGCAGTACGACATCATCATCAGCGGCTACCTGGGCAGCATCGAACAGATCGACATGGTCAAATCGATCAAGCGCGATTTTCTGAAAGAGGGAGGGCTGATGATCGTCGACCCCGTGATGGGCGACAACGGCAAGCTGTATACGCACTTCGACGACCGGTTCGTACGGGAAATGCGCGGGCTGTGCGCCGAGGCGGATGTGATCGTCCCCAACCTGACCGAAGCAAGCTTTCTGACCGGCTGCGATTATTCTTCCATACAAGAGAGCGACTACCCCGCCCTGCTGGAAAAGCTCGGGCAGTTCTGCCCCCTCCCTTCGGTGACCGGGTGCGACATCGAATGCGGCGGCAGGACGATGTGCGCCGTGTTCTATACGCGGGCGGACGGTTCGGCCGCGCATTTTGCAACGGAAAAGATCGAAGGCGCCTTCCACGGCGCGGGAGACGTGTACGCGAGCGCGCTCGTCGGGTGCCTGGCCCGCGGGGTGGATATGGACGAAGCGGTGCGCATCGCCGCGCAGTTCACGACCGAATCCATCCGCCAGACCGCGCTCGACGGCACGGAAGCGCGGTACGGGCTCAATTCGGAAAGCCGGATGTACGCGTATCTGCAGGCCCTCGACAAGGCGGCCCGCAAAGCCTGACCGCCCGCCCGCGCGGCCTTCCGGCGGCGCCGCCCAGAATTTTCCGCAAATTTTTACACGGAAAAGGTTGCATTCCGGCGCAAACGGAGTATAATAGAAGTACAGGACAAACGCGGCGCGCCTTGCGCCGCCATACAACCGCAACTTGACAAGGTCTGCGGTGTTCGGAGTTCGAATTATCTTAATCCACAGTATTTTTTCGGGAGCGCTACTGTCTGTGCCGATAGGTAAGGTCTGTTTATGAACGGAAAGGCTGAGGCGGCAAGCGGCGCACCCACCTGCGAGAGCGGGTTAACACTTTTTCGTTCTGCGGCACAGGCGGATCTTTTTCTTTTCCTGCGGAAAATTTTGAAAAAAGCGGCGAAAAAAAGTTGCCAATCCCGGGGATTTATGGTATAATAGCCAAGCTTTTGAAACGTACGGCCTCATGGTCAAGCGGTTCAGTCCCGCCCTCTCACGGCGGCGGGGTTCGCGCGAGGCGCTTTGCGCCGACGCCCTGCCGAGGGGTCCCCTGTAAGGGGTATCGGCAGATTCCCCGCGGGGTTTGCACTTTTCAAATTTCATAACATTTACGGCCTCATGGTCAAGCGGTTAAGACGTCGCCCTCTCACGGCGAAAACCGGGGTTCGCGCGAGGCGCTTGCCGCCGACGCCCTGCCGAGGGGTCCCCTGCAAGGGGTTTCGGCAGATTCCCCCGTGGGGTTTGCACTTTTCAAATTTCATAACATTTACGGCCTCATGGTCAAGCGGTTAAGACGTCGCCCTCTCACGGCGAAAACCGGGGTTCGAGTCCCCGTGGGGCTACCAAAAAAGAGAGAGACAGGAGTATCCTGTCTCTCTCTTTTTTGGTTGTCAACCGGCGCGAAAACGGGCGGCCGCAACGCGGCCGGCTGTTCGCGCGAGCGAAGCGACGCCCTGCCGAGGCGTCCCCTGCAAGGGGTTTCGGCAGATTCCCCCGCGGGGATGTCTTTGACGGGCTTGCCCGCGGCCCAAAACGCCGCGGGCCGTGCGCAAATCGCGCAAACAAGGGTAAAACAGAACATTTTTCGGAAAATACGGCGCGAACGTCCGCACCGGTTGCATTTTTTCCGGCAATCTTGTACAATAAATATGTCAAGCAAAGATACGACCGGATGAGATAAAATTAAAAAGGAGGTTCATTTTGTCATGAAAAAGACTGTCAAAGGCGTAGTTTACGACACCGATGCGATGGCCGTCGTAAAAAAAGTTGCCCACGGCGAATACGGCGATCCCGCCGGTTATGAAGAGACCCTGTACGTTGCGGAAAACGGAAACTATTTTCTGTACACGTTCGGCGGCGAGACCTCTCCCTACCCCACCGAAAAGCTGACGTCCCTCTCCAAGGTGAAGGCGCACGCTTGGGAAAAAGAAAACGCGTAAAAACCTGAAAAAAACACTGAGGCGCATCCGGTTCCCGGATGCGCTTCTTTCTTTATTTCTTTTCGTCTTCAGACCCGCCGCATTCTCTGCCGCAGCCGCCGCGGCATTCTTTTCCGCAGCCGCCTTCCCGGCACAGCGATTCGAGTTCGGTGCGGAACGTTTCCAGGTGCAGTTTTTCATCGGCGAGGATGCGCGTGACGATGGCGGCGACGGCTTCGTCTCGCAGGCGGGGAAGCATCTGTTCGTAACCGCGGATCGCCTCTGTTTCGGAGGCGATGTCGTCCAGGATCATCCGCTGCGGCGAAGCGGAAAAAGACACGGCAAACGCGTTGTAAAAACCGAACAGGCGCGGAGGGCGCGACGTAAACACCGGCAGAGCGCCCGAACGGTACAGCGCGCCGCCGAGCAGGTCGAGGTGGTGCATTTCGGAAACCGCGACGTCTGCCAGAAGGCGCGCGCGGCGCACGTCGCCGCGGCCCGAAAACACCATCGACTGGTACACATATTGCAAAATCGCCGTCAACTCTCCGCGGCGGTCGGCATAGGCCGGCGCCAGAAGGCGCACGGTCTGCGCGTCGCAGACGATCCCCTCCTCCGACGGATAAGGAAGATCCGCACTCAGCCCAAACATAAAAAATCACCCCTCTTTTTTTCTACCAGTGTATGAAAAAAGAGGGGCTTTTGTTCGTATTTTTTTGCTCGGCCGCAGGATTCAGCGGAGCGCCCCTTCCAGTCGCAGGAGGAAACGTTTGCGGTCGAGCCCGCCGGCGTACCCCGTCAGTTTGCCGCCCGCCCCGACGACGCGGTGGCACGGGATGAAAACGGAGATCGGGTTGTGCGCGACGGCGCCGCCCACCGCCCGGGGCGATACATACCGGCCGCATTCGCGCGCCAGCGCCGCCGCGACCTCGCCGTAGGTCTGCGTCGTGCCGTACGGGATGGTCCGCAGATACTGCCAGACGGCTTGCCGGAAGGGCGGACCCTGCGGCGCAAGCGGAACGTTCAGCGGCGGGTTTTCGCCGGCGGCGTATTTTTCCAGCCACTGCCGCGCAAGCGTGAACACGGGATGGGCGCCCTCTTCCCTCTCGGGCGGGAGACCCGCGCCGAAATATTTCTGACCCTCGAACCAGAACCCCGTCAGGGCCGTTCCGTCGCTCGCCAGCAGCACGCGGCCGAAGGGCGTATTGTTCCAGGAAAAAGTATACACGCGCACACCTCCCCGCCCGCGGCGGAAAACGCGCCCCGAACGACGTCCGGGGCGCGGCAACTCACTGGTTGAGTTTTTCGATCATGTCCACGATGTCCTGCACCGTCTTGACGTTGACGATGTCGTCTTCGGGGATGGAAATACCGCAATCGTCCTCGAGCGAAATGAGAAGCTCGACGACGTCGAGCGAATCGGCGCCGAGATCTTTGACTACGTCGCTCTCTGCCGTGATCTTATCGGGCGAAAGGTTGAGCTGCCTGGCAAGCATATCGCGCACTTTCTCAAACATACCTGTACATCCTCCTGCGTTATGAAATTATTTTACTAAAAATGGTTGCGGTTGTCAACCCATTATTGCGCTTTTGCCCGCGGCTTTTTCATCGTGAGGCCGATGCGATGCTTTTTCACGTCGACGTCTTTGACCCACACGGTGACCTGTTGGCCGACTTTCAGCACGTCGGAGGGGTGGCGGATGTAACGGTCGGTGATCTCGGAAAGGTGCACGAGGCCGTCCTGGTGCACGCCGATGTCGACAAACGCGCCGAAATCGACGACGTTGCGCACCGTGCCCGAAAGCTCCATGCCCGGAACGAGGTCGTTGATGTCCATGATGTCGCTGCGCAGGACGGGCTGCGGGAGCGAATCGCGGATGTCGCGCCCCGGCTTGACGAGCTCGGCGACGATGTCTTTGAGGGTGGGGACGTCCAGCCCCGCCTCTTCGGCGGCCTTCGCCTCGCCGTAGGCGCGCACTTTGGCGGGAAGATCGGCGATCCGGCGTTCCTTCACGTCTTCGGCGGTGTAGCCGAACAACGCCAGCAGTTTTTCGGCCGCGGCATACGATTCGGGGTGAACGGCCGTGTTGTCGAGGATGTTTTCCGCCTCGGGGATGCGCAGAAAGCCCGCGCACTGGGTAAACGCCTTTTCGCCGAGTTTGGGAACTTTGAGGATCTCCTTGCGCGAATAGAACTTTCCGTGCTCTTCGCGGTAGGTGACGATGTTTTTGGCGATGCCCGCGTTCAGGCCCGCGACGTATTTCAGAAGGGATACGCTCGCCGTGTTCAGGTCGACGCCGACGCTGTTCACGCAGTCTTCGAGCACGCCCGAAAGCACGCCGTCCAGCCGCTTTTTGTCCATGTCGTGCTGGTACTGCCCCACGCCGATGGACTTGGGGTCAATTTTGATCAGCTCGGCGAGAGGATCCTGCAGGCGGCGCGCGATGGAGACGGCGCTGCGCTCGGCCACGTCGTAATCGGGGAATTCTTCGGCGCCGAGCGGACTTGCCGAGTACACCGAGGCGCCCGCCTCGGACACGACGATGTACGAGACGTCCCGGCCGGTTTCCGCCTTGATCTCCTTGATGAGTTCGGCGACGAAGATCTCGCTCTCCTTCGAGGCGGTGCCGTTGCCGATGGAGATGACCTGCACGCCGTATTTTTCGATGAGCTCTTTGAGCTTGGCCTTGGCGGCGGGGATGTCCTTTTTGGGGCCGGGCGTGGGATAGACGACCGTCTTGTCCAGCACCTTGCCTGTGCCGTCGACGACGGCGATCTTGCAGCCCGTCCTGTACGCGGGATCCAGCCCGAGGGTGACCTTGTCTTTGACGGGCGGCTGCATGAGCAGCGGTTTGAGGTTGACTTCGAACATCTTGATGGCCTGTTCGCTGGCGCTTTCGGTCAGCGCCGTGCGGATCTCGCGCTCGATGGAGGGGAAGATCAGGCGGTCATAGCCGTCGTCGACCGCCTCCCGGACCAGTTCCGAGGCTCTGCCGCTGCCCTTGACATACGAGGCGCCCGCGATGCGCTTGGCGATCGTATCGTCGAACTGCACTTTGACTTTGAGGAACCCTTCCTTTTCGCCGCGGTTGACGGCGAGGACGCGGTGGCTCTTGATCTCGGCGACGTTTTCCGAAAATTCGGCGTACATCTCGTACGTCTTGGCGCCCTCCTGTTCGGCGTTGACCAGGCGCGTGACGACTTCGCCGTTCTTCATGAACAGGTTGCGCAGTTTTTTGCGCACGCCCGCGTCGTCGGAGACGATCTCGGCGATGATGTCTTTCGCGCCGGCGATCGCGTCCGCCGCGGTGGGTACGCCCTTCTCTTCGTCGACATATTTTTCCGCTTCGGCGTCCACGTTGGCCGCGGGATCCTGCGCCAGGATCAAGTCCGCCAGAGGCTGCAGCCCCCGCTCGACGGCGACGCTGGCGCGCGTCTTTTTCTTCTGCTTGTACGGGCGGTAGATGTCTTCCACTTCGGTGAGCGTGGCGGCGGCTGAAAGCGCCGCGGCGATCTCATCGGTCATTTTCCCCTGTTCTTCGATGGCGCGGGCCACCTCTTCTTTGCGCTTTTCAAGGTTGCGAAGATAGGTAAGCCTGTCGTTGAACTCGCGCAGCACCTGGTCGTCGCAGCTGCCCGTCATCTCCTTTCTGTAACGGGCGATGAACGGGATGGTGTTGCCCTCGTCGATAAGGCGGATGATGTTCTGCGCCCTGTCTTCGCGGATGGACGGAAACTCTTCCGTCAGCTTCTTCAAAATGTCCATTCACATTCTCCGTTTGGGTGTCGGCCGCGCGCATCCCGCCGCGGCCGTTGGCACTATTGTACCATACTTTTTCGGCTTTTTCATCCGTTTTTACAAAATTTCGGAAAAAATTTTTACGGCGGAAAAACCGCCGCCGCGGCGGCGGCCCTTCAGCGGCGCAGCGCGCGCAGAGATTCTTTCTGCTGCGGCGTAAGGCGGTAGCTTTCCCGCGCCTTCCGGATGGCTTTGTTGACCGTCCTGGCGTCCAGCGGGCAGGCGCGCAGATAGGCGATCCCCTCGTCGTAAAATTTGACGAGCACTTCGGCGATCAGCCAGGCGGCGCCCATATGCGTGTAGTAATACTGCGTATCCGCCCCTTTCAGCAGTTCGAAAACGGCGGGTAGGTACTCGCGCTCCATGTAACAGCCGAGCAGCATCACGTAGCCGAAGCGCTGCGAAAATTCGGTGCCCTGCCCGACGTATTTTTCGATCCGCGGCAGGAATTCGGCGCGGTGCTTTTTGACTTCTTTGAGAGAGGAACAGAACAGATCGCACACGGCCCAACCGTCGATGACGGGCACGAAGCGGTCGATGTATTCCGCCTTCTGCGCGAAGGGCAACCTGGCGGCGCCGATCGCGAACCCCTTGAGCAGGCGGATCTCAAAGACCGCGTCGGGACAGGCGAGCAGCGCGTCGAGATCGAACCCCTCGCCGCGCACCAGGCGCTTGCCGTAATCGCGCAGCATCGGCGTGCGCACGCCGATGCTCGAACCCGCGGGAATGTTGACGATGCGCTCGTTGAACGCCCTGTATTTTTCGTCCGCCATCGCCGAAAGGTCGGCGAGGATCTCTCCGTATGTACGCATAAAAGCACCCCTGTACGATATGAATTTTTGCAAGTGTTTTACCCGGCCTGCCGGCAACGCTCCGGGCAAAAAAACGGCCCCGCAAGCAGCAGGGCGCCCCCGGCTCTTTGCGGCGGCGGCCGCTCAGCGGACGCGCGGGAACACCTCGGCAAGCGCCGCGTGCCAGGCGCGCTCGTCGTAGCGCGGGTTGGCCGGGCTGGTCGAGGGCATCCGCGCATAGGGCACGCCCAGCCCCGCGTAGCGCTCGCAGAAAAGATCGTACGCCGCCCTGCCGTTGAGCAGGATGCGGCGCACCGGCGCGACGGAAAGCACCCGCGCAAGATCGGCCGTCTGCCAGCGGCGGATGGTCGCGTCGGACGAGCCGTCGATCTCGCACGCGGCGACGATATCCCACAGCGCGACGTGCCGCCCGGCAAGAAACTCTTTTTTCTCTTCCGTCCCTTCCCGCACTTCTTCGCCGAAAAAACCGAACAGCATCTTCCAGAAGCGGTTCTGCCGGTTGCCGTAATAAAACTGCACCTGCCGGCTTTTGACCGAGGGAAAACTGCCGAGGATCAGCAATTCGCTGTCCGGGGTGAAAAACGGGTCAAATCCATGAATTATGTTTGACATAATACTCTGAAACCAGCATTATCTTTTGTATTTTAAGGGAAAATGAACGGGCAGTCGAACCAACGGAAGGACAGGCCGCCAAAACCGGTCAGCCCAAGGAAAGCGGTTTTTCGACCTTGCCGACGAGCGCGGAGGCGACGTGTTCGCCCGCAAAATGGAGCGAAAGCACCCTCTCGCAGTCTTCCGCGGTGATCGCGTCGATGCCGGCGACGCGCTTGTCGAAATCGAGAACGGCGTCGTTGTTGAGCATGTATTTTCCGTAAGCCAGCATCTGCGTCGCCGTGTTTTCCTGCCCTAAGATCAGCGAAGAGCGCACCTGCTCTTTGCCGCGGGCGATCTCGTCCGCCGTGGGATTTTCGCGGCGCAATGCGGCGATCGTATCGAAGATCGCGTCCTGCGCGCGGCCGACGTTCTGCGGATTCACCCCCGCATAGACGGTGACCGTCCCCCCTTCGGTGTACGAGGTGATGTACGAGTATACGGTATAGGCGAGCCCGAGTTCTTCGCGCACTTTCTGGAACAGGCGCGAACTCATCCCCCCGCCCAGAATGGTGTTGACGACGAGCGCGGTATCCGCGAGCGGATCTTCCCGCCGCAGCGAGGGCCAGGCGAACGCAATATGCGCTTGCTCGATATCCTTGCGGCGGTACAGGCTCTGCCCCGCCAGCGAAATTTTCTTTTCGCGCGCCGCGAACGGGCGCGCCTGCAGCGCGCTTTCCAGGTAGCGCGCGACGAGTTCTTCGGCGAACGCGACGTCGATGTTGCCGGCAAAAGAGACGACGATGTTTTCGGGATTGTAGCGCTCGGCGACGTAGTCGAACAGGTCCTGCCGCGTGAAGCTCTTCACCCGTTCGGCGGGGCCGAGGATGGGGCGGCCGTACCCCTCGTTGCCGTAGTACGCCTCGGCGAGCACGTCGAGGCACAGATCGTCGGGCGTGTCTTCGGTCATGGCGATCTCTTCGCACACGACCCCCTTTTCGCGCGCCATCTCCTCTTCGGGGAAGACGGAATGCAGGAAAAAGTCGGACAGGATCTCGAACGCCTCGCCCGCGTGGTCGGACGTCGACTTGGCGTAATAACAGGTGATCTCTTTGGACGTGAAGGCGTTGACCTGCGCGCCGATGCGGTCCATGGCGTCCGAAATTTCAAAGGCGGTGCGCTTGTCCGTCCCCTTGAACATCATGTGTTCGATGAAGTGCGAGATGCCGTTTTCCGCTTCCGTTTCAAAACAGGAACCGGTGCCGACGATCACGCCCATGCTCACCGAAAAAAGCCCTTCCATCTGTTTGACGACGAGCCGAAGCCCGCTGCCGAACCGTTTGCTGTACGTCATTCTGTCCTCCGTAAATTTTGTGTATTTTTCCGCGGCGCGCAGGCTTGCACAGCCGCCAGGCGGGGGTCATGTCTTCTCCACGCCCGAAATGTTGACGGAAACGGGCACCTGTTCCAGGCCCGCCTCGCGGTAACAGCGGAGCACGGCCGAGAGAGCGCGCGCCGTCTCTTCCGTCGGGTGCATCAGCACGAGGTCGCCGCCCGCGGCGTTTTCGGTCGCGCGGCGGTAGATCGTGTCTTCGTCATGGTCGCGCCAGTCGACGGTGTCTTTCGACCAGAGGATGGTCTTGTACCCCAGCGATTCCGCCGCGCGGACGGTATCCTCGCCGTACGCGCCCGAGGGCGGCGCAAACAGCGCCATCTCCACGCCCGTCAGCGTCTTCACCAGCTCGCCGCAGACGCGGATCTCTTCGACGTTCCCTTCATAGGAGATTTTGTCCTGATCCTTGTGGAAATATCCGTGGTTGCCGAGCTCGTGCCCGCGCGCGACGAGTTCGCCCAGCACTTCGGCATGGTCGTCCGCCCAGCTGCCGCCGACGAAAAACGTAGCCTTCACACCGAACTCGTCCAGCGTGTCGAGAATGGACGGAAGGTACTCCGTGCCCCAGTATACGTTGAACATGAGCGAGATATAGCGGCTGTCGCGGTTGCCGCTGTAATAGACGCGGTCGGCCGGCTGCCCCGCCGTGGATACGCCGAACGGCAGAAAGCATACCGCCCCCACCGCCAGCAGGACCGCCGCCAGAACAATATTGGTTACAACGGCTAGTTTTGTACTTCGCTTCATCGCCGCACCTCGCCCGCAGAATCGGAGGAAGGCAAATCCTTCCGCTCCAATATATTCGGGAAAGCGGCGGCTTATTCGGTTTTTGCCGCGGACGGTAAAACGTTTTTACCCGTCCCAATCGATCCGGTACAGCCGGAAGACGACGTCTTTGTCCTTGGGCTGCCAGCGCTCCGGGTAGGACCGCACATACCGCATGCCGCACTTTTGCATGACGCGTCCGCTGGCCGGATTTTCCGCGTCGTGCGTGGCGGTGGCATAACGGAGCCCGTCGCGCCGCAGCTGCGCAAACAGCGCCAGGCACGCTTCCGTCATGAGTCCCTGTCCCCAGCTTTCGCGCAGCAGCCCGTACCCGACTTCCCCGCAGCGTTCGGCCGCGTCGACGCCGAGCAGCGAAAGGTAGCCGACCACACGGTTTTCCCCCTTGCGTTCCAGGGCATACCGATAGGCGACCGGTTTCCGATAGTCGGGAAACACGTCTTCCGCCAGCCAGGCGCGCGTTTCGGCGACCGAACGGTGCGCGAACCACGGCAAAAACCGATTGACTTCTTCGTCGGACAGGATGCGGAACAGATCCTCCGCGTCCGAAAGGACAAACCGCCGAAGAATGAGCCGCTCCGTCTCGAGCCGCGGCGTATTGCTGCCGAATTGCATTTTTCTCCTCCGTCCCGCCGCGCTGCGGCGGGGCGCCCGTTTCAGCAGGGCCGTCTGACAGCCCGCCCTATTTCAACCGGACGATGGTGACGCCCGCGCCGCCCTCTCCGTAGGCGCCGGGGCGGAATTCGGCGACGTTCTTATGCCCGCGCAGGTGGCTGCGAATGCCGTCGCGCAGCCGGCCGGTGCCGACGCCGTGGATGATCTTGACTTCCTCCAGCCCGCC
>CALVHP010000045.1 GCA_944328405.1 uncultured Clostridia bacterium
CGCGAGGATGAGCACCCCGGCAAACGCCGCCGTATACAGACCGGCAGTCATCGCCGAACCGGAGCAGCCGCCGCTCTCTTCGGGCGTGCGGACGATATCCAGATCGATGTACACCTGCGCGTCGGCGGCGAGGTAGTTGCCGCTGTCGTCCTTGGTGTAGACGGCCTCGTAATACCCGCTCTCCGTCACGGCCTGGTCCGCGTTCTTCCAGCGGAACCCTTCGGGCAGCGCGAAGTCGGAAAGCTTGAGCGCCGTTCCCGCTTCCACCGTCTTTTGCAGGACGGGGACCGTGAACGAAGGCGTTGCCGGGTCGACGTGGATGACCACTTTTCCGGTGACGGTCTGGTAATAATCCTCGTCGAAGGGCACAAACTCCCAGGTATACTCTTTGTCGCCCGCGGTCAGCGTCTGGCCTTCCGCAAAGCGGACGGTGCCGAGTTCGCTGTCCGTGAAGATGGCGGGCATCTTGTCCCCGAACACGTAATCGAGGTCGGGCACGCTCACTTCGATCTGCAGCGTATGTTTGCTTACGGTGACCGTAAAGGAAACCGACTTTTCACCGACGGAGGCGAGGATCTGCGTTTCGCCCGCGCCCACGGCCGTGACAACGCCGTTTTCGTCGACGGTGGCGACGGTCTCGTCCTTCGAGGTGTACTGCACGCTTGCGCCCGTGAGGACGGTGTCGCCCACGCTGACCTGCGCCGACACGGCGCCGTTTTCGCCGATGAGCAGATCCAGCGCGTTTTCGCCGTTCGGCTCGATCTCGCCGTTCAGCGCGGCGATCACCGATTCGTAGACCAGCTGCGCGATCAGTTCATACCCTTCCGCGTTGGGATGGATCGAATCGGGGAACAGTTCGGGCATCCCCGTCGTCGCCGCAAACACGTCGATCAGGTAGCAGCCCTGCTCTTCGGCGACCTGCCGCTGCAGCGGGATCACCTCTTCGGCGAGGACCGCGCCGTCCATTTCCGGAACGGTCGTGTACAGGTACGGCGACGTCATCACGAAGATCTTCACGTCGGGGTTGGCCTCGCGATAGGCCGCGATCAGCTCTTCATAGGCCTGTTTGTATCTCTGTTGCTGGTCGGCGCTGTCGGGGACCCAATAGACCGACTTGATGTCGTTGGTGCCGAGCATGATGAACACCACGTCCGGCGCGAAATCCAGGCTGGCCTGGTATTCGGGTTCGTTTTCGAAGCAGTCCGCGCCGTCGAGCAGCCTTCTGCCGGCGATGCCGAAGTTGCGCAGGTCGACCTCCGACCCGAGCATGTCTGCCAGCTGCGAAGGATAGGTCAGCTGCGGGTCAAGCCCCATTTCGGCGCTCGCCGCGCCGGCACCGTAGGTGATGCTGTCGCCGATGGTCGCGACCTTGATCTTGTTGTTGTCCTGCGAATCGATGACGACGGGGTTGCCGTCTTTGTCCAGCGCGGTCACGCTGAAGTTGCGGTACGCGCCCGAGTTGTTCTTGGACATCATGCCGAGGTATCCGCCGAGGGCGTCGTGGTCCTTTCCTTCATACGACAGGACCAGCTGGTAGTCGACGTAGATGTCGTACCGCATGCCCACGCACACCACGCGCAGGTTGTGCCACTGCGTATCCACGTAATCGGAGATGGTCTCGCACTCGACGTAGCCGCCGGTGCTGGCCGCCGTGCGGAAGGTCGGTATCCCTTCCCTCTGCAGGAAGGCCATGAAGCTGCCGCCGCCGCTGTACACGTTTTCGGGTGTGATGCCCTTGTAACGCATGCGCCCGACGAGCGTCACCCAGTTGAAGTTGGAGGTGTTGCGCTTGAAGTCGACGCTCATGTCGAAGTTCGCGAGGAACACGTCTTTCAGGTACAGCGAGGAGATGTTCTGATTGTTCGGGTCGCTCCCCGAAACGGTTGCCTTGCGGTACACGCCGTTCTTGTCGATCCCCCAGCGGTCGGTGGGGCTGGCGTCCATTTCGCGGTTGTTGTTGTCGGCCGAATACCAGCTTTCAAAATCGTCCAGCTGCGATTCGTCCTTGAAGTCGTAGAAGCGGTTGACGTCCGAAATTCTGACGGTGTTTTCGCCGTACTGGCTGACTTCGAAGCGGTCGACCAGCACCACGCCGTTCGAGCTGGCGATGCCGGCATACCCGACTTCCGCCAACAGCCCGGCCGTGTGCGCATACGTCATGACGTACTGCCCGTTGAGGAAGACCATGAAGCGGTTGCCCTCCGCCAGGATGCGCACGGTGTTGTACTCGTTGTCGCGGTACAGCCCTTCGGGCAGTTCCTGGTTGACGAGGTACTGCGACGTTTCGGTGTCGTAGATGACCAGCACGCCCTCTTTGAGGAAGGCGAAGCCGATGCCGCCGCCCGCCTGTTCGTGCGTGTTTTCGGGCGCGGTCTTGCGCAGCACGATCAGACCGAAGCCCGTCTTGTTGCCGACCGTCGCGTCGCGGCGGAACACCGCCTCGACCTCGACGTCGCCGAAGTAGTTGCCGCCGACGAGAACGCTGTCGTGCGTCCAGGCGGTCGAAGAATTCTGGATCTTCAGAACGCTGCGGCCGTCGTCCTCGGTGTAGGTGAACACCTCGTTTTCGGCGCCGTCCGTCTCGAACAGCAGGCCGCCCCGCTCCGTTTCGACCATGTCGAAGGAAGTGCTCGCCGTCGAAGCGCTGCCGCGGGTGAGCGTAACGTCTTTCGACTCTGGCGTACCGTCGTAGCGCAACGCCGTGACGCGGAAGGTAAACGTGCCCTCGCCCAGCGTCGTCAGGTATTCGTTGGTCAGAACGATCTTGCCGTCCTCGTACGAATAGACCTCGGAATCCACTTCCGTCGCCTGGCCGTCTTTCACGATCGAGAGCGACTGGAAGGTGCGCCCGGGCAGATCGGCGCCGATCACGGCGTCTTTCCCGACCAGCGCGAACACCGATTCGGCCACCGTCATGGGAGATTTTTTATACGATTTGCTGAGGATGATCTTCAGCTCCGAGCCTTCGCTCACGAGCTGCCCGGCCTTGATGTCCGCCACGGTGTACTTGGCCAGAAGCAGTTCCATATCGGAGGAACGGCCGCGGTCGTACGCGGTGAGGATGGTGCCGTCGGGCAGGATCTCCACGTCGGGGTAGGAGATCGCGCGCTCGTCCAGCAGCAGCGGGCCGTGCACGATCTCGCCCTGTTCGTTGAGGATCATCGCCGACAGGTAGGTGCGGCTGACCCCGCTCGGGGGCATGTGGTTGACGAAGAGGATATCCCCGTCCAGCTGGTTTTCTTCGACCAGGTCGGCAGGCAGTTTGGCCACGTAGAAGCGCGAATCGCCGCCTTTGAGCAGGGGCGCGACTTCGGCCTGCGTCCAGTGGTAGCCGCCGTCGTACGAATAGCTCTGCGTGATGCCGAGCGGCGAACGCATCAGCATCCACAGCGTTCCGTCCGAAAGCTCCACGATCTGGTGCTCGTCGAACACGCTGTTCTGGGGCGCGTACACGCTGCCGCGCAGCGACCACTGCTCCGTGCCGGATTCGATCCAGGCATCAATCTCGCCGCTTTCCAGCGCGTAGACGTTCGCCCAGTTGTTGTTCATGGCGTCGTAGGCGCACACGAGGATATCGCCGTTGGAAAGCACGGTGGGCTTGTTGCGCATCAGCCCGTCGGAGATGCGGCGGGGCGCCGTCCACTCGAGGTCGGCGGGATCTGCCTCGTCCGGATTTTTGATGATGGAGACCCACACGCCGAGGCTGTGGTCAAAGTTGTTCCAGGTATCGTCCCACTCTTCGATGCTGCCCGAATTGGTCCAGAACACCCACAGTTCGTTGGTGCCCGGG
This sequence comes from uncultured Clostridia bacterium, assembly GCA_944328405.1. Classification (GTDB taxonomy): domain Bacteria; phylum Bacillota; class Clostridia; order Christensenellales; family Borkfalkiaceae; genus Borkfalkia. The sequence continues at coordinate 3,791 of CALVHP010000045.1, forward strand.
CGCATCCACAACTGCACGTCTTCGACGCGCACGCGGTCGGGCGCGGCGGCGGTGTGGCGGATGACGAGCAGCGGATCCCAGATGACCCCGTTTTCGTCGCCCATCAGCACGATGCCGTAGTTTTCAGGCTGCGGCTCCGCTTCGCCGCCCGTGAACATGCCGTAATAGTAGCGGCCGCCCTCCGTCACGGCGATGGCCGCGCAGCCCTGGAAGTTGCGTTCCTGCACGTCGAATTCGGCGCGCGCGTCCTCGTCCACCGTGGCGAGGTTGGTGACCGTTGCGGGCGTCATCGCGTTGGCAACGTCGTACTCCTCGTCGGCAAGGGCCTTCAGGATGGGGATGCAGGTCATGTTGTAAGTGATCGTCTCGCCGACGGCACACTCTTTGGCGTACAGCTCGGTGTTGAGCATGACCAGGCTGTACGAGAGTTCGAACTTCTCCCGGTTGACCTTTTCAAAGCCCGTGGGCGCCGCCACGCCGTCGTTGACCAGCATGTACACCGTGCCCGCCTCGGTCACCGTGAACGTGCCGCCCACGTCGTATTTGGGCTGCAGCATGGTCTTGCCGTACAGCCACGCGGGCAGGTCGTCCTTGGCGAAGAAGTGGCGGTTGTCGTACAGGCGCGCCTTGGTCTCGAGCTTGACTTTCTGCATGGGGAGGCCCGTCGCATGCGTCCCCTCCGCCATGGCCAGGTCGTCGCCCGCCTCGGGAATGTTCGAGAAGAGGAAGCTCGCCCACTTGACATTGATATTATAGCTTTCGCCGGCGGAAACGTCCTTGACCAGGATGTGCTTCTTCTCCCCTTGCGCGTAGGGCTGGTTGAGCGACAGCGACGAAACGGCCGTAAAGTCCTGCCCTTCCAGCGCCGTTTTGCCGGCGTCGTTGGCGAGCGCGTACAGCTTGCCGCCCTCGACGACCGTGAGGCTCGTGTTATTGGTGATCTTATCTTTCGTGTAATACAGCCCTTCCAGGATCTCCGGGACGTTCGTGATGGTGAAGTTGCGGTCCAGGAACAGCTGCCGGCCGGGCAGGAAGGCGTCGACGGTGACGTTGTTGGAACCCTCGTCCACCTTGACCACGGCGGGGGTGCCCTGTTCCGCAAAGGCCAGGCATTCGTACGAGAAGAACTGGATCATCGACGTTCCCGTAGTGATCGTCTGCCCCACGTTGCCCGTGCACACGAACAGATTATGGTCTGCGCTGCCCTCGTACGGCTGGATGGGGTCGTGTTCGATCCGCGTATACCCCGTTGCGGTTGGCACTGGCGCGAGCAGGTACACGTAGCCGTACTGCGAAAGCTTGGAACTTCCGTTCGCCGCCTTGGTCTTCTGCAAAAAGTCCAGCCCGCGGAGCTGCTCGGGCAGCCCTTCGCCGAACGTTTCGGTGCCGTCCGACCAGATCTTTTCGCCCACGGCGGCCGTCAGCACGCTGTCGCCCTCGTTGACGGCGGAGGCAAAGTGCACGGTGTCGAAATCGACGGCTTCTTCGCTGAACAGCACCACCGAAAACCATTCGAGGCTGAACGACGCGCCGTCTTTCATGTACTTCCGGTACAGCCGGAAGGGCGCGAAGCTGGGCCCGTTGGTGGTTCCCGAGTTGTGCTGGGAGCAGAACTGATAGTCGAAGGTGTAGTCGATCTCTTCGAACCCGTCGTTGAGCAGGCGCTCGCTCTGCGAGGTCGTGGGAACGCCCGCCACGTCGCGCATGGTGGTGAGCACATAGACCCAGCCGTCGCTGACGGCGGTGTATGTATCCCCCGCTTTGGGCGCCTTGATGTATTTCAGGCCCGTCAGGTTGGCAGGCGGGTTGGTAAATGTGTATGTTGCGTCATCCGAGAACATCGCGGCGCCCGCCGCAACGGTCTCCTCCGTGCCGCCGCTTGCCGACTCCAGCCCAAAGGCCTGCCGGGCAAACGCGCCGGTCGCCAATGCCCAGCCGAGAACGCACAAACCGAACGTCAGCACGAGCAATGCGACGGCGATAAGCCGCTTTTTTGCCAAAACTTTCATCTTTCCCTCCTTGGATAGGTTCGGCGCGCGGCCGGTTCCGCCCGTGCCGCTTCCGCGCCGTTTTTCCGTTTTATTGTATCATGCCCCGATTTTCTTTACCATGGTAAATTGTGTTACACTTCGCGTTTCGGCCCCTCCTTTTTCCCGGATCCCGCGGCCGTTTTTTCGGCGCGGCGGAAAAAGATCCTGCCTTTTACGCGCCCTCCCCGGCGGAAGCCGCCCCGGGCGGCACGTCGCGGATGCCCTGCCCGTCCCGGTGCGCGTGGTTTTCGCGGTACTGCCCGGGCGTGCAGTTGAAGTATTTTTTGAACACGCTGTAAAAGTTTTTCAGATCGCCCACGCCGACCATCAGGCTGATCTCTTCCACCGTCAGATCGGTTTCCAGAAGGTAGCTGCAGCTCTTTTCCATGCGGTAGCGGATCAGGTATTCGATCACGCTGGTGGAACGGTTCTCGCGGAAGATCTTCTGCAGGTACGCCGGGTACAGCCCGACGGCGTTGGCGATGTCCTTCAGCAAAATTTTGTTCATGTAATTTTCCTGAATGTACAGCACCGCCGTCGCAATGTAGTCGTCGATCGTGCGGGCCGAAAGCCGGCCCTTTTCCTTGCGGCGGTTGTTGGACAGCTGCTCGATCTGAAAGCAGTTGAGCAGATTGCACACATACAGGTACAGGATCTGCTCCGAACTCATTTCCGAAGCAAATTCCTTTTCGATCAGCGCCACCTGCGTTCCGTAGCCCAGTTCGGGGTTGCCGAACACCTGATTCGGCGGCGGAAATTCCGTGTCCTTGAACAGGTCGTGGCTGCACAGGATGTTGATGATCTTGAAGTCGCTCTCCTTGCAGACGGGGCGGATGTTGTGCTCTTCGCCCGTGGCGATCACGAACATGTCGCCCGCCTTGATCTCGACCGTCTTATCGCCGATGTTATGCAGCGCCCTGCCGCTCACAACGTACGTCATCTCGATGAAGTTGTGGCTGTGGCGCAGGATGGATTCGTACCCTTCGCTCTTCACCACGATAATATTCCGGTCGATACTGTACATCTTGATGTCAAATACCATGCCGCCACCATCCGCGCGTTTATTCTTTCTTCTTCAGCCACACCGCCGCCAGGCCGACCAGCGCCGCCCCCGCGAGCGCGGCTCCGCCGAAGGCCAGAGACGAAGAGCATCCGCCGTACGAATCGTCAAAAGCGATCGGGCGCTCGACGGCCGCCTGCTCGTCCTGCACGCCCGCAAGGTTGCCGAGCGAATCGTCCGTATCCGCCTCCGCGACCGGGGGATATACGGGCGACTCCCCTTCTTCCGGTTCGGGAAGTTCGGTGATCTTCAGGTTGTCGAAGGCGCTGTCGTTGTTGATGCTCGCGAGGGTGATGTACCCTTCGCGGTAAAACATCTGCTGCAGCGTCCATTCGCCCACGGCGTCGCCGTCGATCTGCATCGTGGCGGTATTTCCCAGCACCGTCAGCTTCATGTGGTGCCACGCTTCGCGGTCGTAGTCTTCGATCGCGGGCAGCGCCTCATGCGGGCCGCCGACGCCCGTCGAACCCCACATCGTCATGGTGCCCTGCGTCTGCACGAACACGCCGGCGCCGTCGTCGAGCATGTTCTTGCTCTCCGACTGGCGGAAGATCACCGCCGCCCACCAGTTCGTCTCCGTGCCCTGCCTGTAATCGACTTCCAGCTCGAAATTGGCGTACACCTGCCGGCTGTAAGTCAGCAGCGCCGCGCGCCACGTTCCGCCCTCTTCGCCGTCGATGTCGTTTCTGCGCACGAGCACGCCGTCCTCGAGGAACCAGTGCCCGTCGACCTGCCCGACCGATTCGCTGCGCGTCATGCGGCCGAGCGCTTCGACATACCCGGCGCTGAAATCGGCGTTGACCGCCTCTTCCGAAGAAAAGTCCTGCGTATAAGTGGGGAACTGCGGCACCTCCTCTTCGGCGGCCGCGCCCGCCGGGAACGCCGCGATCAGCGCCAAGCCCAGCAGTGCGGCCAGAACCGCCGCCCCGATTTTTTTGCATCGAACCATGTTTTGCCCTCCTTATCCGCGCACCAGGCGGTTGTCCGCCGTGATGTAATAGGTGCCGTCCGCGGGCAGCGTTACGTAATACACGCCCGCATGGATCTCCACGGAAGGCTCGTCTGCGTCGCGCGAAATCTTGATGGAATATTCGCGGTTGCCGTACCAGTATTCGGAGATGCCCGCATAGTCCATCCCGGCAGGCAGGCTCGGGCAGATCTCCAGGCCGCGGGCCGTGGCGTTGATGCCCAAAAATCCGCTGATGAATGCGTAGGGCACGAGGCCGCTTTCGGGGAATTCGCCGATGACGCCCTCGATGTATTCGCCGTACTGCGAATAGCTGTTGCGCCGCAGCGAATCGATGTGGAACTCGTCCATGATCACCGAAAAGCGTTCAAACGCGTTGTCCGCGCCCAGCTCGCCGATGCGGCCCATCAGGTCGTAATAACTGATGTAAAAGATGGTGCCGCCGTTCTGCATCTGGTTCCCGTATCCGCCGAAAGAGCCCGGCGTGCACGGCAGTTCCCCGCCGTGATCGTACCAGTAGTAGGCGCCGTTTTCGTCCGTCACGGTCGACGCGTCGACCGTCGTGCTGCGGGAAGCGTATTTGAACTTGCCGTAGATGTCTTCGCCCGTAGACGTATCGCCCTCGACGATGCGTTCGCCGTCCACCCAGTCGTAGATCTGCCGGGCCTTCTCTTCGTCGGCCAGGCCGTACGCGACCGCCATGTAGTTGACGAACGTAAACCCTAAATCGACGCGCACGCCGTCCGCGTTGATGGAGCCGATGTAGCGGCCCTTCGCCTCGTCCCAGAACAGCTCGTTGTACAGCCGTTTGGTGTTTTCGGCGTAGCCGCGGTATTCTTCGGCGACCGCGCGCTTTGCCTGCGCGCCGGCGGCGTCTCCGCCGCGCTCCAGCCCGAGCGCCTCGAATTCGCAGATATCGGCGTACGCCAGAAGGGACGCGTAGAAGAAGGCGTTTTCATAGGCCGACATGTAGCCGAAGGCCTTGTGCACGTCCCAGTAGTTGGACGACATTCCCGACGCCGTACCGTCCTTTTCGGGATCCAGAATGGTCATGAGCCCCGTGCTGCCCTTCAGGGTGTTCATCATGTAACTCATGGCCTTTTCCACCTTGGAGCGCATCGTCTGCCCCTGGGTGTTGGTCAGGTCCATGAAGGCGGTGAACTCCGTCCCGTCGTCGTTGAACTGCCCCTGCCGGTTGCATTGCAGCAGGTAATTGCGCACCGCGAGGATGAAGATCGGGTTGAGCGAATAGTGGCAGCCGAAGGTCTCGTTCAGGTGCAGCGGGCTGTCGGCCGTGGCCCACACGTAACCGTCGTCGTTCGACCAGGTGTCTTCGCCGGTGCGGATGCGCACGAGGAAGTCGAGATAGGTCTCGTTGGCCTCTTCGTAGTCGGTGAAGTTGAATTTGAGGCCCATCCACTCCGCCCATTCGGTCGAAGCGATCATCGCCGAACCGGTGCGGAAGGGCGACGTGTTCTGCGTTTCGCCGCGCAGGGACCCGAGCACGATCGGCTCGGTCTTGGCGGTGCCGAAGATGGTCCACATGTTGTTCAGATCGGCGTCGAAGGTGTACCCTTCCGACGTGTACAGCAGCGTGCGCAGGCTGCCGTACACGCGCATTTCCTCCACGTACAGGCATTTTTCGGCGTCGATCTGGCTCAGGTCCATCGAAGTGAGCTTCTGCGTGAAGCGCACGCCGTTGGCGACGATGCCGTCCATGTTGAACACCAGCGTCGCCCCTTTCGGGTTGGGGAAGCGCATGATCGGGTTGAACCGCCCGACGCTGTAATCGTACAGGTAATAATATTTGGGCAGGCTCTGCCACGTTTTCCCGAAGTCGGAAGTGTATTCGACCGCGATGTTGGAAGGGAAGATGTCCGCCTCCGCCGGGATCTTGACCTCGAGTTTGTCCAGCGTGTAGTTTTCGTTGAACAGGTAACCCACGTAGATCTCGTCGTCGATGTCCTGCGAAGGCGCCGATTTGAAGTACGTCGCCTCGCCGTCCGTCACGTTGATCGCCTTATACGCGTCGTCGTATTCGCCCGAAGAGATCGCCTTCACGTCCTGGATCATTGTGGCCGGCTCGTAATCGGCGCCCTCCACGCGGATGGTCTTGGCGGCCGTCCAACCCAGTTCGGAATCGGTGTGCTGCATGGCGATGGCCGTCGCCGTCACGTTGTATTCGCCCGCCTTTTTATAGGTGTGCGGCAGCGAAATGCTCGACTGCGAATCCGCGCTCTGCAGCCCGGGGCCCTGGTAAGACCACGTGCCGTCGCCCCAGTCGACGATGTAATACACGGCCTCGGTGCCCTCTTCGAACTGCGTTCTGCCCGAAATGCGCACGGAGGCGCTGATCTCGTCCCCCGTGGCCACGGTGCGGCTGGGAACGGTGAGGACGACGTTCGTTTCCGCCTCCCCTTTGTTGTATTCGCTCTGTGTGTAGACGATCGGTTGCATACCCGTTGCGACGTCCTCCGGCTTACAGGCGGTCATTCCGAACAGCATGCACGCCGCCAGAAAACAGGCCAGCCCCTTGATGGCTTTCTTCATTTATTTCGACTCCTTGTTCCTCTTGCGCAGCGCAAGCACCGCGACGCCGAGCGCCAGCCCGGCCGCCGCCAAAGACGCGCCCGC
>CALVHP010000046.1 GCA_944328405.1 uncultured Clostridia bacterium
TACCGCGCCAACGTGCGCGTCGACCCCCTGTCGAACGACGTGGGCGACCTCGACGAGCTGCTCCACCCGGCCGACGGCGAGACCATCCTGCTGCCCGACGACAGCAAATTCCCCGTCGAAGAATACCGCCGCCTGCTCGACGCGGGCGACTCCGGCGACCGCGAGGCGGCCGACAAGGCGCAGAAAAACCTTGAACGCGCCCTGAAGGTGCAGGCCGATTCCATTGCGAAAAAGTACATCCGCCCGCCCATGACGGCGGACTTCGCCGTCATGTTCCTCCCGCTGGAGGGGCTGTACGCCGAAAGCCTGAAAATGCCGGGCCTGGCCGAATATTTTTCTTCCCGCCGCATCCTCGCATGCGGGCCGGCCAACCTCGGCGCCCTGCTGACCACCCTGCAGATGGGGTACAAGACGGCGGCCATCGAAAAACGTTCGGGCGAACTGTGGGAACTGCTGTCTGCCTTCCGCCACGAATTCCGCAACTTCGTGCAGATTTTAGAAAAGGCGCAGAAAAAGCTGCAGGAAGCGCAGGATACCATCGAAAACGCCGCCAAAAAGACGCGCACCATCGACCGCAAGCTCAAAAATGTGTCCGAAATCACCGACGAGCGCGCTTCGGCGCTGCTCTCGCCACCCGACGAGGAACCCTGACCCGCCGCGCGGCCGCTCTTTGCGCCCGCGCAGTTTTTTTGCCGCGAAAAAATTTTTCACCTTCCGCGCGCGTACAATATATTGCTTTTGCGCAGAATATCGTTTATAATGTCAGCATGAAGATTATTGCTATCCCCCCGCCCGCCGGGCTGCCGGCGGCGGAAGACTTTTCGATGAACGACTCGCCGGTGCAGGGCGCGCGCACCGGCCGCCGCGGCAACGCGCGCTTTGTCGACTCGCCGCGGCGCTTCAAGCTCTTTTCGGAGGGGAACGACGTCGTCTGCTTCCTCCGCGGGAGCGGGCACTTCAAATGGCAGCGCGGCGAAACGCCCTTCGCCGCGGGCGACGCCTTCCGCATCGAAGGCGAAGGCGAGTACGAGGTGAACGGGCCGTGCGCGTTCATCGTCGTGCGCGAATAACCCGGAGGAAAGATCCATGGTCAGATCCAACGTCAGCATCCTCGGCAAGATCCTGCTGATCCTTCTCACGATCATCTTTACGATCGCCGCTTTGGCGGGCGCCATCGTCGTCATTTACAAAACGGTGCGCGTGCGCGACATCGGCAACCTGTTTTCCGAAAACCTGATCAACCAGGAATACGACGGAACCATCGAAGACGTCGTGCAGACCATCGCGGGAAAGGTGAGCGACGGCACCCTGTCGCTGCAGGACCTGGTCGACATCTCGCCCGCCCTGGGCAACGCGCTCGACGCCCTCGTCGACAACGTCGAAAACGTAGGGCTGTTCCGCGTCAACAAAACCGCCCTGTACGGCACGCCCGTGCAGAGCCTGACCTCGTCGCTCAGCTCGCTGCTCGTCATCACGGGCACACTCAACGACCTTTCGCAGACGCTGGGCTTCGCCCTGCCCGACCTGCCCGTCATTGCGGGCGGCGGCGAGACGCCCGTCGAACTGTACACGCGCGCCAACGAAGACGGCAGCGGCAAGATCGACGACGCGTTCGCCTATTCTTCTCTGAATTACGAATACTTCACGCGCACGACCGCCTTTTCGAACACCTTCCTCGAAACGGTGGACACGGGCGAGACGGACGGCGACGGCAACCCGATCACCGAAGAGCGCGAGAGCCATGTGGTGCAGTGGACGAAGCGCGCGCTGTATTCCCTCAAAGGCGTGACCCTGCGCGGCACCGACCTTTATTGGAACGGAAACCTGCTGTACCTGCGCACCGCGCGTTACGCCGAGGACGGGACGACGGTCGAAGGCTACGGCTATTCCCGCCTGACTTCCGCCAACGACGCCGTATATGCGCTGAACGAACAGACGTCCGGAGAAACCGGAACGCCGGACGCGGGCGGCGAAGGCGGCGCAGAGCAGGAGCCCGAAACGCTGTACAACGCGACGTTCGCCTTAGAACAAAACGAAACGCTCGTGATCCTGACCGGCCTGAACGAAGAGGACGAAGATTACACCGTGGTCGACGAAGTCGCCGCCACGGGAAAGGTTGCCTCCGTGCCCGAGGTCGCGGCGCGCTACAAATACACGCCGCTGTACGCCCAATTGGACGAAGCGCCCGGCGAAGGGGTCGAATTCACCGAGTGGAACGGCAAATATTACGTCTGCGTCAACACCGCAGACCCCGAAACGGGCCGCTACGCGCTCGACAGCGACAACGGCGGGTTCCTCATCGCCGATCCGTACCGCGACGGGCGGGAACTGTATTATCTCGATTATGAAACGAGCGAAGCGATGACGCTCGAACAGGCGCAGAGCGCCGCCGCACAGAATACCGCCGTGTACGTGAAGACGGACGGCCTTGCGAACCTGCCCCTCGTCTACGCGCTCGACACCCTCTCTTCGGTGCTCGACACCGACACGATGACCCTCGCGCAGATGGGCGACTATTTCGGCGTCGATTTCACGTCCGACAACATTCTCGAAGATCTCCTGTACGTGCCGTTCTCGTATCTGTCCGATTCGATGACGACCGCGCTCAACAGCGTATACCTCGACGACGTGCTCGAACTGGACGCCGATTCTTCCAAAGTGATGCTCTTCCTGGCTTACGGCGAAGAGGGCGTCGATTACGAGATCCGCGAGACGTCCGCCCCCGAAACGGGCGAAACGACGCGCCAGCTCGTCGTGTACCGCCGCAAGACGGTCGGTTCGGTCACGACCGCGACCGATTCGATGAAGATCGGAGACATCGTCTCCGTCGACGACTCTTCCTCGCCGCTGCTGCAGGCCGTGCAGGACTGGACCATCAACGACTTTTCCAACACAGACAAGGTCGATTCGCTCACCCTCGGGCAGGTCCTTTCCATCGGGGCCGATTCCCCCAATATCCTGCAGCAGCTGGCCGACGTCAGCCTCGGCGACATCGGCGCCGCGATCGACACGCTCACCGTGGAAGACATCCTCGGCTCCGACGCCCTGGCGGGCGATCCCCTGCTCGAACTGCTGCGCAGCTCTTCGCTCCAGACGCTGGCAGACGACATCAAGTCGCTGACCCTGCAGGAACTGTTCGCCGACGAAGTGTACGAATACCACCTCGTCGCCTCCGTTTCGCCGGCCGAAGACAGCAACAACGACGCCATCCTGGCCTTGCTGCAAAGCGCCTATGCCGAGGCCCTCGGAAAAGGATACGGCGGCGAAATGCTGTACGTGCGCAGCGGCAGCGCCTACCGGCTGTATTCGGACTTCCTGGACGAATACAATGCGGCGTCCGGCGGATACACGGGCACGATGCCGACCGCCCTGTACAGCCCCTACCTCCTCGTGGAAGGCGCGCAGGCGGACGACTATTCCGGCGTTCCTCTGTATTACCGGGCCGAAACGACCGAAGGCGAGGGCGAAACGGCGGAAACGACCTATTCCATGCAGCCTGCCACCGAAGTTCTGGGCTGGAAACTGCCCGAAACCCTGCCCGACGGCGTGACCGCCGACACCGCGTTCGGCGTGCGCGTCTATGCGGACGACGGCAGTTTCACGTACCGGGTGGTCAACCGCGACGAAACTTCCGATGATTACGACGCCGGAAAGGGGCTGTACCTGGTCGGCACGCTGTACTACCGCGACGCGGCTTCGCAGGCGGTCAAGGCGCTTTCCCTCGCGCCCGCGGCCTACGGGCTCAGGAGCGATCTGCCGGACGGCGCCGCGCTCTTCGCGCGCCGCGTTTACGCGGCGGATTACGGCAGCGCGCAGAGCGCCGGCGCGGCGCAGCTATACGAGAGCAACGGCATGTACTGGTTTGACCTCTCCGCGCAGACCTATCGCCTGCTCCCCCTGACCGCCGTATATGTGGACGCCTCGCTCGCCTCGGCGGAAAACGCGGTATATTATTACTACGGCGAAAGCGGCAGCCTGTACGCCGTCGGGCAGACGGACGGCCAAACGGGCCTGCCCGACGCCGTGACGGGCGTCGACGTTACGCTCGCCTACTTTGACGCGGACGGCAACCTTTACGTGTACCGGGCAAACCCCGACGCCGACGGAGCCGAACAGCTGTATTCCTTCCGCGACGGCAGCTTTGTCGACGCGTCGGCGGCCGAAGTATCCGCCCGCTACGCGGTGGACCTGAGCCGCGGCGAAGCTCTCCCCGAAAACGGCGCCGGGCTGTACCGCTACGGCGACGTTACGGGGCTGTGGAAATACCTGCTGCTCGACGAAAACGGCGTGGAAGAAAATTACACCCTGCAAAGCGTCGGCTCGCTGATCGGCAACATGAGCCAGAACATCAGCCGCGCGACGCTGCGCGACCTCGTGCAGGACGGCATGCTGACCATCAACCCGCCCGAAGACATGTCTGTTTCCGACGTCCTCGGCTACACCGTTCCCTCCGTGATCGGCGGCGAATTCGCCGGCCGCGAACTGGGCAGCCTGACCATCAACGAACTCATCAACCTGATGATCTCCGTGCTGACCCACGACATCTGGGGGAGCCTCTCCGGCACGGGCGCCGCGGTTTTCAGCTTTGCGGCGTAAACGGCAAAACGCTTTTTCCGGGCACGTCCGGGCCGCGCGCAGCTGCGCGCGGCCCTTTTGTTTGGCCGGGCGCCCCGCCGGGATCGCCGAAAAAAACTCCCTTCCCCCTGAAAAATTTTCCGGGAACGCGGTTTTTTATTGACTTTCCCGCAAAAATCCCCTATAATGATAACACTGCGCCCGAAAAAGGCGCAAAAGCCTTGCGTGCAACGCACGCCGAATACGACCGGGAGGTGAAAAACAATGAAATACGAGATGCTGTATCTGATCGACTCGTCTGTTTCCGACGAGGGGAAAGACGCGCTCGTCTCCAAGTTTGAAACCATCGTTTCCGACTTGGGAGGCAAAGTGCTCTCCACCGACAAGTGGGGCACCAAAAAGCTCGCGTACCCCATCAACTACAAGACCGACGCGTACTATGTGTTGATGACGTTCGATGCAAACGGCGACGCCGTCAAAGAGCTCGACCGTATCGCGGGCATTACCGACGAAGTTGTCCGCCGCATGATCACGAAAGCGCACTGAGGTAGGCCATGAACAAAGTGTTTTTGATCGGAAACCTGACCCGCGATCCCGAACTGTCGGAAACGAACAGCGGGGTCCCCGTGTGCCGCTTCGGCATAGCGGTCAACCGCCGCTTTTCTTCGCAGGACGCCGAACGCCAGACCGACTTTTTTAACGTGACCGCCTGGCGCGCCCTCGGCGAAACGGTCTCCCGTTACACCCGCAAGGGCAACAAGGTGGCCGTGACGGGCAGCATCCAGATGCGCACCGTCGAAGATGCGTCCGGCCAGAAGCGCACTTATGTCGACATCATTGCCGACGACGTGGAATTTTTGACGCCGAAGGGCGGCAGCGACGGCCGCGACGACGACTATTCCGCGCCCGCACCCAAAAAGAAACCCGCGCTCGAAGCGTTCGACGACGATTCGGACATCCCCTTCTGAGCGGCGCGGCCCCAAAATTTGAAAAGGAGTGAAAGAAATGGACGAGAAACCCGCAGTGAAACGGCCCATGAGAAGAGGTTCCCGCCGGAAAGTTTGCGCTTTCTGCCAGGAAAAGGTCGAGTTCATCGATTATAAAGACGTCAACCGCCTGAAAAAGTACATCACCGAAGGCGGCAAGATCCTCCCCCGCCGCATGAGCGGCACGTGCGCCATGCACCAGAGGGAGCTTTCCAACGCCATCAAAAAGGCGCGCATCGTCGCGCTGCTCCCCTTCCGCGGAGAGTAAAAAGAAAAAGCCAGGCGGCGCACCCGAACGGGTGCGCCGCTGTTTTTTTATCCTGTTTTGTGCTCCCCGCGGAACGCCTCCCCTGCCGGCGACGATACGGAAGGCCGTGCGCGGAGAGCTTTCCCGGAATCGCAGCCCGAAATTCTGCATCTTACGTTCCGCACTCCGCACGATTGCCCGCAAGGGCGCGCAGCCGAGGGAACCCGGCGCAGACAAGCGCGAGCGTCCGCAATTTACAGAAACTTCCCCGTCGCGCTGGCGGGGTTTGCGGCGATCTCGCCGGGCGTGCCGCACGCCACGACCCTGCCGCCCGCCTCGCCGCCGCCCGGGCCCATGTCGATCACGTAATCGGCGCTGCGGATCACGTCGAGGTCGTGCTCGATGACGACGACCGTCGCGCCGTGGCCGATCAGCGTCTGGAACACGCCGACGAGCGTCTTCACGTCGAGCGGGTGCAGGCCGATGGTCGGCTCGTCGAACACGAACACGGTATCCTGCTGGGCGCGGCCCATCTCGCTCGCGAGTTTGAGCCGCTGCGCCTCCCCGCCCGACAGGCTGGGCGTCTGCTCCCCGAGGGTCAGGTAACCCAGCCCGAGATCTTCCAGCACCTGCAGCCGCTGGCAGACGAGCTTCATGCCCCGGCAGGCGTGCAGCGCGGTGTGGATGTCCATGGCCATCAGGTCGGGCATCGAGTATTTTATTCCGTCCGCGCCCGTATAGCGCACGGCCTGCGCCTCTTTGGCGTAGCGCGTGCCGCGGCATTCGGGACAGGGGATCTCCACGTCGGGCAGGAACTGCACGTCCAGGCTGATCGTGCCCGTGCCGTCGCAGACGGGGCAGCGGAGCCTGCCCGTGTTGTACGAAAAATCGCCCGCCTTCGCGCCGCGGGCCTTCGCGTCCGCCGTGCGCGCGAAGATCTTGCGCAGCTCGTCGTGCACGTTCGCGTAGGTCGCCACCGTCGAGCGCACGTTGATGCCGATGGGCGTGGCGTCGATCAGCTTCGCCTGCGCGATCCCCTCCGCTTCGACGGAGCGCACGTGCGGCGGAAGCGGCCCGCCCCGGAAGTGCGCTTCCAGCGCGGGGATGAGGCTTTCGAGGATGAGCGTGGTCTTGCCCGAACCGGAAACGCCCGTCACGGCGGTGAGCCGCCCCTTCGGGATCGCGACCTCCAGCGGGCGCACCGTGTGGATCGCCCCCGTCGAAAGGCGGATGGTCCCTTCGGCGAACAGTTCGCCCGCCGCCTGCGGGCGCAGTTTTTCATGCACCGTACCCGCCAGATAGGGACCGATCTTCGACTGCGCGTTTGCGGCGAGGGAAGAGACCGTCCCCTGCGCGATCACGCGGCCGCCGTCCGCCCCCGCCCCGGGGCCCATCTCGACGATCCAGTCCGCTTCGGACAGGATCTGCGCGTCGTGGTCGACCAGCACGACGGAATTGCCGTCGGCGACGAGGTCGCGCATGACGCCGACCAGCCCGACGATATTGGAAGGGTGCAGCCCGATGGAAGGCTCGTCCAGTACGTACAGCACGCCCGTCGTGCGGTTGCGCACGGCGCGGGCGAGCTGCATGCGCTGCCGCTCCCCCGTCGAAAGGGTGGCGGAGGCGCGGTCGAGCGCGAGGTAGCCCAGGCCCAGATCGAGCAGTCGCCTGGCCACGGTGCGGAAGGATTCGCAGATGCTTTCCGCCATCGGCCGCATCTCCGGCGGCAGGCTTGCCGGCACGCCGTCCACCCATTCCGCCAACTGCGTAAGGCTCATGCGGCACGCCTCGTCCAGCGAGATGCCGCGCAGGCGCGGCGCGCGCGCCCGTTCGTTCAGGCGCGTCCCGCCGCAGGCGGGGCAGGGTTCCTGTTTCAGAAATTTTTCCACCCGCTTCATGCCGCTCTCGTCCTTGACCTTCGCGAGGGCGTTTTCCACCGTATAGACGGCGTTGTAATAGGTGAAATCGAGCTCCGTGGCCACGTCCGAATTTTTGGCGCGGTACAAGATGTGCTTCTTTTCGGCGGGGCCGTTGAACACGATGTCCTTTTCCTTCTCGGTCAGGTCGCGGAAAGGCACGTCGGTGCGCACGCCCATGGCGCGGCAGACGTCCGTCATCAGCGACCACATCAGCGAATTCCACGGCGCGACGGCGCCCTCGTCGATGGTCAGGCTGTCATCGGGTACCAGCGTGCTCCGGTCGACCGTGCGCACGATGCCCGTCCCGCCGCAGTCGGGGCAGGCGCCCTGGCTGTTGAAGGAAAGTTCTTCCGCCGAAGGCGCGTAGAACGCGGCGCCGCACACGGGGCAGGTGAGCTCCTGCCCGGCGGCGACGGCGAGCGTCGGCGGGAGATAGTGCCCGTTGGGGCAGCGGTGGCTCGCCAGGCGCGAATACAGCAGGCGCAGGCTGTTCAGAAGTTCCGTACCCGTGCCGAAGGTGCTGCGGATGCCGGGCACGGCGGGCCGCTGGTGCAGCGCGAGGGCAGCCGGAACGTATAAGATCTCGTCTACCTGCGCTTTGGCGGCCTGCGTCATGCGCCGCCGCGTGTAGGTGGAAAGCGCTTCGAGGTAGCGGCGCGACCCCTCCGCATACAGCACGCCCAGCGCCAGAGAGGACTTCCCCGAGCCGGAAACGCCGGCAATGCCGACGATCTCGTTTAGCGGCACGTCGACGTCGATGTTTTTCAGATTGTGCACCCGCGCGCCGCGGATGCGGATGCTTTTCGGAGCCTCGTCCATGTTCCTTCCCTCCCGTCAAAAGGCGGCCCTCTTTGCAGGGCCGCCTTTGATTATAGCACATTTTTCCGCCCGGGGCAACGCTCCGC
>CALVHP010000047.1 GCA_944328405.1 uncultured Clostridia bacterium
GCACTTCTTCGAGCTCTTTGGGCGGGATCTGGCGGGCGGAAGAGGCGACCGTTTTTTTGACCAGCGCGGACGCCTTGCCGATGGCGATGTTCGTCCCCGCCCCCGCGACGCAGCCGCCGGGACAGCCCATGCCCTCAATGAGCGCGCCGTTGAGCTTGCCCATCTTCGCCAGCAACAGAATTTTGCGGCAGTCTTCCAGCCCTTCGACGTGCTGGATATCGACCTCGGTGCCGGGGTAATAGGCCGCGACGCACTTTTCGATGGCGCCGGCGACCCCGCCCGCGCAGGCATAGCCGCGGCCCGCGCCCGTCGCGTCGTTCATTTCGTCCTCTTTGCCGAAGGTCTCGAAGTCGATGCCCTTCGCCTCGAAGATGGCCGAAAGCTCTTCGAAGGTGATGACGAAGTCGACGTCGCTGCGCACGGTGCGGCGGGAGGCTTCGAGCTTTTTCGCCGCGCACGGGCCGATGAACACGACGCGGCAGTCGGGGTATTTCTGTTTGATGGTGCGCGCCGTGGCGACCATGGGCGTGAGCGTGCGCGAGAGTTTGTCGGCCGATTCGGGGAAGTAGCGGCGGATGAGCATCGCCCAGGCGGGGCAGCACGAGGTCAGCATGAACGGGATCTTGCCCGATTTGACTTCGGTGGCGTAGTGGTGCGCCTCGATCGCCGCGCCCATATCGGCGCCCAGAGCGACTTCGAACACGTCCACAAAGCCCAGTTCGCGCAGCGCCGCCTTGATCTTGCCGGGCGTGGCCTTGTCGCCGAACTGCCCCAGATACGAGGGCGCGACCTCGGCGATGATCCTGTCGCCCCGCCGCAGGGCGCGGATGAGCTGGAAAAACTGCGATTTGTCTGCAATGGCGCCGAAGGGACAGTTGACCATGCACATCCCGCAGGAGACGCACTTGTCGGCGTTGATCTTGGCGCGGCCGAGCTCGTCTGACTCGATGGCCTTGACGCCGCACGCCTCGGCGCAGGGCCGGGTGTGGTGCGCGATCGCGTCGTACGGGCAGGCGGCCTTGCAGCGGCCGCATTTGATGCACTTTTCCTGGTCGATGACCGAGCGGCCGTTCACGATGGAGACGGCGCCCTTGGGACAGACGGTCGTGCACGGGTGCGCCACGCAGCCGCGGCAGTTGTCGGTGACCTTGTAGAGGTTGGGCGCGCACGCCGCACACGCCGAAGGGATGACCTGCATCAGCGGCGGCTCGTAGTATTTGTCGGCAATGTCGCTGTTGCGCAGGCCGCTCGTGACGTGGACGGGCGCGTCTTCGGGGCGCAGGGAAAGGCCCATCGAGAGGCGCACGCGCTCCGAGCAGATGGCGCGCTCGCGCCAGATGCTTTCGCGGTACAGCGGCTTGTCGCCGGGGGTGATCTTGTACGGCACCCCTTCGATGGCGTCGATGATCTCGCTTTTGTCCGTTTCAAAGGCGATGCGCGCCATTTCGACAAACACCTGCCGGCGCAGTTTTTTCAAAGGGGTGAGCAATCCGCGTTCCATAAACGTTGTTCTCCTTACTTTCGGAATCTGATCCCACCGTTTTCCCCCGGATCAGCCCGGCCGCCGTTTTACGGGAGGCGGTCCCATTTTTGCAGCCACGTGCGGCATTTTTGCGCTTCGGCGGCCGTCAGCCGCCGTTCGAGGCGGAACCGCCAGTTCCCCTCGGGCACGGACGGCACGTTCATGCGCGCCCCGCCGCCCAGCAGCAGGATATCCTGCACGGGAAGGACGCACAGCTGCGCCTTCGTGGAAAGAGCGAGGGCGCGCAGCGAGGCTGCGACTGCCTTCGGGCCGGACAGCCGCGCCGGGATGCCCGCGGAATGCAGGAGCGGGCGGAGCTGGGCGCAGAGGTTGTTCTTCTCCCAATCGGGCATGTTTCCGACAAAACCGAGGAGCGTGTCGTTATCGTGCGTGCCCGTGTAACAGACGGAGTTGACGCCGATGTTGGCGGGCAGATACGGGTTGCCCGGGTTGCCGTCAAAGGCGAACTGGACGACCTTCATGCCCGGGTAACCCGTCCGGCGCAAAAGGCGGTACACGCCTTCGTCCAGCGTGCCAAGATCCTCGGCGATGAAGGAAAGCTCGCCCAGGGCGGCGCGGGCGGCGTCGAACAGAGCGGCGCCGGGGCCCCTTTTCCACTGCCCGTGCATGGCCGTTTCTTCCTGCGCGCCGATCTCGAAATAGCGGTCGAAGCCGCGGAAATGGTCGATGCGCACCACGTCGTACAGGCCGAACGCGCGGCGGATGCGGTCGATCCACCAGGCGTAGCCATCGGCTTTGTGCCGCGGCCAGTCGTACACGGGGTTGCCCCACAGCTGGCCGGTTTTGGAAAAATAATCGGGAGGGACGCCCGCGACCTTGCGGCGCGTGCGGTCTTTATTGAGTTTGAACAAATGTGGGGCCGCCCATACGTCCGCCGAGTCGTACGCCACGTAGAGCGGGATGTCGCCGATGATGCGGATCCCCAGGCCGTTGACGTACGCTTTGAGCGCCCGCCACTGCCGGAAAAACACGAACTGCACGAACTGCCAGAACGCCACCTCGTCCGCATGCCCGGCGCGGAACGCTTCCAGCGCGGACGCGTCGTGGAGGCGCAGCGGTTTTTGCCAATGGATGAAGCCCTCGCCGTACGCCGCGCGCAGGGCCATGAACAGGGCGTAATCGGCAAACCCGCCTTCCTCGCAAAACTGTACGAAAGCCGGGTCTGTGCGGTCGAAGCGGGAAAAGGCGCGTCGCAGCAGCGCAAACTTGTGTTCGCGCAGAAATTCGTAATCGGCCTTGCCTCCGTTGGGGCGGCGGTGGGCGGCAAGTTCGCTCTTTTTCAGCAGACCTTCCGCGGCGAGCCCGTCGGGGTCGATCAGGTACGGGTTGCCCGAAGCGGCAAACACCGACTGGTAAGGCGAATCGCCGTAGTCCGTCTGCACGAGGGGCAGAACCTGCCAGTAGGAAAAGCCCGCTTCTTTCAGAAAATCGGCGAAAAGACGCGCCTCCTGCCCCATCGTCCCGATGCCGTACCTGCCCGGCAGCGAGGAGATGTGCAGGAGCGCGCCGGCCGAACGCCGCGGGAACACCGCGCAGCCCTTTTTTCCGTTTGCCATGGCCAAACACCTGCCTTCAGTCCTTTGCCACCATTTTACCACAAATCGGCGCTTTTTCAAGCGGTTTTCACCTTTTTTTCGGCGCCGATTGCGGATTTTTCAAAAGGCGGCCTTCCAAAGCGAAAAAAACGCTTGCCCGCCGCGCGTTTTTGCCTTATAATGGGCGAAAAACAGCCGGGAGGAAGCCGCCATGCTCGTTCAGATCCGACACGAAAAGGGATGCGAACGGCGTTACAACGTCTATTGCGGGGGCAAAAAGCTCAAGAGCGGCGAAGAGTACGACCTGCCCGACGGGACGGAACTGGCCTTTTTCGAATACAATCCGCTGTTGAGCCGCTTCCGCTTCCTGCTCTTTTTTCTGAACTTTCTGGCGGGGATCGTGCGCGGCCGATTCAATGAATTTGCGCAGGTGCGGCGGATGCGGCACGTCGTGCGCCTGCGCGTCGGGGGTGTGCGCGAGGACGAGATCGAGATCGTTTTTTCTGCGGACGGCTGGCGCGTCGAAGGGGCGGACGCGGTGCAGACGCTGCAGGACGAAGAACTCCCCTGCCCCGAAGTGGAAAAGCGCATCCGCCTTTACAAGGGATGCGTGGTCGCGCTCTCTCTCCTGGCGCTCGCGGCTGTGCTCGCCGTGCTGCTGTTGGCGCTGCTGTGACCCTGCGCGGGCGCGCCCGCGCGCTGCCTTTGGGAACACGCCCGCCGGCTCGTTTGCTTTTCGCCGCTCATCCGTTCCGGGAAAAGCCGCATGGCGGCAGACTTTTTACTTTTTTCGCAAACGCCCTCAAAAACGTTTGATTTTTTGCGGAAATATGGTATAATAGTCAAGCTGAAAAGTGAGAAATGCGGCAATCCCCTATGCTACTGTGGCTCAGCGGTCCAGCTGATTCGTTGCGACGTGACTTTGAAATTTGAATGGTTGATTCGCTACTGTGGCTCAGTCGGTAGAGCAGCTGATTCGTAATCAGCAGGTCGCCGGTTCAAGTCCGGCCAGTAGCTCCA
>CALVHP010000048.1 GCA_944328405.1 uncultured Clostridia bacterium
ACCGTGGCGCGCGCCCTCAGCGGCAACGGATATTGCAGCAAAGAAAAGCGCGATATCATCGCCAAGGCGGCGGAAGAGATCCATTATCATCCCAATCTTTCCGCGCGGACGCTGCGCAACAACCGCACCGAAAAGATCCTGCTCGGCATTCCGGACATCTGCAACGCGTTCTATTTCCGGATGATCGAAGGCATCACCGAGGAATTGGACAAAGTGGGGTATTACCCTATCATCTTCAACACGCGCCATCTCCTGGACAAAGAGCTGAAGCTGATCGACCTTCTGAGCCAGCGGTACGCCGACGGGCTGATCTTCGTATCCTTCAACTTCACCGAAGAAAACATCGGGGCGATCCGCCGGACCAACCTGCCCGTCGTGCTGACCAACCGGTACGAGGGCATCCGCAGAGACGACAATTTCGACTTCGTCTACAGCGATCATACCGCCGGCATGGAAAAGCTGACCGAATACATCCTCGGGTGCGGCTGCAAAGACATTCTGCTTTTGGCCGGGAACGAGAGCGAACAGACCTCTCTCGAGCGCGTGCAGGGCTACAAAAACATTCTGCAAAAACACAATATCCCCGTTCGGGAAGAATACATCCTGAACGGCGAATTCCGCACAGAGCCCGCGCACGACGCGTTCGGCGCTTTCATGCAGAGCGGCCGCCCCGTCGACGCCGTGATCACGGCCAACGAGCTGATGTTCATGGGCGTGATGCGCTATATGACCGAACACCACATCGATCTGAACGCCTTCCGCATGGCGTCTTTCGATAATACCGATTTTTCCAGGAACCTCAGCGTCACCAGCCTCGATCTGAAGCAGGACGAGATCGGCCGCAATGCCGTGCGCCTGCTGATGGAGCGCATCGACGGGAAGCGTACGGAGTCGAAACAGGTCTATCTGATGCCGGAATTGATCGTCAGAAAAACGTAAGGAGCAAGTATGCTGAAAGAGGTTATCCGGAGGGAAAAGGACGCCCTCGAGGAGCTGCTCAACGTGGCGGACAGCTACGAGAGCATTGTCGAATGCCTGAACGACTGCAAGGGGCGCATCGTGTTTATGGGGGTGGGCAAAAGCGGCCACATCGGCGAAAAACTTGCCGCCACCTTCGCTTCCCTCGGCGTTCCGTCCTTTTTCGTCCATTCGACGGAAGCCATGCACGGCGATCTGGGCATGATCCAGCCGCAGGACATTGCCGTCCTCATTTCCAACAGCGGCCGCACCCAGGAAGTGGTGCAGAACATCACGCCGCTGAAAAACAACGGCGTAACCACCGTGGCGTTCACCTCCGTCGCCGACAGCGAGCTGGCGCAGCGCTGCGATTACAAGATCATCTATCCGCATCTGAAAGAGGCGGACGATCTGAACCTGGCGCCGACCGTCTCGTCCACGCTGACCCTGACGCTGGGCGACGCGATCGCCTGCGAACTTTCCAAACGCAGAAACTTCACGCGGGCGGATTTTTACAAATATCATCCCAACGGGGCGCTGGGCCAGATGCTCAGCAAGGAGTAAAGTCATGGGCAGGATCACGGTGGTCGGCTCATTCGTGACGGATATGGTCGCCACGATGCCGCGGTTTCCGGAAGCGGGCGAAACCATCCTGGGCGAGCGCCTGCGCGTGTATCCGGGCGGCAAGGGCGCCAATCAGTGCGTGGCCGTCCGTCGGCTGGGCGGCGATGCCGCCATGGTCGGCATGCTCGGCAAAGACGAGAACGGCGAAAAGTTTTTAAGCCTCTTCCGCGAAGAGGGGATCGACGTTTCGCACGTGTACCGCACGGAGGAAGAACCCACTTCGGTGGCGCAGGTCCAGATCGACGGCCGCGGCCGCAACCGCATCTGCGTCATCCCCGGCGCCAACTATTGCCTGACGGTACAGCATTTGCAGGACGCCCGCGCGGCGATCTGCGCCTCGTCGATGGTGATCGCGCAGATGGAACTCCGCCCGGAGGTGACGGAGGCGCTTGCGCGTCTGTGCGCGGAGAACGGCGTGCCGTTCATGCTCAATCCCGCCCCCGCCGCGCCGCTGTCCGACGAAGTGCTGCGCTGCGTCAGCTACCTCACGCCCAACGAAACCGAGCTGGCGCTCATTTCCGGCTTGCCGACGGATACCGACGCGCAGGTGGAAAAGGCGTGCGACAGCCTGCTGGCGCGGGGCGTGCGCAACATTGTCGCCACGCTCGGTTCGCGCGGCGCCTACGTCGCGGGGGAAGCCGGCCGCGGCATGGCGGAAGGGTTCCGCGTGGAGGCGGTCGACACCGTCGCCGCCGGAGACAGCTTCAACGGCGCCCTGGCCGTCGCGCTGAGCGAGGGGAAGCCCGTGTTCGAGGCCGTCCGCTTTGCCAACGCCATGGGCGCGCTGACCGTCCAGAAACGCGGCGCCATCCCGTCGCTGCACACCCGCAGCGAAGTGGAAGCGTTTTTGCGCGCGCACGGCGGCTGAACGCCCGCCTCCGGCGCGTCCGCGCCGGTATGCGCATAAATGTATAAATTCTTGAGAGCCGGGCTACGGACCGGTCCGCGCCCCGCCGCAGAATACTGCGGCGGGGCATTTGCCTTTTTCGTCCGCCGCTGTCGACGAGCGGCATTTTTTGCGATAACGGAGGGCGCGCTCTCCGCCGGAAGAGGGCGCGGAAAGCAAAACTATAAGAGGAGCAAATGTGAACGTAATGAATAAAAAAAGAAATGAACGTGAAAAAAAAGAGGAAAAGAATTGACAAAAAGGTGAGCATAACTATATAATATTTCAAAACAATTCTAAAACAGACAAAATGCGGCAAAACACCCGGGTGTTTTCATTCCCCAAACTGGGGAATGAAAACATATTTAGCGGCTTTGTTTGCTCTGCATTGCGCGAGGTGGATATGAAAAGCAGGATCAAAGGCCTTGTTGTCGCTCTGTTGGCGGTGGCGGCGCTCGTCTGTGCGGCGGCGTCTCTGTTGGCCTGCGCGCCGTCCTCTCAGGGAAGCGATAAGACCGTCACGGTCACGCTGGTGGGGGAAACGCTCGAAGAGACGGCCATACAGGCAAAACCCGGCGATCCGCTCCCCGTTCTCGAGCTGGAAGACCGCGATTTTGAAGGGTACTGGACGGACAGCAGCTATGCCGTTCGCTACGAGGGGACGACCGTTCCCGAGCAGCCGATCAAGCTCTATTACAAGGCAAACCTGCAGTATTATACGCTCGTGCTCGATTTCGGTTCCAACGGTTCGCTCTCGCTGGAGCTGCGCCGCGGCGTCAACGAAAAACTGCCCGACATTTCGCCCCTCGATACCGACGCCGTCGGTTTTGCCGACACAAAGGACGGCACGGCCAAGTACCTCGTGGGCGATACCGTCAAAAACCTCGCCGAAAAAGGGGAGACGGCCGTCCTGTACGCCCGCTACGAAGTCAAAGACGTGGGCGACTACACCATTGAAAACGGCACCGTCGTCCGCTACAACGGCTCGAATACCGCTTTGACGCTGCCTTTGGGCGCGACCAAAGTGGCCGCCGGCGCGTTCGCGGACAACCCCCGCAGCGCGGAGGTCCTCTCGCTCACCGTGCCCGAAACGTATACATCGCTCGAATGCGGCGCCTTCGAAGGCCTCACCGGGCTGGAATCGCTCACCGTTCCGTTCATCGGCGGAAGCCGGATGTCCAACCGCTTCCTCGCCTATGTTTTCGGCGCCGAAACGTATACGGACAATACCTATTCCTTCGCCGGGTACAGCGACGGCACGTCTCTGTATCTGGGAGACGAGCACTATGAAAACCAGGTCCTTCCGCTCACGCTGAAAACGGTCCGCGTGACCGAAAGCGTCCGCGACATCGCCGAAGGCGCCTTTTACAGCGCCTACGCTCTGCAAAATCTCGTGCTCGATCATCCCGAAGACCTGCGCACGATCGGTGCTTCCGCCTTTGAAAACTGCCTCAGCTTCGGCTACGATTCCTCCCTCGGCATCTCGATCTCGCCCTTCTGGCTGCGGTATGTGACGTCCATCGGCGACGCCGCCTTCAAATCGTACACGGGCAACACCGAATCTTCGGTCAAGGTCATCTATCCGTACGGGCCGGACTCTCCGGAAGAGACGGCAGAACTGATCACCTACGAGTATCCGTTCAACAACCTCGTCACCATTCCGCGTCTGCAGAACGTGACCGAGATCGGCGAAGAGGCGTTCTATTACGCCGCGGCGCTGGGCGACCTTTCCTTCGGCGACCAGCTCCGTTCGGTGGGCGCGCGCGCGTTCATGTTCGCGCTTTCCCTCGGCGAACTGCGCTTCCCCGACTCCGTGCAGACCATCGGCGACTTTGCCTTCTACGTGTCCGGCGTGCTGAGCGTGGAATTCGGCACCGGTATCCGTTCCATCGGCACGCACGCCTTCGGCGAATGCCCGAACCTGTCCGAAGCGGTGTTTGCCGGCACCGAACCGCCCGAACTGCGCGGCGGGCAGAGTTTCAGCAATTCGCTCGTTGCGGCAGGGGACAACAGCTACAATATCCAATTCAGCGAATTTTATATGTACGTCCCTGCCGAGGCCGCAGACGCTTATCTCGGCGCGGTCGGCTGGGACGAATACGACAGGTATATCTATGCCGCCGATCCGGCGGAAGAAACCGCGTACTGGTCGCTCGACGGCACTTCGTGGGACGCGAAATTTGAATTTCTGAACGGCCGCGTGTATGTCACCGACCCGCAGCAGGCCTTTATTTCCGAAATCGACTGGGCCAATTACGGCGAGATGACGTACGGCCTGACCTGCGGCACCTATTATCCGATGATGTACGAGGTCCTCTCCGCCGAAGAATATGCGGCGACGGCCGCGGGCACCGGCTCGCTCGGGCACGCCAAACCCCTGTACGAAAACCAGTACATCCTGCACCTGTGGCATCCCGAACTGCTCGATTACGACGGGTCCGTGCTTCAGGATCTGTATTTCCTCGTCAGCGAACTCCCGTACGAGGCGGGCGGCGGGCGCAAGCTCGTGCCCGTGCTCGAACAGATCGGCATGGCGGGCCTCGAATACGGCAGCGTCCGCACCGAGGGCAGCTATGTCGTCGTGCTGAACGAGTACGGCGTTCCGCAGGTCGGCCGCGTGGTGCGCGACGGCGCCTTCTATACCGTCGATTTTCTCGCCGATCCCGAAGGCACCTACACCGCGCGCATGGAAGCGGGAGACGGCTACTACTCCTTCACCTATTACGACAGGAATTTTGACGTCATCGACGTCAGAACGTACGTGCAGCTCGACGATACCGGCTATTCCTGGGACGCTCCCATTTACGAAAAGAGCGAAGATTTCATTCTGTTCAATACCGAGCCGACTTATAACGACGGCAATCAGCTCTACCTCGACGGCCTCGGCGGCGCCGTTCTCACCCTGGAAGAGGGAGAAGCCAAATACACCGCCTCCGTCCGGCAGGACGGCGCCCTCGCCTTCGGCGAAGAGGGCTACACCGTCACCCTGTATGACCTGAAAAATTCTGCGGGCAGCGCCGTTGAGGGCACCGCCACGGCCGTGTTCCGCGACCATCTGGCCGGGCAGTACAACCGCATCGATATTTCCTTCGGCTCCTACACGTATACCATCCTCAACGTCACGTTCAACGGCTATTGGTACCGCCATTCGTACCAGGCGCTTGCCGACGTGGAGATCCATCTCCCCGAATACAGCGACGACGTCACGGACGATCTGTGGCGGTACAAGAGCCTTTCGACCTGCACGGTCGATACCTCTCTGATCCTTTACCGCGTTTCGACGGACGATCTGGCCACGGTGGCGGCTGCCTATTACAGAGAGTACCGCGGCGAAGAACTCATTTCCTTCGGCACCGTGGAATACGGCGCAGACGGCGCCTTTGTGCTGGTCTCCGACGACGGCGTCCGCCGCGTCGCGCAGACGCTGGACAACCGCGGCTCCTTCGAGATCGAAGCCTCGGAAGGCGGCACGGCCAAGGTCTACACCCGTTACGACGATTCCGAAGACACCACGCTCGTCTCCGCCGAAGACTTTTACGGCTATTCGATCTACTATTACACGGTCAAGATGGACGGCTACGGCAACATGTACATCCTCGACGAGCACGAAGACGGCGTTCTCGACATGTATCTCGGCACCTATGACGACTACAACAGTTTCTCTTCGGGCGGATCCGATTTCTACGAACTGAAGTTTACCGGGCACCTGCTCGATGCAAACGGCGACCCCGTCGGCGACGAAGTGACCTGGTGGATCCTCTACGATTTCGGCACGCTGGCCGCCTGGTCCGACGACGAGACCGACGCCCAGTGGTACGGCTCCATCGCCGCGATCTATACCGACCATGCCGATAAGACGCTGACCATTGTCGACGCGTTCGGCTTCAAATTGTTCGACCTGACGATCGACGTGTACGGCAACACCGGATATGTGCAGTATTCGTACACGCTCGACCGCAACGGCAACCCGACGTACAGCGTCACAGAAACGAGCGACGTGGCGATGTTCGTCTCCGTAACGGACTCCGCCGGAGACGTGCAGTACGTCATCGCGTTCGATTCCGCCGGGTACGCTATGTATTCGGCACGCCCCACGGCAGACGACCCGGATGTGTACACGATCGTCTACGACGGCGGCCTCTATTCGCCGGTGAATACTGTTTCGGGCTTTACGGTCGATACCGACCGGATGGAAAGCCTGCCCGCGGGCGGCGTTTCCTTCGGAACCTTGGATTGAACCCCGTCCCGTTCGGTCTCCCGGGCGGGCAGGACTCATAAAAAATAAAAGGAGAGAATTCACGAATGAAAGGCAAAAGGGTAATTCTCAGCTTGCTGCTGTTCCTGCTTTCGCTGGCCTGCGCGGCCGGACTTGTCGCGTGCGGCGAGCCCGGCGGGGAACCCGGCGGCGATCAGCCCTCCGGGCCTGCGGCGGCTTCGATCTCGATCGCCCCGGCAGACGTTACGCTGACCGTCGGAGAGGAGCTCGACTATGCAGACTTCCAAATCACCGTCAGCTACGACGACGGCACCACCGGCACCGTCACGCTGACGGCCGCCATGATCTCCGAAGAGGATAAGGGCAAACTCTCCGAAGTCGGCGAGCACGAACT
>CALVHP010000049.1 GCA_944328405.1 uncultured Clostridia bacterium
CAGATCTTTGCCTATGCGGAAGGGTACAAGGCCTTCCTCGACGAGGCCAAGACGGAGCGCGAGGCGTGCGCCGTCGCCGTGAAGATGGCGCAGGAAAAGGGGTTCACCGAATTCCGTTTCGGCGAGCCGCTCGCCGCGGGGGATAAAAAATACTTTGTCAACCGCGGGAAGAGCGTGGTCGTGTTCCGCGTGGGGACGAAAAATCTCGAAAAGCACGGCATGCGCATCATCGCCTCGCACATCGACGCGCCGCGCATCGACGTCAAGCAGAATCCGCTGTACGAAGAGGCGGGGCTGTGCTTCCTGAAAACGCATTACTACGGCGGCATCAAGAAATACCAGTGGACGGCCATCCCGCTCGCGCTGCACGGCGTGGTCATCCTCAAAGACGGCACCAAGGTCGAAATGCGGGTGGGGGAAGACCCCAAAGACCCCGTGTTCTACATCGACGACCTTCTGCCCCACCTCGGCGCGGAGCAGATGGCGGGCAAGGCCGGCAAGATCATCGAGGGCGAGCAGCTCAACGTGGTCGTGGGCGGCATGCCCTATCCCGACGACGAGGCAAGCAAAAAGATCAAGCTGACCGTGCTCGACATCCTGCACAAAAAATACGGCATGTGCGAAGAAGACTTCCTTTCGGCGGAGCTTTCCGCGGTGCCGGCCTATCCGGCGCGCGACGTGGGCTTTGACCGCGCGCTCATCGGCGCGTACGGGCACGACGACCGCGTCTGCGCCTATCCCGCGCTGACGGCCGTGCTCGAAGGCGAGAGCGAACACACAGTGCTGGCGATGCTCGTCGACAAAGAGGAGATCGGCAGCGAGGGAACCACGGGCATGCAGTGCCGGGTGTACGAGGATCTGATGGAAGAGATCTGCCTGGCCATGGGCGCTTCTTTCCGCAAAGTGCGCTTTGCGTCCAAGTGCCTTTCTTCCGACGTGACGGCGGCGTACGACCCCAATTTTGCGAGCGTGTACGAGCGCATGAATTCGGCGATGCTCTCCTGCGGGACCTGCATGAGCAAGTTTACGGGCGCGCGCGGCAAGAGCGGCTCCAACGACGCGAACGCCGAATTCGTGGGCGAAGTGCGGCGGATGTTCGACGCCGAGGGCGTCGTGTGGCAGACGGCGGAGCTGGGCAAGGTGGACGCCGGCGGCGGCGGAACGGTCGCGAAGTTCCTCGCCAACCTCAACATCGACACGGTGGATCTGGGCGTGCCGGTCATCTCGATGCATTCGCCGTGGGAGCTGATCTCCAAGGCGGACCTGTACAGCAATTACAGGGCGTTCCTCGCCTTCATGAAATAAAAAACGGCGGACAAATTGTCCGCGGGGCGGCTTGCGTACGGCGGGCCGTCCCGTCTGTTTATGCGGCAAAGAGAAGGCGCCGCGCGCGGAGATTTTTTCCGAAAAGGGATTGACCGGGCGGCAAAGCGGTGTTACAATAGAGAAAAAGTGAGGGAAAGTACATGGCTGGATTCGGGTACGTGGGCCAGAAGGTGCGCGCGCTGCGCAAGTGGAAGGGGATCTCGCAGGAAGAGCTGGCGTTCCGCGTCGGCGTGGAGCGGCAGAGCGTTTCTCTGTGGGAATGCAACGACGTCCGGCCGAAGATCTGGAATCTGCTTACGCTGAGCGAAGAGCTGGAGATCTCGCTCGAAGATCTGCTCTATGCCGACCTGATCTGGCGCGCCGACGCGTCGATGACGGCGGAGATAGGGTTCCCGGCCGAAAACGGCGAGGTGCCCGGGGTGGGCGAGGCGTTTTCGGATGCCGAGGCCGGGCCGTTCAGCTGTGAAGAAGAGTCGAGCGTTTCGTGGGAAAGCGCGGACGGGAGCGTTCCGACCCGCGCCGAACGGCGGGCGCTGAAACGAAAGTGGCGCTGGGAGCGCTCGCCCGTGCGGCCGCTGGCCGTCTGGACGGCCATTCTCGCTTTCTTTGCCGTGGCGTTTTCGGTCGCTTCGTCGGTGACGTACCGCTTGGCCGAAACGGGGGCCTTCCGCCGGCCGGTTTCGGGGAACGTGTATTTTGAATTTCCGTATGCGGCGCTCTTCGCCTGCGGGGCCTTGTTTTCGGGAATTTTCTGTCTGATCGTGGCGGGCTGGCTGGTGTGGGCGCTGTGGGAGCGGCGGAAAAAGAAGAAGGACGAAGAATAGCCCGACGGCAGGAAAAGAGGAGCGCAGAGTCGGAAAAGAATCCGCCGGTTTTTTGCCGGCGGTTTTTTTCGACTGCGGGCCACGATGCTGCCGGCGGCGCGCAGACCGCGCTCTCCGGCTGCAAAACGGAAACGAGGACGCGTTCGGCCGCCCGGCGATTTCGCCGGGCGGTTTTGCAGGAAGAACGCCTGCCGGCGGCGGAACGGCCGGGCGCCTTTGCCGGAAGAGGGGGTTGCGGGGCGGTCGGCGGAGCGTTTGCGGGCGGCCGGTCCGGCGGACAGGCACATTTCGGCCGGGAGGCGCATACAATGGTGGTAGTACGCGGCGGGTGCGCGGCGGCGCGGGCGCATGGCCCCGGCGAAAGGATTTGCGCGCCTGCCGCGGCGGACGCGGGGCGGGCCCCGGGCCGCGGTGCGCCGCGCTTTGCGGCGGGGGAGGAGAACATGGAAACTTCGTATCGCGAACTCAAATGCAAAGACGTCGTGAATGTGGCGGACGGCAGAAACCTGGGGCGGACGTGCGACATCGTGTTCACCTTTCCCGAAGGGCAGGTTTTCGGCATTGCCGTGCCCGGCAAGCGAGGGCTGCACCTTTTCAAGAAAAACGATCTGTTCATCTCGCTGCGCAACATCGTCAAGATCGGGGCGGACGTGGTTCTCGTCGATCTGAAAAACCGCAAGCCGGACTGCCCGCCCGGCAAGGGGCGGGCGGGGTACGCCGATGCGGCGGAGCCGAACTTCGGCAAGCGCGATTTCAGCGAATACGAATAGAAAAAA
>CALVHP010000050.1 GCA_944328405.1 uncultured Clostridia bacterium
ACCGTCGGCACGACGGGGCCGGGCAGCCTGGTTTCGGACGAGGGGCTCGTATCCGGCGGCAAACTCAAAGTGATGTATCCTTTTGAGGACAGCGGCCGCGGCCGCACGGCGGCGGTCAACCCGTACACGGGAGAAACGCAGGCCGACAACCGCGGCGAGTACATCGGCGGGTCGACGTTGGTCGCCAACCCCGATTCTGCCACGGCGGGCCAGTCGGCCAACGCGCTGTCCGTGCGCGAATCCGGCTTCGAGCTGGGCAAACTCAGCGCCGACCAGTACGCGAGCACGGACGCCGGTCTTTCGGTCTCGTTCTGGGCGTACAACGACGGCACCGACACCACCGAATCGGACGAGACGGCCAAAACGCTGGCGTTCGACTTTATGAACGTGGTCACCAACGGCAGCACGACGGTCACGTGGGGCAACATCCGCGCAGGCAGTTCGGACTTTTATCCCGGGCTGCAGGGGTATCAGAACACGATCACGGTCGGGCGCGGCGCCTATGCCGAATCGCTGTATACCCGCGCGCAGGCGGAACGTTCCGACGCCGCGCTGTCGCGTTACAGCCAGTCGTACTGCGGTTACAACGCGATCGCGGGCAACGCGCAGACCAAAGACAACCGCAGCTCCGTTACCGAACTGGCGGCGGAAATGGCGAACAAGTGGCGCTACGTTTCCATCGTGATCGACAAAGACGTAGGCATCTCGTTCTACACGAACGGTCGCCTGGCGTACTGCTATTCGTCCGCGATCTTCACGGGCGCGACGACGGGCGGCGACTGGTCGACGGTGTATGAAAATTTTGTTTCGGCGATCATGGAATCGCAGAACAACTATACGCTCAACATGTTCAACGATACGCTGTACGGCGACGCCGAAGTGTACGTGGACGACGTGATCGTCGGCGAGGCGCTGACGGCTGCCGAATGCGAGGCGCTGTACGAAAACCTGTCCGGCACCGACGTCGACACCTCTCTCGAAAGCACCCAGTCGGACGAAAATATTTAACAATCAAACTTTAAAGTTTTTAGTTTGATACAGCTTGATTGTTATTTAAAAAATTGTGATAATCTTGCCGCGTTTTGCAAAAAACGCGGCGTTCGCACGTTCATACGGCGCCGCAAAGGAATACAAACGCCGCAAAGGAATACAAACATGGTTTTGATCGTAGGGCTCGGAAACCCCGAAAAACAGTACGAAACGACCTTCCACAACCTCGGGTTTCTCGCCGTGGGGGAAGCGGCGGAAAAACTGGGCGTCAAGTTCAAAAAAAAGGAGTGCGAGGCCTCCGTTGCCGAAGCGCACCTCGGCGGGCAGAAGGTCATTCTGGCCCGGCCCGTCACCTATATGAACGCGAGCGGCCGCGCCGTCAAGCAGCTTATGGCCAAATACAAGGTCACGCCGGGCGAACTTCTCGTCATTTACGACGATTTCGACCTCCCCAAAGGCAGGCTGCGCATCCGCACGGCGGGCAGCGCCGGCACGCACAACGGCATGCGCTCCATCGTCGGGGAGATCGGCTCGCAGGAGTTCCCGCGCATCCGCATCGGGATCAAAGATCCCGAAGTGAACATTCCCGTCATCAACTACGTCCTTTCGCAGATCCGCAAGGACGATTATCCGCTCTTCGCCTCCGCCTGTTCGGACGCGGCCGACGCCGCCATCCGCTTTGCGCGCGGCGAGAGCATCGAAGCCGTCATGAACGTCTACAACCGGAAGGACGACTGACATTCCCGCGCCTTCGCGGCGCTTTTTGGAACTGACTGCGCGGCGATCCCGCGCGGCCCCGGATTTCGTTATGCCCAAGAACTTTTTCAGCCCGGAAACGCTCGGGGGCGAATACCCCGAACTCGAACGCGACCTCCGCCTCGGCACGCCGACGGCGGTTTTCGGCGTTTCGGCGGCGCACAAAGCGCTGATCGCCGCGGCCTGCGTCCCGGGGCGTTTCGTCTATGTCGCGGCGGACGCGCAGACGGCGGCGCGCATGGCCGAAGAGATCGCGGGCTTCGCGGGGGAGCGCCCCGCGCTCCTGTGCGCCAAAGACGAAGTCCTTTTATATAAAGAGGCCGTCTCCAGAGATTCGCTCTTCCGCCGCCTCGAGGCGCTGCACCGCATCCGGCAGGGGGCGCGCAGGATCGTGTGCGACGTCGAGAGCCTGATGCAGCTCTTTCCCGCCGAGGTGCCCTGTCTGACCCTGCGCGAAGGGGAAGAGGTCGATTTTGCCGACCTTCCCCGCCGCCTCGTCGCCATGGGCTACGTGCGCGGCACGGCGGTGGAGAGCCGCGGCTGCTTCGCCCTGCGCGGCGACATCCTCGACATTTTTTCCGTCGGCGCGGACGATCCCGTGCGCGTCGACTTTTTCGGCGACACCGTCGAAAAGATCAAGCCGTACAGCTTCGCCACGGGCGAGCGCCTCGCCCTCGCGCCTTCGCTCGAGATCGTCGCCGCCACCGATATTCAGATCGGGGAAGAGGAACGGGCCGCGATCAAGGACGCGATGGCTGCGGAGCTTTCGTCCTGGAAGGACGCCGCCGCTTACGAGCGCGCGCAGACGATCGCGGGCGACGTCGCCGCCCGGCTGGACGCCGGCGCGCCCTTCGGCGGCGCGTCGTATCTGTTCCCGCTCCTGAAAAACCGCACCGACTTCGCCACGTTCATCGGCGACGCGCTGTACGTGTTCGACGAGTGCAAGCTCATCGACGACCGGATGGACGCCCTGTGCAAGGAACACGCCGAACGCTTTTTCACGCTCAAACGGGGCGGCGAAGCCTTCTCCTTCTGCCGCGGCCAGCTGGCGGGGCGCGAAGAGATGTACGCCCGTTTTGCCTCGCTGCGCACCTGCGCCCTGCAGTCCTTCGCCTCGCGCGTGCCCTTTTTCGACCCGCTGAAAATTTACAACCTGCACGCCACGCCCGTGGGGCGGTATCTCAACGGCTTTGCCAACCTGGCGACGGACGTCCGCCGCTGGGCCGCGGGCGGGTACCGCGTCCTGCTCTTCTGCGGCACCGCCGCGCGCGCCGGCAAAATGCGCGAATTGCTCGCGGAAGAGGGGCTGCCCGTCGTGCCGTGCCCGGCGTCGGCGGATCGGCTCCGCGGGGCGGCCGTCACCGAAGAGGAGCTGCCCGCCGGCCTCGTGCTGCACGAGGCGAAGCTCGCCGTCATCGGCACGGGCGACCTGTACACCAAGGCGGTTCGGCAGAAGCGCATCCGCCGCCGCCGCAACGACATGTTCACCTCTCCCGAGGTGGGGGACTACGCCGTCCACGAGACGCACGGCATCGGCCGCATCACCGGCACGCAGAAGATCGAAACGACGGACGGCACCAAAGAATACGTCGCGCTCGAATACCGCGGCGGAGACGTGCTGTACGTGCCCGTCGAACAGATGGACGTCCTTTCCCGTTATATGGGGGAAGAAAAGCCGGCTCTTTCCAAGATCGGCGGCGCCGAGTTCGAAAAGGTCAAGCAGCGCGTGCGCGCCTCTCTCAAAGAGATGGCCTTCGACCTCAAACAGCTGTACGCCGAGCGCGCCGAAAAGCGTGGATTCGCCTGCAATCCCTTCCCCGAAGAAATGGACGAGTTCGCCGCGGCGTTCGAATACGAAGACACGCCCGACCAGGCCTCTTCCGCGCGCGAGATCGTGGCGGACATGTGTTCGGAAAAGGTGATGGACCGCCTGCTCTGCGGCGACGTGGGCTACGGCAAGACCGAAGTGGCTTTCCGCGCGGCGTATCTCTGCGTCCTCAACGGCAAGCAGGCGGCGCTCATGTGCCCGAATACCGTGCTCTGCCAGCAGCACTTTGAAACGGCGTGCCGGCGCTTTGCCGATTTCGGGGTGCGCGTCGAGGTCATCAACCGTTTCCGCACCACCGCCCAGCAGGCGGCCACGCTCGCCGCGCTCGCCCGCGGCGAGGTCGACCTGATCGTCGGCACCCACCGCCTCCTTTCCAAAGACGTCGTGTTCAAGGACATGGGGCTGCTCATCCTCGACGAAGAGCAGCGCTTCGGCGTCGAACACAAGGAACAGCTCAAAAACATCAAGCGGGACGTCGACTGCCTGACGATGACCGCCACGCCCATCCCGCGCACGCTGCACATGTCTCTTTCGGGCATCCGCGACATCAGCACCATCGAAACGCCGCCCACCTCCCGCCTGCCCGTGCAGACGTATGTGGTGGAAGAGACGGAAGCGCTCATCCGCGACGCCTGCGTGCGCGAGCTTTCGCGCGGCGGGCAGGTCTTTATCCTGTACAACCGGGTGGAGAGCATCTTCACCTTCGCCGCCAAAATCGGGCAGATCGTGCCCGAAGGCAAACTGTGCGTCGCGCACGGCCGCATGGACCGCGCCGTGCTCGAAAACAACATCCTCGGTTTTTACGCGGGCAAGAGCGACATCCTCGTCTCCACGACCATCATCGAAAACGGCATCGACCTGCCGCGGGCGAACACCCTCATCGTCATCGATGCCGACCGCCTCGGCGTGTCGCAGCTGTATCAGCTGCGCGGCCGCGTGGGGCGCGGTTCCGTCCTCGCGCACGCCTATTTTACGTATAAGCCCGAAAAGGTGATGACGGAAACGGCAGCCAAGCGCCTGCAGGCCATCCTCGAATTTACCGAGCTCGGATCCGGGTTCAAGATCGCCATGCGCGACCTCGAGATCCGCGGCGCGGGCAGCGTTCTGGGCCGCGAACAGCACGGCCACATGGACAAAGTGGGGTACGAGCTGTACGCCAAGCTCCTCAAAGAGGCGCTCACGGGCGAAGAACAGACGGTCGCCGACCTCGACATCAAGGCGGACGCCTTCATCCCCGAACGCTACATCGAGGCGAGCGCTTCCCGGCTGGACTGCTACAAACAGATCGCCGAGATCCGCAGCGTCGACGATTACAGGCGCGTCTGCCTTTCGCTGGAAGAGAACTACGGCAAACTCCCGCCCGAAGTGCTCAACCTGCTCGTCATCGCGGTGCTCAAAGCCTTTGCGGCTAAATTCAACGTCCGCAGGATCGCCGTATCGTCCAAGGGCGGTATTCTTGAACTGCCCTCCGTGAACAGCCTGGCAGACAGGCGCCTTTCCGCCGCGCTCGATAAGTTTCCTGCCGTGCGGCTGGACATGTCGGCCAGCCCGGCCGTGCGCTTTGCCGGCGGGCAGGACGCGCGCGCCGTCATGCTGGAAATGACGAAGTTCCTCCGGTTTGCGGCGGCTGCCGGCTGAGCGGTTTCCGCGGCGCGGCCCGGCGGCCCTTTGCGCGGGGGAGAGGCGCGGGCGGCGGCCTGCCGCGAAAATTTCCGATTTTTAACCTTCTTTTCATAAAAAAGCGATTGCTTTTCCTTCCGAAATACGCTATAATACTCTATATTGCGGTTTGCGGCTCCGCAGGTTTGCGCCTTCGGGCGGCGGAACGCGGCGGCAATGCTACGGAAATCACAGTAACCCCAAATGCGGAGCAGTTCTATGAAGAAGAAACTCATCACGATGATCAGTGCCCTGTTGGCGGCGGTGTTTGCGCTCGGCATCCTTGCCGGATGCGACCTCATCACCACGGACAACCGGCGGGATATGGAGCAGGTCGTTGCCGAAGTGAACATCACCGGCGACGGCGACGCGCTGACCGAAGCGCTCGGGTATCTGGGCATCGATTCGCTCAGCCTCACGTCCGACCAGCTCAATACCGTCGTCTCGACGGACGAGATCTACAAGCGCGACCTCGTCGCCTACTTCATGAGCTACGGCTA
>CALVHP010000051.1 GCA_944328405.1 uncultured Clostridia bacterium
CAAAACAAAAAAGTCGATTTGTATGAAAAAACGCAGATTTCTTTCCATCCTGATGGCAGGCGTCGGCCTGTTCTCGCTGTGCGGCTGCGCCCCGCAGGAAGAGCAGGACCCTTCCACCAAACCGACCGACCCGCCCATCGAGGCCGTCGACGAGTGGGAGCCGTACGCCGAACAGCCCGTCGACTATACAAAACAGACCGCCGAAGCGGAAGACGAAGCGCTCGAACTATGGTTCGACCACGCCTTCGCCAAGACCCCGCGCGGCGAGACCGTCTCTTCCGGGCGCGATACATACAAACTTTACATGGGCAAAAACGAAAAGGAAGACTGCCAGTTTTTCCTCTCTTCCGCAGAGGAAAAAACCTTTTCCGTGCGCGTTTCCGATTTCACGTCCGAAAGCGGCGCCGCCTTGCAGACCTCCCTTTTCTACCAATATTATTTCACGATGCCCTTTGAGGGGCAAGAGCAGGACGTGCCCGACGCCATCCCGCCCGTGACCGACGGGCAGACGTTCACCCTTGCCGCCGACACCTCGCAGGGGTTTGTATTGCAGGCCGAAACGCAGGCCGATACCCTCGCCGGCGAATACACCGCCGAGCTGGAAGTGTTCGGCCCGCAGGGCGAGCAGATCAAAAAGGCGACCGTGTTTTTGCGCGTGTGGGACTTCGTCCTCTCCGACGATTCCGCCTGCCGCACCGCCATGTGGATCGAGGCGGCCCGCCTGCCGAACGGCGGCAATGAAGAAACGTACAAACTCTACTACGATTACCTGCTCGACAACCGCGTCAACGCGTACGATCTGCCGTACGCCTTAGACGACGCGCGCGTCGACGAATACCTCAACGACGAGCGCGTCAACTCCTTCAACATCCTCGGCTTTAAGGTCAACCTCGAATCGGGTTATACCGAAGTCAACCTCAAAAACAGGATGCGCGCCGCCTACGAAAAGCTCTCTTCCAACGACGACTGGTTCGAAAAAGGCTACTTCTACCTCGTCGACGAGCCGAACCCGTCCGAGATCCAGAAACTGGGCTGGATCGCCACCTACGGCCAATGGCTGGAAGAGTGCTACCCCGGTTACAGGCAGATGTCGCCCTTCTTTACCGATCAGTGGTACAACAACGAGCGCACGCAGGACTGGATCGAATATCTGCGCCCGTACATCAACATCTGGGTGCCCAAAACCTACGCCTATACGACTTTGCGCGAGTACGGCTCCATCGCCGGCGCGCAGTGCCTCTACCAGGAAGGGCAGGAAGGCGCGCTCGACGCCGCCTTCGGCAGCTACCCCGAGCGCATCGCTTCCATGGTGGAAAACGACGGCGCCGAAGCCTGGTGGTACGTCACCTCGCAGCCGACCGACCCGTACATCACCCTCAACACCACCGAACCGGGCGTGGCGTACCGCGTGCTGTTCTGGCAGCAGAAGATGAACGGTGTTTCCGGCTTCCTGTACTGGAGCGTGAACTATTGGGAAGGCGACGGCTGGAACAACCGCGAAGCGGAGTGGACGGCCGGCCAGTATACCTACGGCAACGGCCAGCTGCTGTACCCCGGCGCCAAAGTGGGGCAGGCAGGCCCCGTCGGCTCGCTGCGGCTGGAAGCCGTGCGCGACGGCGTCGAAGACTACCAGATGTTCGCGATGCTCGAACAGCGCATCGGCGCCGGCGCGGTCGAAGAGTTCATCCGCCGCACCACCACGCACGTCGCCGTCTGGAACGCAGACAACGACCATTTCGCAAGCGAGCGCGTCATGCTGGGCAACCGCCTCGAAGCGCTGCTTGCCGGATAACGCTATTTCTCATCAAGGAGGAAATTTCATGAAAAAGCTGATCACGCTGTTTTTGGCGCTGCTTCTCGCCCTGACCATGGCCGCCTGTTCGGGCGGCGGCAACGGAGGCGACGGCGGGGGCGGCGGAAGCGGGCGAGACGACCGCCTGACCGAAGTGCCCGGCCTTGCCGACGACCTGTACCCCAACCTTGCCCGCATGGACGCGAACATCGACAACTATTACGCCGGCTCCGTCGACGTAGAGATCGTCTTCGGCAAAACGCTGCCCGGCTGGCAGGCGGTCGAAGCGGCGTACGAAAAGATCCAGACGGGCGTCGACGTGCGCCTGAACAACCATTCCGACGGTACATACCTCAACGAAGTCACCAACGCCGCCAACGATTCCGGCACCGATTGGGACATCTTCCAGGGCAACCGCCTTTCCAACGTCAGCGCGGCGGCGATCAACCTCTCGTCCCAGCTCTACAACGAAAACCACTATGCCGGCGTCGAAGTGGACGACCCCGACGTCGACGAAGGTTCTTCCAAAATGTGGCAGAACGTCCTCTCGACCGACGCGTACATCACCGACAAGTCGGGCAGCAACACGGCGTGCTACATCATGAACTCCGAATCGCTCTCCACGGCGTGGTTCGTCAACATGACCGCCTTCGACGCCGCCGTCGAACAGGGCTACCGCAATGCCGCCGGAGAAGCCGCTACGCCCGTCACCTGGGACGATCTGGTCAGTCTCTGCTCGTACATGCGGCAGGCGGGCTACACCAACCCGCTCGGCCTCGCCGGAGACAGCGCGTCCGTCAACGAATCGCAGTTTGCCTGGCTTTTCCGCGTGTACGGCGACCAGTATTACCGCGACATGTATCCCGCCATCAACGTGCAGGAGGGCGACGCGCTTTACAGCGAAAACGCGTACGAGTTCAATTTCGACCTCGAAGACCCGCAGCCCGAATCGGACATGGGCTACAACCCCAGCCACTCGCGCTTCTGGAACTCTCTGCTCGACGAAAACGACGAACACCACGGGAACTCGGGCGTGACCTATGTGGGCGCGAACAGCGATAAATTCGCCTGTTTCGTCGAAAACCTGTACAAACTGCGCGAATACCTTCCCACCGACTTTACCACCGTCAGCTTTGAAGACATCCGCGACCGC
Organism: uncultured Clostridia bacterium; assembly: GCA_944328405.1. Taxonomy (GTDB): domain Bacteria; phylum Bacillota; class Clostridia; order Christensenellales; family Borkfalkiaceae; genus Borkfalkia. The sequence continues at coordinate 2,946 of CALVHP010000051.1, forward strand.
TTCCTCACCGCGACCGACGCCGACAAGGCCGACCCCGTCGTCCTGCTCGATTACACGGGCTTCGGGCTGACCTTCGGCACCCAGGAGAGGGGATTCGAGATCGACTTTTTCGATTACCCGTACATGACCTGTTCGCACGAGGGCGAAGAGCACGTCTCCACCGATTTCGTGCGCGACGTCGGCGGCAACGGCGGCTATCTCTCCGTCATGCGCCACCGGGGCAACGAGGCCCAGGACGAAATTTCCGTCGACTTTCTGAAGTTCTTCCTTTCGCCCTACGGCCAGTCCATCTATTACAACGCCCTGCAGAGCAGCCAGGTCGCGCCCGACGGGCTTTCCACCGTGCTCGACTTCGCCGTGCCCGAAAGCTGGAGCACCTTCTTCGAGAGCGACAAGATCGCCTTCAACGGCCTGTGCGACGTGAACTGGTACAACAATAACTTCATCTACCACGTCAACGGACAGACGGCCAGCCGCGAAGCGCACCTCACCGTCGTGCAGCGCCTCTATAAAACGGCGACCTACGACACCGCCGCCGAAGCCGTGGCCGACTTCCAGTCCCGCTGGGACGACGCCGTGCGCGACGGGTTCGACGCGCTCTGCGAGTCTATGGGGTGGAGCAAGACCTTCTGGCAGCGCCCGGGCACCAGTCCCTTTACCGCCTGATCCGAGGTCTGTCCGCCATGGAAAACAAGAAAAAAAGATCGCTGATCGCGTTCATTCTCTGCGCGGCGTTCACGATCGTCTTTGCGGCGGCGGCAGGGGTGCTGCTGTCCCTCGCGCCGAAAAACGAGGTCCTTTCGTCGGCGCAGGGCACGACCGTCACCCGCGTGGCGCGCTCGTATACGGAAGATAGCTGGTACTACGGCGACAGCGCCGGCAGCCTCGTCAAGATGAGCGCCGACGGAGACGAGATCTGCCGCACCACGATCACCGAGGGCCGCGCCATCCGCTCCGTCGCCTCCGATCCCGCGCTGAACGGCCTCATCGTGCTGGACGAAGATTACAACCTCTTCACCGTTGCCGACAGCGGCGACGCGCTCACGGCGACCTTTGTCCGCGCCTTTTCGGGCGGGTACCAGTCGCTCGCCGTCGACGACGAATACGTCTACTTCGCCGTGCCCGCCTCGCGCTACACGCAGTTCGTCAAATACGCCAAAGACGACCTCGCGGGCGAGCCCCTCGCGCGCGGGCAGATGTACACCTGTTTCCGGCAGGGGGGCAACTACCAGTTCCAGCCCGTCATTTCCGGCACCATCGTCGGGATGTACGTCGACGATTCGTACCTGTACGTCGTCACGGGCGAAGGGCAGTATCACCGGATCGCCAAAGATTTTTCGCTGAACGACTTCCCGTTCCTTTCGGAAGAAGAGCTCGCCGCGCTGGGCGCGACGGTCGCCTCCAACGGCACCGTGACCCTGCCGGCCGATTCGTACGATTCCGCGCTGTACCGCACCGCGCGCAAACAGCTCGCCGCCAAGGCGGCCGCCTTCGACGCGGAGCGGGGACGGTTCTACATCGCCGGTGCCGACGGCGACTTCGACGCGCTCGACCTCTCTTTTGACGAGATCGAAGGCTTCAACGTCGTCCTGCCCAACACGCCCGCCACGGGCGCTCTGGCCTTCCACCGCGAAAGCGGCACCGCTTACGTCGCCTACGAAAACATCTCCGGCGTCACCGCCATCGACGTTTCCGGCGACGCCCCCGCAGTGCTCTACCAGGCAGACGTAGCCTTTTACATCACCAACATGGCCGTGCCCGCCGGGGGAGGCCGTCTGCTCGTCATCTGTTCGGGCAACAACCGCGACAATCCCGATTACAAAGAACTGCTCTCCGCCGACATCGGCACCCTCGCCAACAAGGGGCTGCTCAACGGCCTGGGCATCGCGGCGGTGGCGCTTGCGGCCGTCTGCGCGGTGGGGGCGCTGTTCACGGCGCTGCTCGTGTTCCGCTCCGGGTTCTCTTCCCGCTGCCGCGTCGTCGCCCGGGGGATCGGCAAAAACTGGATCGTCTACCTCATCATCTTCGGATCGCTGGCGATGCTGATCCTGTTCTGTTACTACCCCGGCATTTCGTCCATGGTGCTGTCCTTTTTCGACTACACGCGGACGAACCCGACCATGCGGTTCAACAATTTCGAGAACTACATCGAAATTTTCACCGACCCGTCCAACCTGATCGCGTTCCGCAACATGCTCATTTTCCTGCTTGCCGACGTGGTCATCGCGCTCGTACCGCCCGCCGTGTTTGCGCTCTGCCTCATCTTCATGCGCAACAAGCACTACGGCACCTTTGCGCGGGTGGTGCTCTTCCTGCCGTCCGTGCTGCCGGGCATCGCCACGCTCCTCATCTGGACGCGCGGCATCTACGGCGTCGACGGCGTGCTGAACATGATCCTGCGGCTGTTCCGCGGGGAGGTGCTCGAGCCGGTCCTGTTTTTGCAGGACCACGGCATCGTCTCGCTCATCATGATGGGTTTCCCGTTCGTCGGCTCGTATCTGATCTTCTACGGCGCGCTGATGAACATCCCGTCCTCCTATTACGAGGCTGCCGAGCTGGACGGCTGTAAACTCTTCAAGCGCATTCTCTGGATCGATCTGCCCATGATCACCCCGCAGATCAAATACGTGTTCATCCTCGCGTTCATCCAGTCGGTGCAGAACTTCAGCCGCGTCCTGATGACGACGGACGGGCAGTTCGGCACGCAGATCCCCATCGTGCTCATGTACAAGCGGTTGCAGGAAGGGGACTACGGCCTGTCCTCCGCCTACGCGACGCTGATGTTCCTGGTGCTGATCGTGGTGACCATCTTCAACATGAAGATCAAAACGCAGGAAATGGAGGCCGGCTCATGAGAAAAAAAGTTGCAAGGCTCCGCAATTCTGACCGCCTCCCCGTGCAGATCTTCGTCGTCATCTGGGTGACGCTCTCGCTGGTGTTCAGCCTCATCCCGCTGTACGTCACCATCCTCAACAGCCTCAAATCGCATGCGGCGATCGCGGCGAACATCTTCTCGTTCCGGCTGTCCTGGGCGGCCGTGTGCGAAAACTATTCGGTCGCGTTCAACAACATCTGGCGCCCCATGCTCAACAGCATCTTCGTCGCCTTCATCGGCGCTTTCCTCAACATGCTGCTGGGCGCGGTGATGGCTTACATCTTTTCGCGCAAGAATTTTTTCGGCCGCGAATTTCTGTTCAAGATCTACATTATCATCCTGCTCGTGCCGTCCATCATGGGCATGCCCGTGTTGATGGATTTCACCACGAAGATCGGCCTGATGAACAGCTACTTCGCCATCTGGCTCCCCGTCATCGGCGGCGGCCAGGCGGGCGCGATGTTTCTCTTCCGCACCTTCTTCACCCAGCAGCCCGCTTCCATCTTTGAAAGCGCGAAGATGGACGGCGCCAACGACGTGAAGATCTTCATCTACCTCGTCCTGCCGCTCGCGTTCCCCATTCTCCTTCTCAATTTTGTCGGAACGTTCTCGGCGCAGTACAACGACTATCTCTGGCCCGGGCTGGTGATCTCCTCGGCAGACAAGCGCACGCTCATGCCCGTCATCCAGTCCGTCGTCGAACTGCTCGAATCCATGCAGCAGCGCGGCGCGCAGTACGCGATCTATGTGATCTGCTCGGTGCCCCTCATCATCACCACGGCTCTCAGCCTCAAACATTTCCAGAGCGGCGATTTCGCTTCGGGGATGAAATTATAACCTTGAATTCATCGGAGGAATTTCAGTATGAAAAAAACCAGACTCTTTTCGGTCTTGCTTGCACTCGTCCTGCTCCTGTCCGCCGTCGGCCTGTTTGCGGCCTGCAGGGGCGGTGAAGACGGCCCCGGAGACGGCGGCCTGGTCGACGGCAAGGCTGTCGTGCATTTTGACCCCAACCTCGACGGCACCGGCCTCTTCGAAGAGGACGTGACCAGCGTGCGCGACCAGTCCGTCGACCCCGGTTCGACCATCGTCAACATGCCGCTCACCATCCGCGGCAATCCCGCCAACCCGCAGAACCTCGGCTTCAAAGAATGGTGCGTTGACAAAGAGGGGACCACCCCTTGGGATTTTTCGCAGCCCGTCACCCAGAGCATGACGCTCTACGCCAAGTGGGAATCGCAGCTGGTCGTGACCTATCACATCGGCGCGCAGACCGTGGAAGAAAACCTCTTCTCCGGCGAACTCGCCACCCCGCAGGACGGCGCCGCCAGCTGGAACCGCGTGCTCGGCTGGTACACGACCCCGACGTTTGACGCCGGCACCGAGTACGACTTTTCGCAGCCCGTCACTACGGATATGGATCTCTATTGCCGCATGGCGTCCGGGTTCTACATCTCGGCCGAACGCTTTGAAAGTTTCAATATCGCTTACGGCGATGCACAGGATAAGCTGACCGATACGGAGATCACGTACGTCGAAGACGAAGACGGCGGCTATGCTAACGTATGGTTCGGCATGTGCAAAAATACCTCGTACATCTATTATAACAACCTCAACCAGAACCTTGTCGACCCGTTGACGGACGAACGTGTCGGCGATTACATGACCATCACCTACAAAAATCTCGGCGAAGCCACGCACATCCGCTTCTATT
>CALVHP010000052.1 GCA_944328405.1 uncultured Clostridia bacterium
AACTGGGGCTACAACGAGATCAAGGCGGATAAGAGCAAATATTCCTACGAATGGGGGATCATCGAAGAACTCTCCGAGCTGATCGACCGTGCGCGCACGTTTGTCGACAACGCGCCCCGCGCGCAGATCTACGCCGAAGCGCTCGATCTGATCATGGAGCTCGCGGTCGAAATGCCCACCTACCAGCGCAACGACCTGACGGTGTTCAACAACACCAAGATCGATTCGTCCACGCTCAACCAGAATCCCACCGCGTTCGACGGGATCTTCTCCAAGATCTGGGAGGTCGGTTACGTCCGTTCGGAGTCAGAGAATGGTTAAATACATCATCAAGCGCGTCGCGCTTGCCGTCGTGATCCTGCTCGGCGTCTCCATCATCATCTATTCGCTGGTGCGCATGATGCCCGTCGATTTCGTCACCAACCAGTTCGCCCAACTGGTCCTCAACGGCCAGATGGACCAGGCCGAATTCGACCGCCTGCTCGAGATCTACGGCCTGGCGGACCGCTCCTTCGGCGGTATCCTGAAAGGGTACTTCCTGTGGATCGGCAACGTGCTGCAGGGCGACCTCGGCAACTCCTTCAAGTACCAGGACAAAGTCGGCACCATCATCGCCGAAAACATGGGCATCTCGTTCGAGATCGCGTTCGTCGCGCTCATCCTCGAGTTCATCATCGCCATCCCGCTCGGCGTCAAGGCTGCGACCAGCCAGTACGGCGTGATCGACTACACCGCGAGCGTGCTCACCATGATCGGCACCGCGCTGCCCACCTTCTTTTTCGCCGCGATCTGCATCCAGCTCTTTTCGGTGCAGCTCGGCTGGCTGCCCGTCAACGGGCTGGAAAGCAACCTGCCCGTCGACGCGTCCGACTGGACGCGCTTCTGGGACAGGATCTGGCACCTCATCCTGCCGATCTTCATCATGGTCTTCCTGTCCGTCGGCTCGCTGATGCGCTACACGCGCACCAACACGCTCGAAGTGCTCAACGCCGACTACATCCGCACCGCCCGCGCCAAGGGCCTGGGGGAGCGCAAGGTCATCTACAAGCACGCCTTCCGCAACACGCTCATCCCGCTGGTCACCCTGCTCGCGGGCACGCTGCCCGGGCTGTTCAGCGGCGCCATGATCACGGAACAGATGTTCGCCATCCCCGGCATCGGCCTCAAGGCCTATGACGCGCTGAAAGCGGGCGACATCCCGTTCATCATGGGCTACAACATGTTTCTCGCCATCCTTACGGTCATCGGCACGCTGCTGGCCGACCTGATGTATGCGGTCGTCGACCCGCGCGTGAAGATCACGAAGTAAGAGGAGGCTTTCATGTTCCGCAAGGAGAAAAACAACCCCGAAAAGGCTCCTCTCAACGAAGAGTTTGAAAACCTTTCGGCCGAACAGCCGACGGGCCGCCCCGTCAACGAGGGCGCCGAAGAACTGGCCGAAACGGCGGCGGCCGGCGTCGAAGCCGTCGCAGCCGCGGAGGAAGAGCGCCTCGAAGACCGCGTCCGCACCCTTTCGCCGGGCGCCATGGTCGCGCGGCGGTTTTTCCGCTCCAAACTGTCCGTCATCGGGCTGGTCACGCTCATCTTTCTGTTTTTGTTTTCCTTCCTCGGCCCGCTGCTGCAATACGTAACGCCCGCCGTCTGGGGGCAGGACGAGGTAGACCGCACGCAGGGCAAACTGGTGGAGATCAACCGCCCCTTCGAGTACGAAGACGAAAACGGAGAAATGCAGACGGCGTACGAATACAGCGCCACCTACAACGTGTTCAATTTCGACGGCCCGATCTCGCCCACCCATCTTCTGGGCACCGACAAAAACGGGTACGACGTGTTCTCCCGCCTGATGTACGGCGGCCGGATCTCGCTTACGCTCGGCTTCGTCGTCGTGATTCTGGAAACGCTGCTCGGCGTCGTACTGGGCGGCCTGGCGGGGTATTTCGGCAAATGGGTCGACATGCTCATCATGCGCATCGTTGATATCTTCAACTGTATCCCGACGCTGCCGATCATGCTCATCATCAGTTACATGCTCGACGCGAACAACGTGGCAGACATGCCGAAACTGTACATAATGATGGCGATGCTCACCCTCATCGGCTGGGCGGGCGTCGCCAGAATGGTGCGCGGGCAGATCCTGTATCTGCGCGAGCAGGAGTATATGATGGCCGCCGAATGCACGGGCCTGAGCCTGTGGCGCAAGCTGTTCAAACATCTGCTGCCCAACGTCCTGCCGCAGCTGATCGTCTCCATGACGCTCGGGTTGGGCGGCATCATCCTCACCGAAGCGACGCTCGGCTTTCTCGGGCTGGGCGTGCCGCAGGATTTCGCGACCTGGGGCAACATGATCAACGTGCTGACCAGCGAAGTTTCGTATTGGGGCCAGTACCCGAACCAGTGGATCCCCGTCGGCATCTGCATCGTGCTGGCGGTGCTGGCTTTCAACTTCGTCGGCGACGGGCTGCGGGACGCGTTCGACCCGAAAATGAAGAGGTAATAGTGTCGCATGGCGGAAGAAAAGGATAAAAAGAGCCGCGGCAAAGCGCAGTATCTTTCCAAGAAAGAATCGCGCGAGATCGCAAAAACGAACAAAAACACCATCCGCGCGCTGGAAAAGCGCAAGCGCAGAAAGGCGGACGAATCGGAATATCTCACCCGCATGAAGGACGAGAAAAACCTCGTCGAGATCGAAAACCTGCACACGTATTTCTTCACGGACGCCGGCGTGGCGCGTTCGGTCAACGGCGTGTCGCTCAACATTCCGGCAGGCTCCGTCGTGGGCGTCGTGGGCGAATCAGGCTGCGGAAAATCGGTCACCAGCCTGTCCCTGATGCGCCTGGTGCAGGCCCCGCAGGGCCAGATCGTCGAAGGGGAGATCCGCTTCCGGTCCAGCGAATACAAGACCGGCAAAGACGGAAAGCCCGTCCCCGTCTACGAAACCGAGGTCGGGGAGGACGGCGTCGAACGGGTCGTCATGCAGCCGAAGCTCGACAAACACGGGAAGCCGGTCCTGGACAAGGAGGGGAACCCCGTGCAGGAACCCGTGCAAAAGCGCGACGAGTCCGGCGTGCTCCTGTACGAGATGGTCGAAAAAACCTTCGACATCGCCAAAATGCCCCTGTCGGAAATGTCCCGCATCCGCGGCCGGCAGATCGCCATGATCTTCCAGGAGCCGATGACCTCCCTCAACCCCGTCTTCACGGTGGGGAACCAGCTGAACGAGGTCACGCTGCTGCACATCCCCGGCGCCACCAAAGAAGAGGCGCGGCGCCGCAGCCTCGAAATGCTCAAGCAGGTCGGCATCGCCATGCCCGAGCGCGTATACAAGTCCTACCCGCACGAGATCTCGGGCGGTATGCGCCAGCGCGTGATGATCGCCATGGCCCTGGCCTGCAATCCCCGCCTGATCGTGGCGGACGAACCGACGACCGCGCTCGACGTGACCATCCAGGCGCAGATCCTCGACCTGCTGCGCGCCGTCCGCGCGCGCATGAGCGGCTCGATCATGCTGATCACGCACGATCTGGGCGTCATCGCCGAAATGGCCGATTACGTATACGTCATGTATGCGGGCAAGATCGTGGAAAGCGGCACCGTGCGCGAGATCTTCAAAAATCCGTTGCACCCGTATACGGTCGGCCTGCAAAAGAGCAAGCCGGTCGTGGGCAAGCAGGTCAGCGAGCTGTACAGCATTCCCGGCCAGGTGCCGAACCCCATCAACATGCCCGACTATTGTTATTTCAAAGAGCGCTGCGACCGGTGCACGGCCCGCTGCAACGGCCCGTATCCGCCGTTCCGCTGGATCACGCCGACGCACGGCGTCGCCTGCCATCTCTATGCAGAGGAGAGCGGAAAGGGAGAATGAACATGAACCAGCCCAACGCAGAGCCCGTGCTTTCCGCCGCGGCGGAAGAGCCCGCAGTGCTGCTGCAAGTCAACCATCTGAAAAAATATTTCCCCGTCGGCGGCAATCTGTTCGGCCGGAACCGGCAATACGTGCGCGCCGTCGACGACGTTTCGCTGCAGGTGCGCGAAGGCCGCACGGTCGGCATCGTGGGCGAATCGGGCTGCGGCAAGACGACGATGGGCCGCACCATTCTCCGCCTGCACTCCGTCACCGCCGGAGAAGTGCTGTTCGGCGGCGTCGACCTCGGCAAGCTGAAATCGCGCGAACTGCGCAGGATCCGCCCGCAGATCCAGATGATCTTTCAGGATCCGTACTCCAGCCTCTCCCCCCGCATGACGGTGGGGGAGATCATCGGCGAGGCGGTGCGCCAGCACAAGATCGTGCCGCCGGCGCAGTACAAAGAATACGTGTTCGGCGTCATGGAAAAATGCGGCCTGCAGCCGCAGTATTTCGAACGTTACCCGCACGAATTTTCGGGCGGCCAGCGCCAGCGCATCTGCATCGCGCGCGCCCTCGCGCTCAAACCGAAACTGGTCATCTGCGACGAGCCCGTCTCCGCGCTCGACGTCTCCATCCAGGCGCAGATCATCAACCTGCTCAAATCCCTGCAGGAAAAGAACAAGATCGCCTACATTTTCATCTCGCACGACCTCTCGGTCGTCGAACACATCTCCGACGAGGTGGGCGTCATGTATCTGGGCAGCATGGTCGAATACGGCAGCACGGAAGATATCTTCCGCAGCCCGCTGCATCCCTACACCGAGGCGCTGTTTTCCGCCGTACCCGTGCCCGATCCCGATTACAAGATGAACCGCATCATTCTGGAAGGGGACATCCCTTCGCCGGCCAACCCGCCCTCGGGATGCAAATTCCACACCCGGTGCAAAAAATGCATGGACGTGTGCAAAGAAAAGGTCCCCGAATACCGCGAATACACGCCGGGGCACTGGGTCGCCTGCCATCTGTACGCCGACAAGGCGGAAGACGGCGCCCGCGACTGACAAACGCAAACACAGGTAAGAGGATATTGTAAGAGGATATTATGGTATACAGAAAGTACAGGTTGCTCGCGTGGCTGCTCGCGCTGATCATGTGCGCGTCCTTCTGCGTGGCGGCATTTCTGCCCGAAGGGAAACTGACGGGCGCGCTTGGCTCCGAACAATCCGCGCGGCCCGCCCTGACGGAAGAATCTTCGCTCCGGCTGGCCGACACGTCTTCCGCGTTCGGCGACGCCGTGCGCATCGCTCCCGAAGTGAAGGGCAAGCAGTGGCTGATCGTTTCGCTCGAAGACGAGAGCCTGGCTTCCCGCAGCGAAGGGCAGAACGTCAACGCATACGCGCAGACGGCCAAAGGCCGCCGCGCCGAAAAAAGCCTGCGCAGCGGCCAGCAGGAATTTCTGGCCGGGCTTCAGCGGGCGGGGATCCCGTACGAATACCGGTACGGCTATACGCTCCTTCTGAACGCGGTCGCCGTCCGCGTCGATGTCCGTTACGCGGAACAGATCGCCCGCATGGACGGCGTCAAGAGCGTCGACATTTCCGAATATTACTATGCCCCGAAAGACGTCGCGGTCAGCAACAACGCGAACGTCTGGGGGACGGGCATTTATAAAGTCGACGAAAGCATCGCCGCCGAATACGACGGCTCCGGCATGGTGGTCGCCGTGCTCGATACCGGCCTCGACGCCAGCCACGAAGCCTTCCTCACCGAACCTTCCGGCGAAGCCGTCCTTACCAAAGAAGAAGTCGCCGCGCGCGTGTTCGACGGCGAGCCTTCCGGCGTGCAGGCCGTCGACCCGAGCGTGACCGTCGACGACGTGTATTACAGCAAAAAGGTGCCCTTCGCCTACGACTATGCCGACAAGGATACCGACGTCTATCCGTCCTATTCCTCGCACGGCACGCACGTGGCCGGCATCATCGCCGGTTCGCCCATTCTGGGGGAAGACGGCGAGCCCGAAACCATCAAGGACCAGGACGGCAACGAGATCCTCGACAAAGACGGCAACCCGATGACCTTCACGGGCGTCGCGCCCGAAGCGCAGCTGGCCTTCTGCAAAGTGTTCACCGACAACGAGAACAGCGAATCGCTCGGCGGCGCCGAAACGATGGACATCCTCGCCGCGCTGGAAGACTGTATCAAACTCGACGTCGACATCATCAACATGAGTCTCGGTTCTTCCGCCGGATTCTCCACGGGGGACGACGAATACATGCAGACCGTGTACGACAACGTGCGCGAGGCCGGCATCATGCTCGTGACGGCCGCCAGCAACGATTACAGCTCGGGCTACGGCGGCGCTTACGGCACCAACCTCGCCTCCAATCCCGATTCGGGCACGGTCGGCTCCCCGTCCACCTATCCCGGCGCGCTCAGCGTGGCGAGCATCAACGGGCAGCAGTCCAAATACATCCGCGTCAGCGTGGGCGGCGAAGACAAATACCTCTACTTCACCGAAGCCAGCGACGGCAACGGCAACGAAAAGGATTTCGTGAAAGAGCTGAAGGAGAAAAATCCTTCCCTCGTCGACGCAGACGGCAACATGGCCGTCCAGTACGTCGTGGTCCCGGGCTACGGCCTGTCGGTCAACTACACGCGCAACATCGACGTGACCGGCAAGATCGCGGTCGTGCGCCGCGGCGGAGACGTCACCTTCGAACAGAAGGTCCGCATCGCCAAACAGAAGGGCGCCATCGGCTGCGTCATCTACAACAACGTTTCGGGCATTATCCGCATGAGCCTGGGCAATCTGAACGACCCCATCCCGACCTGCTCCATCACGATGGACGCGGCCAACAACTTCGTTTCTTCCGGCGCGGGCACGATGTATATCAGCGATTCGCAGAAAGCCGGCCCGTTCATGTCCGACTTCTCCAGCTGGGGCCCCACGCCCGACCTCCGTCTCAAACCGGAGATCTCCGCCCACGGCGGCGAGATCACCTCGTCCGTCGCCAACGGGTGGGACGAGTACAGCGGCACCAGCATGGCTTCGCCCAACATGGCGGGCGCGATGAGCCTGATCCTTTCCTACGTCCGGCAGCACGTCGAATACGATCCCGCGCATACGTATACGGACGACGTCGCGGTCTCCAACTTCCTCGTCATGAGCACGGCGACCATCGCCCGCGACGAGTTTGACCGCCCGTATTCCCCCCGCAAACAGGGCGCCGGCCTGGCCGACATCAAAAAGGCGATCACCACGCAGGCGTACGCCTACCAGGAAGGCATCGACAAAGCCAAGATCGAAGTGGGGGACGACCCCGACCGCACCGGCAGGTACGAGCTGACCTTCCGCGTCAAAAACATGTCCGAAGGCACGCGCACCTATACGCTGGGCACGCAGACGATGACCGAAACCATCGCTTCCGACGGCATGACGGTCGCCGAGCGCGCATATATGCTCGATTCCATGGCGGATATCGCGTTCGCCGGCGACGGGGTCGAGGGCAACACGCTCACGCTCGCGGGCGGCGCCGATGTTGAAGTCCGCGTCACCATCCGCCTGCAGCAGTCCGCCAAGGACTATCTGGACCGGTATTTCGAGAACGGCATGTATGTGGAAGGGTTCGTCACCCTGACCGATACCTCTTCCGATTCCGCTTCGCGCGTCGATCTGAACATCCCCTGGCTGGGATTTTACGGCGACTGGTACGCTGCGCCCATGATGGACATGAGCGAATACGAACTGAGCGACGCCCTGCAGGACGACAGCATTCCCGAAGACGAAAAACCGCAGGCGGCCATCTATCCCACCGTCCCTCTCGGCTCTTATTACGACGAAAGGTACATCATCCCGCTCGGCACCTATCTTTACGAGCAGGACCCCGCCGAACGGCAGATCTACTCCTCCGCGGACAAGGCGGCCATCTCGATCTACGACGAAGAGGGGCACCGCACGGTCAGCCAGCTGTATGCCATCTACGCCGGCATGCTGCGCGGGGCCGAGACGATGAACGTCTCCATCACCGACGCCGTGACAGGCGAGGTCGTGTTCTCCGAGCAGCAGCGCAACATCCGCAAGGCGTACACGGGCGGCTCTTCCACGGCGCGCGCCTCGGTCATCGAACTGGAATGGAGCGCCAGAGAACTGGGCCTGGAAAACAACCGCCAGTACCTGTTCCATATGGACGGGGAAATGGCGGATCTCCCCGGCCGTGAATACGACGCCGGCCTGTATTCCTACAACAAATCCTTTGATTTCAATTTCTACGTCGATACCGAAGCCCCCGAGATCGTCGATTACCGCGTTCGGTACGAACCGTACAAGGACGAGAGCGACAAAACGCGCTACAACGTGTTCCTGGACGTCGACGTCTACGACAATCACTACGCGCAGTCCATCGCGCTGTGCTTTGCCGACTATACGTCGATGACGCTCGAACTGCTGGATACCAACATGATCCCCGTGTACAGCGAGCGGAATTCGGTCACCACGGTCTCCATCGACATCACCGACTATTACGACCAGGATGTCGATCTGTATCTGCAGGTCGACGACTACGCCCTGAACGCCCGCGCCTACCGCGTCAGCGATTTCAAGCCGCTGCCAGACGCGGTCGATTACCCCGATTCGGTCGAGATCGTCACCGGGGAAGACGTCTCCGCCGAAGACTACTCCAAAACCGTCTCCATCGGCGTGAACGAGGCGCTGAAGCTGGAAACGCTCGTTTCGCCCGAAAACGCGGCAAACGTCAATCTGTACTGGCATTCGTTCGACGAGAGCGTCGTGCGCGTGCAGGACGGCGAGCTGTTCGGCGTGCAGCCCGGCACGGCCGTGGTGCGCGTCTACGGCGGCAAAAACGAATACGCCGCCGCCTCCGACGGCATCCTCGTCACCGTCACCGACGAAGTGAACGCGGCGCCGGGCATCACCAAACTGAACCTGGGCCTGATCGAAAACAGCGAGAACAACTTGGTCGATCCTACGAACGACGTCGTTTCCGTCCATCCGAACACCGGGTTCCGCATGTCGGTCGAAATCGAGCCCTGGTACAGTTCGGCCGATCCCGACATCGTCTGGGAATCCACGGTGCCGGACGTCGCCACGGTCAACCGCGATACGGGCTTCGTCCGCACGCTGGCAGAGGGGAGCACGGTCATCCGCGCAACGCTGTATCAGGACGGCCGTCCTACGTTGTATTCCGCCTCGACCACCCTTTCGGTCGGTCCCGAATTCGTCGTGGAAAACGGCTATCTGCGCGAATACCACGGCCCCGGCGGCAAGGTGACCATTCCCAAGAGCCTCAACGTCTATTACATCTACGAAGAGGCGTTCCGCGACAATACGAACATCACCGAGCTGGAGATCTCGGCGCCCTGCATCGAGATCCAGACCTTTGCGTTTTCGAATATGAAGGCGCTCAAACGGGTGATTTTGCCAGACACGATCGAATACGTTTACAGCAACGCCTTTTACAACTGCCCGAACCTCGAGCGCATCGACCTGCATTCCCGTTCCATCAGCTTCGGCGCAAACTGTTTCGCCGACTGTACGTCGCTGAAATACATCCACAACGTGCAGCTGCTGCGCGGCCTGAAAGCGGAAGACGTTGAGATCCTCGATCTGGAAGAGGGGACGGATTTCATCCGGATCCCCGCCCACATGACGACCATCGGGGCGAACTGCTTCGCCAACTGCACCTCCCTCGAAGAGCTCGACATCACCGAACTCCGCGTCGCCGGGAAGGCCGCTTTCTATAACTGCGCCGGGCTGAAAAAAGTGCGCCTGAGCCGCTTCACGGCCGTCAGCGACGATATGTTCCTCCACTGTTCCGCCCTTTCCGAGCTGGTGTATACCGACGTCACGCCGGACGATGTCTCGGTGCTGACCTATGCGAACATCGTCTCGCCGTTCGGCAACTGCAAGATCGATACCATTACCTTTGAAAGCGGAGACGACGCCTTCATCGCCGAAGACGTCGGCGGCGTGCTCGTTTTGTATGCCGACCGCGAGAAGAAAACTCTCGTGAAGGTGGGGCAAAACGCCTCCTCGTTCGCGGTGCCGGCCTCCGTCGAAGTCATCGCGCCGAACGCCTTCTCGGGGAACACTTCGCTGCGTTCGGTCACCTTTGCCGAAGACGGCAGCCTGCGCGAGATCGGCGCTTACGCGTTTTCGGGAACGGGGCTGACGACGGTCGCCCTGCCCGCCGGCATACAGTCGCTCGGCAAAGGCGCGTTCTCCTGGTGCGAAGCCATGACGTCCGCCGACCTCTCCGCCTATACGGGCGCTCTGCCCGCCATGGCGTTCTACAACGCGTCTGTGGCGCAGGTCGCTTTCGGGGCGGGCATGACGGCCATCGGTTCCGAAAGCTTTGCCGGAACGGCGCTCGCCTCCCTCGATCTGACCGGTACGCAGGTCACGTCCATCGGCGACCGCGCGTTTGCCGGCTGTGAAAACCTCGCGCAGGTCCGCCTCGGCGCGATCGCCTCGCTCGGCAGCGGCGTCTTCGCTTCCTACGGAGGCGGCGCGCTGGAAAGCGTGTCCTTCGGCAGCGGAAGCGCGGATCTGGGAACGGATACGTTCTCCGGCCAGGCGTCTCTGCGCACGGTCGACCTTTCGACCCTCTCGTCGCTGACCGAGATCGGCAGGGGCGTGTTCCGCGGCTGCTCTTCGCTCGCCTCGCTCGCGCTCGCTCCCGTTACGGCAGGGGACTCCGCGTTTGAAGGCTGTACGGCGCTCACGGGCATCGACCTTTCCGGGTTGAAGAGCGCCGGCGCCGCCGCATTCAAGAACTGCGCTGCGCTCGCCGTATCCGCGCTCCCTGCCCTGGAAAGCGCGGGGGACGAAGCGTTTTACGGCTGCGCCGGGATCGTCGGGCTCGCCCTTCCCGAGGCAACGTCGCTGGGCGCGCGCGCGTTCATGGCGACCGGTCTGCGCTCCGTCGAAATGCCGGTTGTCGAGACCGTCGGCCGCTACGCGTTCGCCAATACGGGGCTCGGCAACGACGTCGGCGGCGTCCTCGAGATCCCGTCTTCGGTCCGTTCGATCGGGGAAGGCGCGTTCAGCGGCCTGACCTTCGTGACCGCGTTTGAGCTCGGCCGGAACGACAGGTATTTTGTGGAAGACGGCATCCTGTACGGCCGCGTTCCCGACGGCGTGCAGGTCATCGCTTGCCCCGCAGGCAAGGCCGGCGACGTGGTCCTTAACGAATCGACGGTGCGCACGGGCGCGAGCGCGTTCGAAAACGCCACCCGCGTCACTTCCGTGGAGTTCCCGTATGCGTTCCGCGCCGTCGGAGACCGCTCCTTCTACAAATGCGGGGCAACGCGGTACGTCTTCGGCTGCCTGCAGGCACCCGTTCTGGAGGCGAAGCCGCTCACCGCGTCCGATTTTGCGCCCGGCGACGATATGTATCTGATCCTGAACGAGACGGGCGGCATCGCCAGCGAAAAGTATTACGCGAATTTCAAAGACTACGTCGCCCGCGTGATCTTTGCCGGGCAGAAGGGCGTCACGGGCGTCAAAGACCTCGGCCTGACGGCCGTATGCCCTGAAAACGCCACCGGCTTCGACGGCCGCGTTTACGGCGCGTATTTCTCCAAGCTCGAACGGAGCGAACTCATCGCCGACGATACCGCGCGCGAGGCGCTCCGCCTGATCGGGCTGATCCCCTCGGCGGAAGAGGTGAACGCCCTGACGGGGTCGGATACGGCGTTGTGGGCAGAATACCGCGCGTCCGTTACGGCCGCCCGCGAAGCGTACAACCTCGTCACGCCGACGCAGAGCCGGTTCGTCACCAATTCCGACGCGCTTTACGCCACCGAAAGCGCCATGCGCGCCAAGGCGGAACTGTTCGGCGAAACCGTCGTCCGGCAGAGCATCCTCGTCAATACCTATCCCGATAAAACGGAATATGTCCGCGGCGAAAAATTCGATCGGACGGGCCTGTCGCTCTTGTTGATCTGGTCCGACGGCTCGCGCGAGGTCATCTCCGACGGCTACGAGATCGTCAACCAGGACAGCGCCCTGACGCTGAACAACCGCACGATCCGCATCCGGTACATGGGGCTGCAGACGCAGATCAGCGTGACCGTCCGCCGCCCGGACGTGCAGTCCATCGAGATCGCCGAATATCCCGCGTCGCAGAGCTACCGTCCGGGAGATACCTACATGTCGGCAGGGCTGGTGCTCAAAGTCATTTATGTCGACGGCGAAAGCGAACTCGTGTATACCGGCTACACCGTCGAGGCCGAACCGCTGAAAGAAGGTGAAAACGCGATCACGGTTTCGTACGGCGGCAAGAGCGTAACGTATACGGTCACCGTCGGAAGCAGCGCTGCCGAACAGCCCGAACCCGAAAACAACGACCGTACGGTCATAATCGCCGTCTCCGTTTCGGCCGCCGTCGTGGTGGCTGCCGGCGCCGTTCTGGCGGTCGTGCTCATCCGCAAGAAAAAAGGCAAAGCCTGATCCGCGTGCGATAACGTTGCGGGCTGTTGCCGGAATACGCCCGGCGGGCAGAGCGATCGTCGCTCTGCCCGCCGTTTTTTGGGCGCCGGATCATTTTTACAGAAAAACGGCCCGCCCTTTCCGCAGACAGAGAAGGGCGGGCCGCGCCGACCGGAGGATTTTCAGGCGCCGTTTCCCCTGTTTTATGCCAAAATCTGACGGGAGAGTCGGCAGAACAAAGCCGTTTTCAGCGGGTGTTGCAAATTTCGACAAAAGATTTTTAAAACAGGTCCTGCTTTGCCGGCGGCGCATTGTTCGGCGCGGGGCCGGGCGCGGTCGGCAACAGCTTGCGCAGAAGACGAGGCTGGTATAGACAATAAGAGCAGGAAAACCGGAAGCGTAAAAAATGCGCCCCGCTTTCCCTTTTCGGGAAAGCGGGGCGCGTCCGTGGTGCCGCTGACCGGGCTCGAACCGGTACGAGATTTTACTTTCGAGGGATTTTAAGTCCCTTGTGTCTGCCAGTTTCACCACAGCGGCAAGGGAAAAGCGTGGCGCTTTTTCGTGATTTGTGCATGAAAGCGGTGGGCGGCCCCGGAAAGGCGGCCGGAAAAGCGCTTGTCAGCGCACGGCGCGGTATACGAGGTGCGGCATGTCCATGCCGTAGTAGTGCTTGACGAGCGTGTCGCACACCGTCATGCCGTTCCGCTCGGCGACCCGCCGCGAGGGCAGGTTGTTGTCGCGGATGATCGAATACACTTCCGGCAGGCCCAGCACGTCAAAGGCGTAGCGCTTGCAGGCGATCGCCGCTTCGGTCGCATAGCCGCGGTGCCAGAATTCTTTGCAGAACAGATACCCGATCTCGGGCACCGCCGTTCCGTGCACGTCCTGCAGGGTGATGCCGCACTGTCCGATCAGTTCGCCGCTCTCTTTCAGGAGCGCGGCCCACAGCCCGAACCCGTCGCGCGCATACCTGCCGCGCTGGCGGGCAAGCCATTCCCGCGCCTCTTCGTCCGAAAACGCGTGCTCGTAAGCGTACATCACGTCCGCATCCTGCAGCATCCGGCACAGGGCGGGAAGGTCTTCTTCCGTCATCTCGCGCAGGGTCAGGCGCTGCGTTTCCAAAATCGTCATCGCGCGGTTCCTCGCTTTGGCCGTATGCCCGTCCGGCTGCGCCGCTTTTGCGCCGCGGCGGCCGATTCGCCCGCTTTGCGCCGCCCGCTTTCGCTGGCGGTAGGGGAGTGCGGTAAAAAAATTTCCGTTTCGCCCGGGCGAAACGGAAAGGTTGGAGGCGCTACCCGGATTTGAACCGGGGAGTCAGGGTTTTGCAGACCCTTGCCTTACCACTTGGCTATAGCGCCAAAAAATAAGTGCGGAATTTGTTTGGAGCGGGAAACGAGATTCGAACTCGCGACATTTACCTTGGCAAGGTAACGCTCTACCCCTGAGCCATTCCCGCATAATCATTCCGCACTGTATTTGTTTTGTCTGCACTGGTGGAAGTTATAGGACTTGAACCTATGACCCCCTGCTTGTAAGGCAGATGCTCTCCCAACTGAGCTAAACTTCCGTCCGAATCGCTTATATACTATACCAAAAACGAATACAAATTGCAAGCAAAAATTCAGAGTTTTTTCAAAAAAGCAAAAAATTTTTTATCCGGCCTTCCGCGGCGGCCGTTCTGCGCCCGCTGTCCCTTATTTTTTGCCGCAAACGGTGTACAAAAAGCGGGTTTTCGGTATATACTATAGCGGAACAAGCGCGGCGGCCTCTCCGCGGGCGTTCCGCCTTCGCCGTTTGCTCTTTTCATCTTATGCCGAAACGTGCCGCGCGGGTGCCCGTCCGCTCCGCGCGCGGGAGGAAAAATCTTTTGCCTTCGCAATATACCCATCAGCTCATCGCCGAAGAGATCTTCACCCGTCTGCCCGAAAACGTGCGCGCCGCGATCCCGTCCAAAGCCGCCTATTTTCTGGGCGCGCAGGGCGGCGACATCTATTTCTTTTTCCGCGTCAAAGACGGCCGGCGCCGCAACCTCGGCAAGCGCATGCACAACCGCCGCATCTACGAAGATCTCAGCGCCTTTGCCGCCGCCGCGGGGGAGGCGGACGAGGTTTCGTCTTACGCGGCGGGGTACCTGTGCCATTACGCGGCCGATACCGTCTTTCATCCCTTTGTTTACGGCCTGACCGAACGTTTTTTGGCGGAAGAACCCAGCCGCCGCGTCAAATGGCACGCCTACATCGAGAGCGACCTCGACACCCATTTTGTGAACGCCCGCCTCGGCCTTCCCGTGCAGAGCTATTCGTTTCCGCTGCGCCGCAAAGACGTCGACCTCGACGCGCTGTATCCGCTCGTGCACGCCGTCTGCGGCGGCACGGAAGGGCACAGACTCTTTTCGCCGCGCGCCTTCCGCGCCGCCGTGGGGCGATTTTTTCTGTACGTCTGGTGGTTCCGCGACCCGCATCTGCGCCGCAGGCGGTTTTTTGAAGGCGCGGAACGGCTGCTGCATGTTCCGCACGTTCTCTCCGCGCTGTACCGCCGCGCACAGGCCGACGAACGCTGCCTGAACGCCGACGGGCGCGAATGGCGCAACCCGTCCGTGCCGGCTTTTTTTTCCTGCGAGGACGCCGACCGTCTCTTCGAACGCGCCGTCGCCGAGGGCGTGCGCCTGCTCTGCGAATTTTTCATCTGCGTGCGCGGCGGCGTGCCGCTCCCGCGCGAAGATTTCGGCAAAAACTTTCTCTCCGGCGCGCCCGAGGGCGTCCCCGTCGTCCGCCCCGAGCGGCGCCGCGAAAAACTCTCCGGCGATGCGCAAGCGGAGAAATAGGGCCGCCTGTTTTCGTCAGACCGCCTGTTTCCGCTGCGACGGTGATCCGGATGCCCGCTTTTTTCGCGGGGTCTGCCCGTCCCTTCGCGAAAAAAGTTTCCCGGCGTCCGTTCCCGCCGCATAAGGCTCGCGGGATGGATGGCCGCCGCAGAATTCCGGCACCCACGCTTGCCCGCGCGCCCGCGCGCCCGTTATACTGGTTGCGGGAGGTGATGGCATGCAGAGGCTGTACGACGCGAACATGCGGCTGATCGGTTACTACGTGCAGGACGCGGCGGGCCGCGTCCGCGCGCTCGATTCCGATTCGCGCCTGGTCGGCAGTTACGACCCGTTCAGCGATAAGACGTACGACAAAAACCGGGCCCTGGTCGGCCGGGGAAACCTTCTCGCGTCCCTGCTGCCGGGCGGCGCAAAGACGGGCGGAGAATAAGGGCGGCGGGCGCTTTTCGTAAGCGCCCGCCGCTTTCCGTCCGCGGCTCCGTTTTTTGGCAGGGGGCTTCGCGCTTTGTTTTTTCGGCGGCTTTTCCCGCGCTGCGCTGCCCTTTGCGGCTCTGCCGTAAAACGAAAGGGACGGGCCGCCGCGGCGGCCCATCCCCGAAATTTCGGTCACGTTATCAAAAATTCAGTTCTTTCCGATGGCTGCGGCCACGTCTTCCGCAATTTTGGCCAACTGCTCGGCGGCAGGTTTGTAGGCGATCCTGATCGGCGGCAGCAGCGCCTCGCACTTGCAGGCGGCCAGCTGTTCTGCCACCTGGTCGGGCGATTGCCCGCCCCAGCCGTACGAACCGAAGGCGATGCTCTTCTTTTTGTTCCCCGTCAGGCCCTTGAAGTAGGTCAGGAAGGACGCGACGGAAGGCATCATGTTGTTGTTGAGGGTGGGGGACCCGACGGCGATATACTTCGACGTCATCGCGTCGGCGATGATGTCCGAATTGTTGCAGTGGTGCAGGTTGTACAGGCGGGGCTTGAGCCCGCAGGCGAGCATCCCGTCCTCGATGGCGTGCGCCATCGCCTCGGTCGAGTGCCACATGGTGTCGAACACCACGATCGCCGTGTCGTCCTGTTCGCCCGCCGCCCAGGCCTTGTACAGCGCCAGGATCTCGGGGATGTGCTTTGTCCAGACGATGCCGTGGCTGGGGCAGATGGTTTGGATGGGCAGCCCCGCGCACGCGTCCAGCGCCTTTCTGGTCTGCATGCCGTAGGGCTGTACGATGTTCGCATAGTATTTGCGCGCCTGGATGAACGCCTCGGGCAGGTCGCATTCGGCGTCGGTGCGCTCGTCCGAAGCATAGTGCTGTCCGAACGCGTCGTTGGAAAAGAGGATATTTTCCGGCGTCATGAAGGTGACCATGTTGTCCGGCCAGTGCACCATGGGGGTGGGCACGAAAGAGAGCGTGCGCTTGCCGATGCACAGGCTTTCGCCCGCCTTCACGCCGGTGTAGCCGAGGTCGCCGTAATAGGCGGAAAGATCTTTGATCCCCGCGCCGGCCGCGGCGTACACCGCCGCCTGCGGCGCGATCGCCTTCATCAGCGGCAGGCAGCCGCTGTGGTCGGGTTCGGCGTGGTTGGAGACGATCACGTCGATCTTCGCGGGGTCGATCACCGAGCGGATGCGTTCGAGCATCTCGTCGCCGAACCCTTCCTTGACGGTGTCGATCAGCGTGACCTTTTCGTCGAGGATCAGGTACGCGTTGTAGGTCGAGCCCTTTTCGGTCTCGTAGCCGTGAAAGTTGCGCAAGTTCCAGTCGATGGCGCCCACCCAGTAGACGCCTTCGCAGATTTTTAAGGCCTGCATAAAAACACTCCTTAGCCCGGAGCCGGCGGGCGCCGCGCCCGCGCGTTCCGCGCCGAACATCACTTTTATTCCCATTAATTATATAGGAAAGGCGGCCGAAGGGCAAGGATTTTTGCGAAAAAGGCATAAAAAAATCCGAAGTTCGCTCGGATTTGCAGAAAATCTCGTTTCGCCGACCAAAAACGATTGACAAACCGAAAACTTTATGATAGGCTTAAACAACACACCGCGGAGGGTGTGATTTTTTTGCATGGAGTTTTTTGAAAGATGGCTGCCATCAACAGAACGAAAGTTACGTTTGAATGCACCGAGTGCAAACACAGGAATTACGACAGTATCAAAAACAAGAAGAACGACCCCGAGCGTCTGCAGCTGAAAAAATACTGCCCTTTCTGCAAAAAGCACACCGCGCACAAAGAATCCAAATAAGGTTCGCCCGCGCGGGAGCGCGGCGTCCGGAGGGAATAAAAACCGTATGAAAACGAAATCGTCCGCGGCGGTCAAAAAGCCGAATATTTTTGTCCGCATGGGCCGGAAACTCAAAGAAGTCTTTTCCGAACTGAAAAAGGTCACCTGGCCTTCCTTCGGCAAGGTCATCAAATCCACGGGCGCGGTGCTCGCGGTGGTCATCGTCTTTCTGGTCGTGTTCACGGCCATCAACTACGGCCTGGGCGCGCTGCTCGATCTGATCACCAGCCTTGGCACCTGAGGGGGCGCGGCATGGAAAATTCTCCTGAAAGCCAGGCGAAGTGGTATGTGCTGCACACCTATTCCGGCTACGAGGCGATGGTCAAAGACAGCCTGGAAAAGCTGATCGAGAACAACAACCTCAAAGACAGCATTTTCGATCTGAAGATCCCCATGGAGCAGACGATCGAAGAGAAGAACGGCAAAAAAAAGGTTGTCGAGCGCAAACTTCTTCCCTGCTACGTCTTTATTAAAATGATCTATTCCAACCAGGTCTGGTACCTGGTCACGAATACGCGCGGCGTCACGGGTTTCGTCGGCCCGCAGGGCAGGCCCCTGCCGTTGAAGGACGACGAGGTGCGCAAGATGCAGCTCGAAACGGTCGCCGTCGACGCCGACTTCGCCGTGGGCGACAACGTCAGCATCGACGCTGGCCCGCTTGCCGGGTTCGTCGGCAAGATCAAAGAGCTCAACGACTCCGCGCAGAAAGCGGTCGTCAACGTCCTGATGTTCGGCCGCAATACCGACGTCGAGGTCGAATACGTGCAGATCCGCAAGCTCAACGCGGTCGAAAAGCCGGCCGACCCCGGCGAAGAAGAGTGACCGCCCGTTTTTTTCGGCGCGGCTGAAACAAAGGAACGAACGCCCTGCGCCCGGCGCAGGCGTTTGAATTGGTGGGAGAAGCGCAAATCTTGTTCGGCGCTTTGCTAAAACCACGTTTTGGAGGAGGACTTATGGCTAAAAAGATCACTGCGGTCGTGAAGTTGCAGCTCCCCGCAGGGAAAGCGACCCCCGGCCCGCCCGTCGGCTCCACGCTCGGCCCGCACGGCATCAACATCCCGGGATTCACCAAGGAATTCAACGCAAAGACCGCCGACCAGGCCGGCCTGATCATTCCTGTCGTCATCACCATTTATCAGGATCGTTCTTTCACGTTTATTCTGAAAACGCCGCCCGTGCCCGTGCTCATCAAAAAGGCGTGCAACATCGAAAGCGGCAGCGCCCGCCCCAATCGCGACAAGGTCGCGAAGCTCACGGCGGCGCAGGTGGAAGAGATCGCCAAGCTCAAAATGCCCGATCTCAACACCACGTCTCTCGATTCTGCCAAGAGCATGGTTCGCGGTACCGCCCGCAGCATGGGCATCACCGTCGAAGAGTAAAAAGGGAGTGGGAGAGAGCAATCTCGCAAGGACCACGAGGAGGTAAATGAAAATGAAGTACGGGAAAAAATATGCCGACAGCCTGAAGGCATACGATCGTTCCAAATTATACGACGCGGAAGAGGCGATGGGCCTGGCCGTGGAAACGGCGAAAGCCAAGTTCGACGAAACCATCGAACTGCACGTCCGCCTCGGCGTCGATCCCCGCCAGGCCGACCAGCAGGTCCGCGGCGTGCTCGTGCTGCCCAACGGCACGGGCAAATCCAAAAAGGTTCTCGTCATCGCCAAGGGCGAACGCGCAGACGCCGCCCAGGCCGCCGGCGCCGATTACGTCGGCGCGGAAGAGATGGTGCAGAAGATCCAGGCCGAAAACTGGTTCGATTTCGACGTCGTGATCACCACGCCCGACATGATGGGCGTCGTCGGCCGCATCGGTAAAGTGCTCGGCCCGAAAGGCCTCATGCCGAACCCGAAATCGGGCACCGTCACCATGGACGTCGCCAAGGCGATCGCCGAGGTCAAAGCCGGTAAAGTCGAGTACCGCCTGGACAAGACCGCGATCATTCACTGCCCGATCGGCAAAAAGAGCTTCGGCAAAGAAAAGCTGTACGAAAACTTCACCGCGCTGATGGACGCGATCGTCCGCGCCAAACCCGCGGCGGCGAAGGGCCAGTACATCAAGAGCGTCGCCGTGACCAGCACCATGGGCCCCGGCATCAAGATCAACTACAACCGCGTATAAACCGGCAAACGGCCGCGGCGGAAGAAAAAAATTCTCCCGCCGCGGAAAAAACGGTTGACACGCCGCCGCACAGCGGCTATAATGTCACCGTTGCCCGAACAAAAGGGCGCACAACTGCATCCGTACCGCAGAAAGCAGGCACCGCAAGGTTTAATGGAAACGCCCGCCGAGGTATAAGGCAAATACATCCGTCTTTTCGATTCGGGTCCTTATATCGCGCGGTATAAGGATCTTTTGTTTTGTCAGCGCACCGCGGGCGCCGGAAACCGGCGTAAACGGCGCGGCAGGGAAAACCGTTCGGGTTGTTCCCCAACCTCACGGAAAAATCTTTTGTCAGCTCAAAAGATTTTTCGTGAAATCTATTACTACAAGGAGGTAACCATGTCGGCCAATCTGGAATTGAAAAAACAGGTCGTCGAAGAGATCGCCGAAAAGATCAAAAACGCGAAATCCGTGGTCTTTGTCGATTACAAAGGCCTCACCGTGGCGGAAGTGTCCGATCTTCGCAACAAGTTCCGCGCGGCGGGCGTCGAGTACAAGGTCTACAAAAACACCCTGCTCCGCAAGGCGTTCAACGATCTCGGCGTGACCGCGTTCGATAACGACCTCAACGGCCCGACCGCCGTGGCGTTCAGCCCCGACGAGACGGCTGCGGCCAAGATCTTTGCGGAAGCCATGAAGGCCCTGCCCGAAAAGATCGTACCCAAGAGCGCCTATGTCGACGGCGCCTATGTCGACGCCAAGGGAATCGCGGCTCTTGCGACCATGCCTTCGAAAGAAGAGCTCATCGCCAAGATGCTCGGCTCCATGCAGGCACCCATCGCCAACTTCGCGGGCGTTCTCTCCGCGATGCTGCGCGGCGTCGTGGTCGCGCTCAGCGCGATCGCGGAAAAGAAGGGCGCGTAACCCGTTCCCGCAGAGGATGCGGCAAAGCCGCCGCCCGCCCGTTCCGGCGTAAAAGAGAGCGGAAAAATTTCAATCAAAAAATTATTTCGGAGGAAAGTTACAATGGCTGATATCGCTAAGTTCATCGAAGAGATCAAAGGCATGACGGTTGTCGAGCTCAACGAGCTCGTGAAGGCTTTGGAAGAGGAGTTCGGCGTCAGCGCCGCCGCTCCCGTTGCGGTCGCCGCGGCTCCCGCTGCCGGCGCTGCCGCTCCCGCGGAAGAAGAAAAGACGGAGTTCAACGTCAAACTCAAAGACATCGGCGCGAAGAAGATCGACGTCATTAAAGCCGTCCGCGAGTTCACTTCTCTCGGCCTTGCCGAAGCGAAGGCTCTGGTCGAATCCCTCGGCACGATCAAAGAGGGCGTCAGCAAAGAAGAGGCCCAGAAGATCGTCGACCGCATGAAGGAAGCCGGCGCTACCGCGGTCATGGAGTAATCTCTCCCTGTAAAAACCGGAAAAACAAAGCCCCGCAAGGCTCGTTGCCTTGCGGGGCTTTTGCATGCGGAAAAAATTCGTTCGCGCCTGCAGAGCGCGACTATTTCACGTGCAGAAAGTTCCCGATGGTCTCGCTGACCGGTTCCACAAAGGTGAACGTGTTGTCGTATTTTTTGAGGATGTCCTTGAATTCCACGATCTGCCGCTTGTTTACCACGCACACGATCACGTCGCGCGGCGCGTTGCTGTACGCGCCGACGGCCGCGATGCGCGTCGCCCCGTGTTTGAGCTTTTCCACGATCTCCCGTTCGATCTCTTCCGCGTGCGAGGTGATGATCATGAATTTCAGCGCCGATTTCGCCCCTTTGAGGATCATGTTCCCCACCAGGCTCGACATCAGGCAGTATAGCATGCACAGGCAGACGGGCTTGTAGTTGTAGACCAGGGCGCCCGTTTCGTCCGGCGCAGCGTACACAAAGTACGACGCCGCCGCGATCACGGCGTTGATCGCAAAGTTGATCCAGAAAAAGTTGAGCAGGGGATCGCGCTTGCTCACGTACTTGGCGATGATGTCCGCGCCGCCCGTCGAAGCGTTGCGCCGCAGGCACAGCCCGTACACGAATCCGCCGATCGCCCCCGCGATCAGCGCGGGGAAAATGGTGTCCACGCCCTGCGCGTCGTATTGGAAGGCCGAAAGGTCCACCGCCTGCAAAACGAGCAGCGCCGCCGCATACACCAGGCAGAACGCAAAAGTCTTGACGGCGAACATGCGGTCGATGAAAAAGAAAGCCAGCGTGCACAGCGGCACGTTGACGATCAGCGTCGAATACCCCGCGCTGAACGCCCCGCCCGTCTTGTATTCGATCATGGTCGCAATGCCGTTGATGCCCGCGGGCGCAAACTGGTTGCGCACGATGAACAGCTGGTAATTGAGCGCGAACAGCACCGCCAGCGCCGCAATGACCGCGCAGTCGCGCGCGAATGCCGCCTTGTCGATCTTTTCCATACACAACTCTCCCGCCGCCATTATACCACACGCCGCCCCGCCGCGCAAGCCTCTTTCCGAAAAAGCCGCCCGCATAAAAAGCCGCCCGCATCTTACCGGGCGCCGCGGCAAAACAAAAAGCGCCCCTTTTCGGGCGCTTTGGTCTGCAGTCACAATTCGATCCCCAGAAGATAGTCGCTGGTCACGCCGAAATAGCGGGCGAGCGCCGCGATGTACGTCGCTTTCGGCTCGTTCACGCCCCGCTCCCAATAGTCGACCGCCTTCTGGCTGACCCCGATGGCTTGCGCCAGCGCGGCCTGCGAAATGTTTTTCTCCTTGCGGAGTTCCCTGATGGTTTCGCCGATACTCATACCTTATATTTTAGAGAGAAAGTTTGTTCTATACTTGATAAAGAAGAAATCTTCTTGTATAATACGGAACGGAATATCCGAGCGGCGCCCGGCCGGGCGCCGCGGAAAAAGCCAAAATATCATACCGGAGGAGAGGATCAGATGCGAAAACTTTTGTGCGCCGTACTCGCGGCGGTGCTCGCCGCCTCGGCGGCGCTGTTGGCGGGGTGCGGGCTGTTCAATGCGGGGGAGAAGGACGCGATCGAAAAGGCTGCCGGCGACTGGGCGCTGCTGGAAGGCGGCGCGCAGCAGACGAGCGGGCTTACGGAGGACATCCCCGCGTCCCGCAGCCTCGCGGCCGCGAACAAGTGGCTGCGCTTCAACGACCATACCGTGACGTACTTCGAAGGCTCCGAGCCGGACGCGGGCACGGCGGTCTGGACGGCGACGATGACGTATCACGGTTCGGGCGGCAATACCGTTTCCTTCGATCTGGAAGGGGCGGACGACTGTTCGTATTTGTCGATTTCTTACGAGCTGACGTATAAAGACGACGCCAAAGAAGAGCACACCGTCGACATTTCCGCAGCGCTGCTCCGCATCGGTCTGCGTATGGGAACGGAAGCGTCGTGCAGCGTTACGGAGTATGTCGCATACCGGGCCGACGCTTTGGGGGCATCCTTCTCGCTGGACGGCCACTTCGAATACGTCCCGTCCGCGGACTGAGCCGCGCAGAGCGATATCGTCTTCTACGGGCCGGAGTCTTCGTATCCGCTGAACGATTCGCCCCTCGTCCACGGCCTGTTCTCGAGCTACGGGTCGAAGGGCATCGTGTATGCCAGCAAAGATACGCCGGGGCTGTGCCTGTACGCCAAGGTCGAAGCCGAGGAAGATAAAAACCTCAACGTAGTGACGTACGAGGCGTACGAATTCGTCGTCGTGTTCGTCCCGTACGAAAACCTGAACATCGGCGTTTGGGAAAATCTTTGATCGTACAATAAAAAAGAGGGGCGGCCCTGCGGGGCGCCCTGCCGGAAAGCGGCGCGCGTTCGCGGCCGCTTTTTTCGTGCGGACGTTTTTGCGGGCGATTTTTCCGCGCGCTGTTTTCACGGGCGGTTTCCCGTACGGCTTTTTCCGCGCGGGCGCAGCGTTTTTCCGCTTCCTGCGGCCGCCTTTCGCCCCGGGCAGGCTTTTTGCGCGGTTTGCCCGCGCGGCGGGGCGGAAAGCCCCGAAAAATCCGAAAAAAATAAAATTTTTTCGTCATTTCGTTTGACATCCCTTGCCCGATGTGCTATAGTATTTAGGCTGTGTAATAGGGTTGAGGTATAAAGTTACTTCAATCGCTTTGGGTTGCGAGGATAAAAAACAGCACAATCGCGCCCTTGGCGAAGATAATTTATACCGACAAATGTGGGGGCCAGACCCCTGCGACTAACCGGAGTTACGCCATTCAAATCAAAACCGAATGGCTTTTTCTTTTCCGCAGAACTCCGACACACACGGCGCAGTTGACGGAAAGTTAGTATAAAAAAACGGAGGAACCAGAAAGGCAAATGGCAAGTCAGAAGATCAGGATCAAACTCGCGGCGTACGACCACGAACTCGTGGACCTCGCGGCCCAGCGCATCGTCGACACGATGCAGAAATCGGGCGCGAAGATCAGCGGCCCCATCCCGCTGCCCACCGAAAAAGAGGTGGTCACCATCCTGCGCGCGCCGCACAAATACAAGGACAGCCGCGAACAGTTCGAGATCCGCACCCATAAGCGCATCATCGACATCTACACCCCCAACGCCAAACTTCTCGACAGCGTTCACCTTCCCGCGGGCGTCGACATCAAGATCAAGCTGTAACGGCAAAGAAAGAACCGAAAACAATACTTTGTAAACTCAAGGTATTCACAATATTCAAGAAAAGGAGTGAACTTTATCCATGAATAAAGCAATCATCGGCCGCAAAGTCGGCATGACGCAGCTCTTCACCCCCGAGGGGATCGTGATCCCGGTCACGGTGGTGGAAGCGGGCCCCTGCCCGGTGGTGCAGGTCAAAACGGTGGAAAAAGACGGCTATGCCGCCGTCAAACTGGGCTTTGACGAAACGAGCGAAAAGCGCCTCAATAAGCCCGAGCTCGGCCAGTTCAAAAAGGCGGGCGTCAAACCGCAGAAGGTCCTCAAAGAGTTCCGTCTGGCCGACCTCTCTTCCTACGAAGTGGGCAAAGAAGTCACGGTCGAGACCTTCAAGGCCGGCGAGCATGTCGACGTGGTCGGCACCTCCAAGGGCCACGGGTACAGCGGCGTCATCAAGCGCTGGAACCAGCGCCGCCTGAAAGAGACGCACGGCGTCGGCCCCGTACACAGGGAAGTCGGTTCCATGGGCGCGAACTCCACGCCCAGCCGCGTCTTCAAGCAGAAGCACATGCCCGGCCAGTACGGCCACGAGCGCGTCACCGTGCAGAACCTCGAGATCGTCAAGGTCGACGCCGCCCGCAACGCGCTGCTCATCAAAGGCGCGATCCCCGGTCCCCGCGGCAGCATCGTCACCGTGAGCGACAGCGTCAAGTCCAAATAAGGAGAACAAGAGAAATGCCTACGGTCAACGTATATAAAATGGACGGTACGGTCGCCGGCGAGATGTCGCTTTCCGAAAAGATCTTCGGCGCCGAATACAACGAACCCCTGATCCATCAGGCCGTCGTCACCCGCCTGGCCAACGAGCGCCAGGGCACCAAGAGCACGCTCACCCGCACCGAAGTGCGCGGCGGCGGCGCCAAGCCGTGGCGCCAGAAGGGCACCGGCCGTGCCCGCCAGGGCTCCATCCGCGCCCCGCAGTGGACGAAGGGCGGCGTCGTGTTCGCTCCCAAGAGCCGCGATTTTTCCAAAAAGATGAACACCGAGGCCCGGCGCGGCGCGCTGTTCTCGGCCCTTTCCAAAAAAGTCGCCGACGGCGAACTGATCGTCGTGGATAAGCTCGAAGTGAGCGCCCCGAAGACCAAAGAGATCGTCAAATTCCTCGGCGCGCTCAAGCTGGACAAGCGCACGGTGCTGGTGATGGACACCGACGACGTGAACGTCATCCTCGCGGCGCGCAACATCCAGAGCGTGAGCACCCTTCCCGTGGCGCAGATCAGCACCTACGAAGTGGTCGCCAACGCCAAAGTCGTGCTCACCAAAGGCGCGGTCGAAAAAATCCAGGAGGTGTACGGAGCATAATGAGAGCGGAAGACATCATCATCAAGCCCATCCTCACCGAAAAAGGGTATGACGGCATCCCCGCCAAAAAGTACACCTTCAAGGTCGCCAAGGGCGCGAACAAAACGGAAATCAAACTCGCCGTCGAAAAACTGTTCGGCGTGCAGGTCGAAAGCGTGAACACCTGCAACGTGCGCGGCAAGCTCAAAAGAATGGGCAGGAACGAAGGGCTCACGTCCTCCTACAAAAAGGCCGTCGTTCAGCTGAAAGCGGACAGCAAACCCATCGAGTATTTCAACTCGCTGTCCTGATAAGAACCGGGAGGAGAACGAAAAATGGCTATCAAAAGATATAAACCTACCTCTTCCGCGCGCCGTTTCATGACGGTGCACGCCTACGAGGAGATCACCGAAACCAGGCCGGAAAAGAGCCTCGTCGAGGATACGCGCAAGAGCGGCGGCCGCAACAACCAGGGCAAGATCACTGTGCGCCACATCGGCGGCGGCAACCGCCGGAAATACCGCATCATCGATTTCAAACGCAACAAAGACGGCGTTCCCGCCAAAGTCAAGAGCATCCAGTACGATCCCAACCGCAGCGCCAACATCGCGCTTTTGCAGTACGCGGACGGCGAAAAGAGGTACATCCTCGCGCCCGTCGGCCTCACGGTGGGGGATACGGTGCTCAGCGGCCCGCAGGCCGACATCAAGGCCGGCAACTGCCTGCCCTTCGAGAACATCCCCGTCGGTACGATGGTGCACAACATCGAACTCAAACCCGGCCGCGGCGGCCAGATCGCCCGCGCCGCCGGCATCGCCGCCCAGCTGATGGCGAAAGAGGGCGCCTACGCGACCCTGAAAATGCCCAGCGGCGAAATGCGCCTCGTCCCCGTTGTCTGCCGCGCCACCATCGGCCAGGTCGGCAACGTCGAGCACGAGATCATCCGCGTCGGCAAGGCGGGCAAAACCCGCCACATGGGCACCCGTCCCACCGTCCGCGGCGCGGTCATGAACCCGAACGACCACCCGCACGGCGGCGGCGAAGGCAAGAGCCCGGTGGGCCATGCCGGCCCGATGACGCCTTGGGGCAAACCCGCGCTCGGCTACAAGACGAGAAAGAAGAAGAATGTTACGAGCAAGTTCATTCTCAAGCGCATCAATTAAGGGAGGATCATTCCAATGAGCAGAAGCGTAAAGAAAGGGCCTTACGTCGAGGCGCGGCTCCTCAAAAGGGTCGAAGACCTCAACGCGGCAAACGACAAAAAGGTATTGAAAACGTGGTCGAGAGCTTCCACGATCTTCCCGCAGATGGTCGGTCACACGATCGCCGTGCACGACGGCAGGAAGCACGTTCCGGTGTACATCACCGAAGATATGGTCGGCTGCAAGCTCGGCGAGTTCGCGCCCACGAGGACCTTCAAGGGCCATTCGGGCGGCAAAACGACGGGCAAGAAGTAAAGGAGGTCGCAAAGTCAAATGGCTAAGAATACGCGTGAAAAAAGCAAAAGGATCGCGGAAAACAAGGACAGACGTCCGTATGCGACCGCAAGACATATCCGCATGTCTCCTTACAAAGTACGCAGGGCGCTCGCGCTCATCCGCGGCAAGAGCGTGAACGAGGCTTCGGCGATCCTCGCCTATGCCGACATCGTTTCGGCCGAGCCCGTCCGCAAGGTGCTGCTTTCCGCGGCGGCGAACGCCGAGCACAACTTCGGCATGGACCGCGGCGATCTGATCGTAGCGGAAGCGTTCGCCGACCAGGGCCCCACGCTCAAGAGGATGAATCCCGTCTCCAAGGGCCGGGCGCACTCCATTCTCAAACGGACCAGCCACATCACGGTCATCCTGGATGTACAGAGTAAGTAAGGAGAGATAATTCGTCATGGGACAGAAAGTAAATCCGCACGGTTTGCGCGTCGGCGTCATCAAGGGCTGGGATACCCAGTGGTATGCCGACAAAAAAGATTTCGCCAAAAACCTGAAAGAGGATTACGAGATCCGCAAATTCATCAAAGATAAGTATTACGCCGCGGCGGTCAGCCGCGTCGCGATCGAACGCGCGGCCAGCAGGGTCGTGGTGACCGTCTACACGGGCAAGCCCGGCGTGCTGATCGGCAAGGCCGGCTCCGAGATCGAAGTCATCAAAAAGGATCTCTCCAAACTTACGCACGGCAAGACGATCGTCATCAACGTGACCGAAGTCCGCAAGCCCGACGCCGACGCGCAGCTCGTCGCCGAAGGCGTCGCCCAGCAGCTCGAAAAGCGCATGTCCTTCCGCCGCGCGATGAAGCAGGCCATCGGCCGTGCGATGCGTTCGGGCGTGAAGGGCGTCAAGATGATGGTCTCCGGCCGTCTCGACGGCGCCGAGATCGCGCGCTGCGAGCAGTACCACGAGGGCTCCATCCCGCTGCAGACGCTCCGCGCCGATATCGACTACGGCTTTGCCGAGGCGCACACCACCTTCGGCACGATCGGCGTCAAAGTCTGGATCTACAAAGGCGAGGTCCTTGCGAAGCGCCCGAAGGAGGAAAAAGGCAATGTTAATTCCTAAAAGAGTCAAAAGAAGAAAGCAGCACCGCGGCATGCTCCGCGGCAAAGCGCACAGAGGGAATAAAGTCGCTTACGGCGAATTCGGGCTGGTCGCGGCGGGCAGCGCCCGCATCACCTCCCGCCAGATCGAGGCGGCGCGTATCGCGATGACGCGTTTCATCAAGCGCGGCGGCCAGGTCTGGATCGACATTTTCCCGCACAAGCCCATCACGCGCCATCCGGCCGAATCCCGTATGGGTTCGGGCAAAGGCGCGGTCGAATACTGGGTTGCCGACGTTCTCCCGGGCAGGGTCCTGTTCGAGATGGCCGGCGTCCCCGAAGACATCGCCCGCGAGGCCATGCGCCTTGCCGGCCACAAGCTTCCCATCAAGACCAAATTCATGGTCAAAGGGCAGCCCAACCCCGTGACGGGCGAACTGCCCGAGGGCGGCGAAAAAATCACAGAAGGCGGTGAAGGTTAATGAAAGGCAAAGATTTTCACAGCATGACGGATGCCGAACTCAGCGCCAAGCTGAGCGAACTCAAGACCGAACTGTTCAACCTCCGCTTCCGTCACGCTTCGGGTCAGCTCGAAAATCCGATGACGATCGCGGCCTGCAAAAAGGACATCGCGCGCGTCAACACCGTCATCCGCGAGCGGGAATTGAAGGCGAAGGCGTAAGAGAGGTGCACTGAAATGGAAAGAAATCTCAGGAAAGAAAGGATCGGAACGGTCGTTTCCGACAAGATGGATAAAACAGTCGTCGTCGCCATCGTCGATAAGAGCAAACACCCGCTTTACAAAAAGACGATCACCAAGACCAAAAAGATCAAGGCGCACGACGAAAACAACGACTGCGTCGTGGGCGATAAGGTCCGCGTCGTCGAAACGCGCAAGCTCAGCAAAGACAAGAACTGGCGCGTCGCCGAGATCGTCGAAAAGGCGAAGTAAGAATAAGGAGAGTGCCATATGATACAACCGCAGACAAGGCTGAAAGCGGCCGACAATTCGGGCGCCAAAGAGCTTATGTGCATTCGTGTTCTGGGCGGCTCGTTCCGTAAAAGCGGCAACATCGGCGACGTCGTGATCGCCAGCGTCAAGACCGCTACCCCCGGCGGCGCCGTCAAAAAGGGCGAGGTCGTCAAGGCGGTCATCGTCAGAACCAGCAAAGGAATCCGCAGGGCGGACGGTACGTACATTCGTTTCGACGACAACGCCGCCGTCATCATCGACAATCAGAAACAGCCGCGCGGCACCCGTATCTTCGGGCCCATCGCGCGCGAGCTGAGGGACAAAGATTACATGCGTATCATCTCCCTCGCTCCGGAAGTGCTGTAAGGGAGGCCGGAAATGAACGTAAAACTGAACGATACCGTGCTCGTGATCACGGGCAAAGACAAGGGTAAAACGGGCAAAGTCGTTTCCACGTCCCCCAAGACCGGCCGCGTCACCGTGCAGGGCGTCAACCTGCAGAAGCGCCACCAGAAGGCGCGCAAGGCCAACGCCGTTTCGCAGATCATCGAGCGCGAAGGCGCGATCGACGCGTCCAACGTCATGGTCGTGTGCGACAAGTGCGGCAAGGCCACGCGCGTAAAGCATGCGTTCGTCGAGCAGGACGGCAAGACCAAAAAGGTCCGCGTCTGCAAATGCGGCGCCGTGCTCGACAAGGCGTACAAGAAACAGGCGAAAGCCGCCGCCAAGACGGAAGAGGCTCCCAAAAAGAGGACGCGCAAGCGCACCGCAAAAACGGAAGCCGCCGAAGATAAGAAGGACTGAGGCGAGGTAAAACCAAATGGCAGAAAAAGCGTATAAAAACCGAGTGAGGGAACAGTACGAAACGGAAGTCGTCCCTTACCTCGTCAAAAAGTTCGGCTATAAGAACGTGAACCAGGTCCCCAAGCTGGTCAAGATCGTGATCAACGCGGGCCTGGGCGACATCAAAGACAACGCCAAAAGCGTGCAGATCGCGCACGACGAACTCAAAGCGATCGCCGGCCAGAAACCCGTCATCACCAAGGCGAAAAAGTCGGTCGCGAACTTCAAAGTCCGCGAAGGCATGACGGTCGGCCTCAAAGTCACCCTCCGCCAGAACCGGATGTACGATTTTTACGACAAGTTCGTATCCATCGCCCTTCCGCGCATGCGCGACTTCCGCGGCGTTTCCGCGGATTCGTTCGACGGCCGGGGCAATTACGCGATGGGCGTCAAAGAACAGCTGATCTTCCCCGAGATCTCTTATGACCAGATCGAAAAGATCCGCGGGTACGATATCTGCTTTGTCACCACGGCAAAGACGGATGAAGAGGCGAGAGAACTCCTCGCGGCGCTGGGCATGCCCTTCAAGAAATAAGGAGAGGACGTATGGCTAAAAAATCAATGATCAACAAGCAGCAGAGAACGCCGAAATTTTCGACGCGCGCGTATACGCGCTGCAGCATCTGCGGTCGGCCGCACGCGGTTCTGCGCAAATACGGCATCTGCCGTATCTGCTTCCGCAACCTCGCGTACAAGGGCCAGATCCCGGGCGTGAAAAAGGCGAGCTGGTAAAAGGAGGCGCATCATGACAGATCCCATCGCAGATATGCTCACAAGAATCCGCAATGCGCTCACCGCGAAGCACGAAACGGTCGAAGTTCCCGCTTCGAAAATGAAGAGCGCCATCGCCGACATTCTCCTCAAAGAGGGCTATGTGTCGGGCGTCAAATTCGTGGAAGACGGCCCTTCGGGCAAGCTCGTCATCGGGCTGAAATACGTTGACGGCAACAAATCGGTCATCAACGGCCTGAAACGTGTTTCCAAGCCGGGCCTGCGCACCTATTCGGGCGCGGCCGATATGCCCAAAGTTCTGGGCGGGCTGGGCACGGCCATCGTTTCCACGTCCAAAGGCATCATGACTGACAAGCAGGCCAAGGCCGCCAACGTGGGCGGCGAAGTGCTCTGCTTCGTCTGGTAAGGAGGGCAAAGCAAATGTCCAGAGTAGGTAAAGCGCCTGTCGCGCTGCCTGCGGGCGTCACGGTCGAAGTCAAAGACGGCAAGATGATCGTGAAGGGCCCCAAGGGCACGCTGGAACAGGACATCGATATGCGCATCACCGTCGCCGTGGAAGGCGGGCACGCCACGCTTACGCGCGCCAACGACTCCAAAGAGCTCAAAGCCAAACACGGCCTGTACAGGGCGCTCCTGCACAACATGGTCACGGGCGTCACGAGCGGCTACACCAAATCCCTCGTCATCAACGGCGTCGGTTACAAGGTCGCCAAGCAGGGCAGCAAGATCGTCCTCAACGTCGGTTACTCGCATCCGATCGAGTACGCCGAGACCGACGGCATCAAACTCGACTGCCCCACGCAGACGGAGATCACCGTTTCCGGCATCGACAAAGTGAAGGTGGGCCAGGTCGCCGCCAACATCCGCTCCATCCGCGAGCCCGAACCTTACCACGGGTACGGCATCCGCTACAAGGACGAAGTGATCGAGCGCAAGGAAGGCAAGACTGCCGGCAAGTAAAGGAGCGTAGAAAATGATTTCGAAAGCAGATAAGAACGCGGACCGCCTCGCGCGTCATGCGCGTGTCCGCAAAAAGGTGACGGGCACCGCCGAGCGGCCCCGGTTCAACGTTTACAGGAGCCTCAATCACATTTACGTTCAGGTGATCGACGACGTGAAGGGCGTGACCCTCGTTTCGGCATCCACCATGGAAAAAGCGGTCAAGGAAAAGATCGCGAACCTCACCAAAACGGAAGCGGCGAAAGTCGTCGGCGCGGAAGCGGCCAAAAAGGCGCTCGCCGCGGGCATCGACACCGTCGTTTTCGACCGCGGCGGCTACATCTACACGGGCCGCGTGAAAGGTGTTGCCGACGGCGCGAGAGAAGCCGGACTTAAATTCTGATCAGGAGAACAGGAATGGCAAGAGAAGACAGAAGGCCTCAGAGGAGGCAGGAAGAAAACGACGGCATGATCAAAAAGCTGATCCAGGTCAACCGCGTCACGAAGGTCGTCAAAGGCGGCCGCAACATGCGCTTTGCGGCGCTCGTGGTCGTCGGTGACGGGAAAGGCAGGGTCGGCGTCGGTTCCGGCAAGGCGAACGAAGTTCCCGAAGCGATCGAAAAGGCCACGGCTCAGGCCAAGCGCAACATGATCAACGTGCCCATGCTCGAATCCACCATCCCGCACGAAGTGTACGGCCGGTTCGGCAGGGGATACGTGTACATGATGCCCGCTCCCCAGGGTACCGGCGTCATCGCGGGCGGCCCCGTCCGCGCGGTCATGGAAGCGGCCGGCATCAAGGATATCCGCACCAAGTCGCACGGCACGAGCAACCCCGTCAACTGCGTAAAAGCGGCGGTCGAGGGCCTCGCTTCGCTGAAGACGGCCGAACAGGTCGCAGCCGCGCGCGGCAAGACCGTCGAAGAGATCATCGGCTGAGGAGGGCTCGAATTATGGCGCAGATCAAAGTAACGCTGGTCAGGAGCACCATCGGCTGCACCGAAACGCAGAAGGCGACGGTCGCGGCCCTGGGTCTGAAAAAGATCCGCTCTTTCCGCGTGCATGAAGATACCCCCGCGACCCGCGGGCAGATCAAAAAGGTTTCTCACCTGGTCCAGGTCGAGGAGCTGTAAGGAGCAAACGGTATGAGAATTGATACGATCCAGCCCGCGATCGGTTCCAACACCCCGGCGAAGCGCCTGGGCCGCGGCATCGGTTCGGGTTTAGGCAAAACGAGCGGCAAGGGCCACAAGGGCCAGTGGGCGCGTTCGGGCGGCGGGGTCCGTCCCGGCTTCGAAGGCGGCCAGACCCCTCTGCACAGGCGCCTCCCCAAGCGCGGTTTCAACAATAAGTTCAAAAAGGCGTACGTCATCGTCAATCTTTCCAACCTGGCAGACGTCGCGGCCGGCACGGTGGTCGATTACGACTACGTGATGGCGAACAAGCTCGCCAAACAGGTCAAGGACAACTGCGGCCTGAAAGTGCTCGGCTCCGGAGAACTGAAAACCGCTCTCACCGTCAAAGCGGCCAAATTCTCCGCTTCCGCCAAAGAAGCGATCGAAAAGGCCGGCGGCACGGCAGAAACGCTGTAACCGACCGCCCCGCGCCTTTCCGCCCGCTCTTTGCGGCGCGGCACTCGAATCCAGGAGAACAAGATGTTCGAAACAATCAAAAACGCGTTTAAGGTCAAGGAGATCCGCAAAAAGATCTTCATCACGCTTTTGTTGCTGCTGGTGTACCGCCTCTGCTGCTACATCCCCGTCCCGGGCCTGAACAGCGACCAGTTTTCTTCGGTGGTCTCCGACAACAACTTCCTTTCGCTGATGAGCGCCGTCACGGGCGGCGCGCTCGCGCAGGGCACTCTGTTTGCCCTGGGTATCAGCCCTTATATCAACGCGTCCATTATCATGCAGCTCCTGTGCGTGGGTATTCCCGCGCTCGAGCGGCTGTCCAAACAGGGGGAAGAAGGCAAAAAGAAGATCTCGCAGATCACGCGTTTTCTCACCCTTCTGCTCGCCGTCGTACAGTCCGTCGGCGTCATCCTCACGTTCGGCAACGACGCGATCAACACGACCTTTTTCTGGGATCAGACGTGGCTTGCCTACATCTTCATGGTCATCGTCTATTCGGCGGGCGCGCTGCTCACCATGTGGCTGGGCGAGCGCATCACCGAGTACGGCGTGGGCAACGGCATCTCTCTGATCATCTTCGTCGGCATCATCTCGACCGCGGGCGACACGCTCGTTTCCACCTTCCTGAGCGCGTTCGGCACCACGTTCGATTTCACGCCCATCCTGCAGGTCATCGTGTTCTGCGTGCTGGCGGTCATCCTCTTCACGCTCATCGTCACGGTCGATCTGGCGGAGCGCCGCATCCCGGTGCAGTACGCCAAGCAGGTCAAGGGCCGCAAGATGTACGGCGGCCAGGCCACGGTCATCCCCATCAAAATTTCGGGCAGCGGCGTCATGCCCCTGATCTTCGCTTTCGCGATCATCAGCCTGCCTGACCTGATCATGGGCCTGTTCTTTGCCGACAGCACCGCCTACGCCAACTACACCGAGTGGTTCAGCGGCGGGCAGGGCAACCTCGGCTGGCTGTATATCCTCATTTTGTGCCTGCTGATCTTCGCGTTCTCCTTCTTCTACGCGCAGATCCAGTTCAACCCCGAAGACGTCTCCAAGAGCATCCAGCAGAACGGCGGCTTCATCCCGGGCATCCGTCCGGGCCGTCCCACGGCAGATTACCTCAAAAAGATCTCCAACCGCATCACGCTCTTCGGCGCGATCTTCCTCTCGCTGGTGGCGTTCGTGCCTTCGCTGGTGTTCAGCATCGTCGGCAACTCCGACCTTCTGAGCGTCTTCTCCACCACGGGTATCCTCATCGTCGTATCCGTCGCCCTCGAGTTCGACAAACAGTTGCAGTCGCAGCTGATGATGAAGAATTACAAGGGCTTCCTGAAATAATTTTTCGGTTCGCATCCATCCCGCAGAACAGTGTCAGGCGTCGCCTTTGCGCGGATCGCGTATGTCTGTATACGCTCCCCTTGCAAAGGCTTGCCTGCCTCGTTTTGCGGGCGGCTGCCTGCCGAAAAGGGGCGGCCGCTTCGGCCCGGGAGGGGAAGCGGTCTGCCAGAACGGGTGAAAGCGTTCCGAATCCCCCAAAACGATCGTTGCGAGGAGAGCAACCATGAACATCATTCTTCTCGGCGCGCCCGGCGCCGGCAAAGGTACGCAGGCGACGCGCATTTCCGAAAAATACGGTCTGCCGCACATCTCTACGGGAGATATTTTCCGCGACAACATCAAGCGCGGCACCGAGATCGGGCTTCTGGCCAAATCGTATACCGACAAGGGCCAGCTCGTGCCCGACGAGGTCACCTGCAAGATCGTCGAAGGCCGGCTCGAAGCGGCCGACTGCAAGGGCGGCTACCTTCTCGACGGCTTCCCGCGCAACCTCTTTCAGGCGCAGGAACTCGACAAGTTTTCCAAGGTCGACGCCGTCATCAACATCGACATCGACCTCTCTCTGCTGATGGACCGCCTGTGCGGCCGCCGCGTCTGCAAAGACTGCGGCGAAAGCTACCACGTCAACTTCCTCGGCGGCAAGACCACCTGCGAAAAGTGCGGCGGCGAGCTGTACCAGCGCAAGGACGACAACGAAGAAACGGTCGGCAACCGCCTCAAAGTGTACAACGAGCAGACGGCGCCCCTCATCGATTATTATACGAAGAAGGGCGTGCTGCGCAACATTGACGGCGTCGGCACCATCGACGAAGTGTTCGCCCGGATCTGCGCCGTTCTCGGCAAGTAAGGCGGAGCGTTCGCGGTATGATCCTGGTCAAGACGGAAAGCGAAATCGATCGGATGCGCGAACCGTGCGCCATCGTGCGCGACACGCTTGTCTTTGTCGGTTCCAAAGTCCGGCCCGGCATCACCACCGGCGAGCTGGACGCCCTGGCCGACGAATACATCCGTTCGTGCGGCGCGATCCCTTCCTGCAAGGGTTACTGCGGGTATCCCGCGGCCATCTGCGCCTCCGTCAACGAAGAGATCGTACACGGCATCCCCGGCGGGCGCGTCCTGCGCGAAGGGGATATCGTCAGCATCGATCTGTGCGCGTATAAAAACGGTTTTCACGGCGACGGCGCCCGCACCTTTGCGGTGGGCAGCGTCGACGCCGAAAAGCAAAAGCTCATCCGCGTCACCGAAGAATGTTTCTGGCAGGGCATCGAAAATCTGCGCGCGGGCACGCCGCTGTACGACATCGGCGCCGCGGTGCAGAAACACGCCGAAGAAAACGGTTTTTCGGTCGTGCGCGAGTTCGTGGGCCACGGCATCGGGCACGAAATGCACGAAGACCCGTCCGTCCCCAACTTCGGCAAGCGCGGCACGGGCGTGCGCCTCAAAGAGGGCACGGTGCTGTGCGTCGAACCGATGATCGTCGCCGGATCGCGCGCGCTGCGCGTGCTCGACGACGGCTGGACGGCCGTCACGCTGGACAAAAAGCCGGCCGCGCATTACGAAAACACGGTCGTCATCCGCCGGGACGGGGTCGAGATCCTCACCCTTTGACCGGTCGGCCGCGAGAGATCAGTATGAAAGTGCAGGAACCGATCCGGGGCGGCGCGGCGCAGAGCCTCGCCGGCAGAGATAAAGGCAGGCTGTATCTGATCGTGGGGGTGCAGGGCGAATGGCTCTTCCTCTCCGACGGAAAGTACCGCCCCGCCGAAACCCCGAAGAAGAAAAACAGAAAGCACGTCCGCCTGCTGCCGCATTTCCACCCGGAGATCGCCGCCCGGCTGGACGAAGGCAAAGACGAAAACAGCGCGATCCGCGCGGCGCTCAAAGCGCTGTGACGCGCGCGGGCGGCCGTTTGCCCGCCCGAACAAGCAAGGGCGCGCCCCAGGCGGTGCGACAAATGTTTATCGGAGGAAGCATCAGTGTCCAAAGACGACGTCATCGAAACGGAAGGCAAAGTCATCGAAGCGCTGCCGAATGCAACGTTCCGCGTGCAGCTTTCCAACGGGCATACCATCACGGCGTACATTTCGGGCAAGCTGCGCATGAATTACATCCGCATCATCCCCGGCGACACCGTCAAGCTGGAAATGAGCCCGTACGATCTCACCAAGGGCAGGATCACCTGGCGTAGCAAGAGCTGATCGCTTCGCGCCACCAAACGGACAATCATCAATTCGGAGGAAATCAAAATGAAAGTCAGACCGTCTGTCAAACCCATGTGCGACAAATGCAAAGTCATCAAGCGCAACGGCAAAGTTATGGTCATCTGCTCCAAAAACAAGAGCCATAAGCAGCGCCAGGGCTGAAAAAGCGAAAACAATTTCACGCGCGGGCAGCTCCCGCACATTCCGAATTTCAGCGGAAGCGCGCGCCTGAACCGATCATAAATACCAAATACGAAAAATCCAAACGGAGGTCAAAAGGAACATGGCACGTATTGCGGGTGTGGATTTACCCAGAGAAAAACGTGTAGAAATCGGTCTTACCTATATCTATGGGATCGGTCTGACCACGTCCAAAAAGATCCTCGAAGCGACGGGCATCAATCCCGACACGCGCGTCAAAGATCTGGACGAGAACGACGTTTCCAAATTGAGAGAATACATCGACCACAATTACCATGTGGAAGGCGAGCTGCGCAGCGAAGTCAACCTCAACATCAAACGCCTGATGGAGATCGGCTGCTACCGCGGCATCCGTCACAGAAAGGGGCTGCCCGTCCGCGGACAGAGCTCCAAGCGCAACGCGCGCACGAGGAAAGGTCCTCGCCGCACCGTCGCGAAGAAGAAGAAATAAGCGAGGAGGGCAAGAGAAATGGCAGCAACCAAAAAGGCAGCGCAGACACGGCGCCGCAAAGAGCTGAAAAAAGTAGACAAAGGTCAGGCGCATATCCAGTCCTCGTTCAACAACACGCTGGTCACCATCACGGATATGAACGGCAACACCATCTCCTGGTCGAGCGCGGGCAGCCTCAACTTCAAGGGTTCGCGTAAGGGCACGCCGTTCGCGGCGCAGATGGCGGCCGATACGGCCGCGCGTGCCGCCAAAGAGCACGGCCTCCGTTCGGTCGAGGTCTACGTCAAGGGCCCGGGCGCGGGCAGAGAGTCCGCCATCCGCGCGCTTGCCGCCGCCGATCTCGAGATCACGATGATCACCGACGTTTCGCCCATCCCGCACAACGGATGCCGGCCCCCCAAACGCCGCAGAGTATAAGGAGTTAAGGAGAAACAACCATGGCAACATACAGAGATTCCAAATGCCGCCTCTGCCGCAGAGAGGGCGCAAAGCTCTTTCTGAAGGGCGATCGGTGCTATTCTTCCAAGTGCGCGTTCGAAAAGCGTCCCGCGCCCCCGGGTGCGCACGGCGCCGGCCGTAAAAAGGTCTCCGAGTACGGCCTGCAGCTTCGCGAAAAACAGAAGACCAAGCGCATTTACGGCGTGCAGGAAGGCCAGTTCCGCAAGTATTACGAAATGGCCGACCGCATGAAGGGCATCACGGGCGAAAACATGCTCTCCCTTCTCGAGCGCCGCCTCGACAACGTCGTGTACCGCATGGGCATCGGCGGCTCGCGCGCGCAGGCGCGTCAGCTGGTCAACCACGCGCACTTCTCCGTGAACGGGCGCACGGTCAACATCCCTTCGTACATCGTCAAGGCCGGCGACGTCATCGCCGTCAAAGAAAACCGCAAAAAGGACAAATATTTCGAGCAGATCAAGGCCATGAAGGTCGGCAACATGCCGCAGTGGCTCGAGTTTGACCCCGAAAAACTGGAAGGAAAGGTTCTCGCGCTTCCGAAGAGGGAAGACATTGACAGTCAGATCGCAGAGCATATGATTGTCGAGCTGTACTCCAAGTAAGCTCCGGCGCTTGGACAAGGAGGTAAATACCCATGATCGAAATGGATATGCCTAAGATCGACGTGGAAGAAAACGAGGCGAAAAGCTATGCGAAAATCGTCGTCGAACCGCTCGAAAAAGGCTTCGGTCTCACGATAGGAAACTGTTTGCGCCGCATCCTGCTTTCCGCGCTTCCGGGCGCGGCGGTGCAGGGCGTCCGGTTTTACCCGGACGGGCTGGTCAAACACGAATTTTCGGCCATTCCGGGCGTCAAAGAAGACGTCCCCGAGATCATCCTCAACCTGAAAACGCTCGCCATCCAGACCGCTTCCACCGACAAAGATTACGTCAAAACGCTGCACATCTGCAAAGAAGGCCCCGTCACGATCACGGGCGCCGACCTCGAACAGGACGCAGAAGTCGAGATCATCAACAAAGATCAGTACATCTGCACCGTCGACGAGGGCGCCAAGATCGACATGGAAGTCACGGTCGGCCGGGGCAGGGGCTATAAGGGAGCCGGTTCCAACAAAAACCATCCCATCGGCTACATCCCCGTCGATTCTATCTACACGCCCGTCAAAAAAGTCAACTACAACGTCGAAAGCACGCGCGTGGGGCAGAGCATCGATTACGACAAGCTGATCATGGAAGTGTGGACGAACGGCGCCTTCTCCGCCAAAGAGATCGTGTCGCTGGCCGCGAAGATCATGCAGGATCACATCGGTCTGTTCGTCAACCTGAGCGATTCCATCAAGGGCATGGACATCCTCGTCAAAAACGAGGACGACAAGCAGCAGGTGCTCGCCATGGCCATCGAGGATATGGACCTCTCCGTCCGTTCCTACAACTGCCTCAAACGCGCGAACATCCACACCATCGAAGATCTGACCAAAAAAACCGAGGAAGAAATGCTCAAAGTGCGCAACCTCGGCAGAAAGTCGCTGGACGAGGTCATTCTCAAACTCGAATCCTACGGGCTTTCATTAGAAAAAAAGGAGGACTAACATCATGCCGGGAAAATTGGGCAGAACCAGCGAACAGCGCATCGCCATCCTTCGCAACCAGGCTTCCTGCCTTCTCTGGTACGGAAAGATAGAGACGACGAAGGCCCGCGCCAAAGAGCTGCAATCCTACGTCGAAAAGATCATCACCGCCGCCGTCAACACCTATGACGACACCATCGAAAGCACCAAGGTCGTCACCGAAAAGACGGGCAAAAAGGAAAAGGAAGTCACCGTCACCGTCGTCAAAGACGGCCCGAAAAAGCTCGCCGCGCGCCGCCGCATCATGAGCAAGCTCTACGATCTGCAGGAGATCAAGGCCTTCAACGAGAGCAAGTCGGCGTACAAAGAGCGCACCAAAGACGTGGCGCATCCGCTGGTCGAAAAACTCTTCAACGAGATCGCGCCGAAATACGCCCAGCGCAACGACGAAAAGAACTGCGCCGGCGGTTACACCCGCATCATCTCGCTCGGCACCCGCCGCGGCGACGCCGCCGAAACGGCGATCATCGAGCTGGTGTAACACGGCCCGCCTCGGGCGCCGCCAACCAGAACAAACGGCAACGCCGCCTTCCCCGTGTTTCGGGGGAGGCGGCGTTTTGCATGCGGAAAAGATCGGCGCCGGGATATTTCGGGCGGCGCGCCGGCGTTTGGCGCATTGCGGCCGGATCGCCCGATCTGCCGGCCGGCGGAAACCAAAGGCGAACGCGGCGGAAAAAGGCGAACGATCGGCCGGCGGCCGTTTTGTCCTTGCCCCGAAGGCGCCCGTCCGGCCGGACGGGCGCCGGAATCGTTTTTTCCGCTGCGCGCTATCTGACGTTGACCGTAAGGGTCACCGTGCTCGTCGCGTTCGCGATATTCAGCCAGGCCCTTCCGTCCCCGTCCTTCCGGATCGAATTGCCGGCGCCTGCAACGTAGTCGTACAGATACAGCGTATTGCCGTATACCTGCGAAAATTCGGGGTAGTTATCCGTCTCGTAGTTGTTCGTATAGGTGAACAGCGATACATTCACGAGATACCGGTGCCCTTCGATATAGGGCAGCGCGAACGTCTTCGGCCCGGCGT
This sequence comes from uncultured Clostridia bacterium, assembly GCA_944328405.1. Lineage (GTDB taxonomy): Bacteria > Bacillota > Clostridia > Christensenellales > Borkfalkiaceae > Borkfalkia. The sequence continues at coordinate 40,349 of CALVHP010000052.1, forward strand.
CGGACAGCAGGAAACGGCTTTGCGTATATTCCTCCGCGCCGCACGCGGGGTCGGTGCCGTCCACCCAATCGGTGTCGTTCACGCTGACCTGCACGACGAGCTTTTCGGGGTCGACGTCTTCGGTGAGAGCAAGGTCGTCCTTGTCAAAGTCAAATTTGACCGCAAGCGTGGTGTGGATGATGTTGCCGGGGTTCACCGTGCCGCTCTCCACGACCTTCACATATCTGGTGATCGTGCGGTGCCCCTGTGTGTCTTCGAAGATCAGCGTGGTCGAACCGAGCGAAATTTTTGTCAGGTCCACGGTGAACGTCGCCCCTGCGGTATAGGCGCTGTCTCCGATCCTGTCCGCCCCGTCGATCGCCTCGGCGGGGATGACGTCCTGGTTGGTCGAAGTGATCTCGACGTTGATCAAATGGCCGTTGTTGTCCGTATTCGCCAGGAAGTCGTCGCCGAAATCGACTTCGAAAGTCGCCTTGCCGGTCGAAAATTCGCTCGGCGCGATCTGCGGCGGGGCAAAGACCCACGTCATGCCGTTGTCCTCGTTGACGCTGACCCCGGAGTCCGTGGTTTCGACGGTGAGCGCAACGTCATGGTCGGGCATCGTAAAAGCGAAGACGGACTCGGTCTCGGTGCTGGCCGCCGCGTCTTTTTCGCACTGTACGCCGGAGCCGGTGACAAAGGCCGCGATCTTCCATGTCGGCGGACGTACGGTCACGGTGATTTTTGTGCCGGCCGTTGCCGAAGTTGCGCTTGCGAACGCAACGACGTCGTCTGCGGCGTCGACCGTGATGGAATGCGGAACGGCGGAATCGCCGTCGCCCCGGGGATCGTCCCGGCAGGCGGCAAGCCCGAATGTCAGCGCGAGGACGGCGATTGCCAGGAGCAGCGCTGCGATGAATTTTTTGTTCATGGTTTTCCCTCCCCAGGCGAAAGTGCCTGTATATCCGTTTCATTAGGGATTATAGCACGGCAGGAAGCCGAAGTCAAGATGCCGCGCTGATTTTCAGGCGATCGGAACGGCCGCCGGATGCCGCGGCTTTGTGAAAAATGCGGGGAACTTTGCGGTAATTTTTACGGAACGGGAAGAAAGTGCTTGACGATTCTGCAAATAAAAGATACAATAAAACGGTATCGGCGGCGGAGCGCCGCCTTCCGGCCCTTTGGCACGATGCAAGGAGGAATTATGGCTAAATTTTTCGGAAAAGCGACCACCAGGCTGCTCTGCGCCCTGCTTTCGGCGGCGCTGCTGCTCGGTTGCGCGCTTTTGTTCGTCGGGTGCGAAAGCAACTATCCCGAAATTACGATCACCCTCACCTTCAACGACAACAATGCCGACACCGACGACGAATACGTTCTCACCTATAAGCTGTACCGCAAGCTGTATCCGCAGACGGTCGCCCATTACCTCGAGCTGATCGACCTCGATTTCTACAACGGCACGGTCATCCACGATTACCGCAGCGACCGCATGGTCGGCGGCGGCTACACCTACGAGGATCTCGAAAACAGCAACTACGACGAGCTGCAGGCTCTCGATTACACGGCCGCCACCACGAACGAGGCAGGGGAAGTGACCCTCGAACACGTCTCCACCTGGCTCGACCGCGACCAGACGAAGCCCCTCAACCGCCTCTACGGCGAAACGAGCAGCAACGGCTTTTCGGTGGAGAACGGCACCGGCCTGACCAACACGTCCGGCGCGCTGGGCACGTACACCTACCTGACCCGTGCAGACGTTCCTTCCCGCCTCATCTACGGCCGGTCGTCGAGCGGCAGCGCGGTGCGCGAGGTCAACTACTACAACAACAGCGTCACGAGCATGTTCTACATCTATACAGGTTCTTCGGGCGCGAGCGAAAGTTCGTACTGCATCTTCGGCGAACTGGCGGACAGCGCTTCGCAGACGCGTTTCAGCGAACTGATGACGGCCATCTCCGATTATACGACCGCCATGCAGGAAGAGAACGAAGATTTCACCTTCACCGAAACGGTGACCGATGACAACATCGTGCGCATCGCCGACGACCTGACCGACGTCGGGTATTACGAAGTGGACGACGGCTTCTCCGTTCCCGTCGCCAAACTTATCATCTCCGACATCACGGTCGACAAATATTGATTTCAGAAGACAATAAAACAAACGGGACCCGCGCGATCTGCGCGGGCCCCGTTTTCGTTCGGGAAGAGGAACGCCGCCGCGCGGCGGCGGCTTGTATCGTCCTCTGCGGTCACTTGTCCCGGCGCGAAAACGCCAGCACATACAGCAAAAACCGCAG
>CALVHP010000053.1 GCA_944328405.1 uncultured Clostridia bacterium
ATCCCGGGAATAAAAGGGCGGAAAATCCTCATAATGGGTGGTGTAACGGCCGGGGCGCGCCATGCGCGGGCGCCGGCGAAAGGGAGGAAAGTATGAAAGCAACGGGAATCGTGCGCAGGATCGACGAACTCGGGCGCGTGGTCATCCCCAAGGAGATCCGCCGCACCCTGCGCATCAAGGACGGCGACCCTCTGGAGATTTTTACGGACCGGGACGAGCTCATGCTCAAAAAATATTCGCCCATCGCCACGCTTGAAAAATTTTCGGAAGGAACGACGCGCTCTCTGAACGATCTGAGCGGTTATCTCGCCGTCATCTGCGACACAGACGAGGTGCTCTACGCTTCGGGCGACGGCCGCAAGGACTATGCCAAAAAGCACATTTCCGGCCAGCTCGAAAAGATCATGCAGGACCGGCGCAGCTACATCGCCAACCTCGCCGAAGGGGGCGACATTGTGCCCCTCACCGAGGACGGCGCCGGCACGATCACGGCCCAGATCATCGTGCCCATCGTATCCGGCGGAGACTGCCTCGGCGCAGTGTCGCTGCTGGCGGCGGAAGAAGGGGCCCGCATGGAGAGCGGCGCCGTCAAACTGTGCCGCCTCACGGCCGACATCCTCGCCAATCAGTTCGACTGAAAGAAGCCGCCGGCGGTTTCGGCCCGTGCGGGGGCGGCGCTGCGGCGCCGCCCCCGCGCTTTTCTGCCGCGCGGTACATATGAAAAAGCAGAGCTTCCTCAAAGGCGCGCTGATCATCTCTCTGGGCGGCGCGCTCGCCAAGATCCTGGGCGCGTTTTACCGCATCCCGCTGGCCAACATCCTGGGCGGCACGGGGCTGGGGATCTACCAGATGACCTATCCGCTGTACTGCCTGCTGCTCACGCTTTCGGCGACGGGCATCCCTTCGGGCCTGGCCCGCGCCGTTTCGCGCGCGGAGGCGTCCGGCGATCTGGCGCGTTCGGAGGGCCTGCTGCACCGCTCGCTGCTTCTCTTTACCGCGATCGGCCTGGCGGGCAGCGCGGCGATGTTTTTTCTCGCCCCGGCGATGAGCGCCGCCCAGGGCGAGCCGGCGGCCGCGGCGGCTTACCGCGCCCTGGCGCCCGGCGTCGCGCTCGTATCGGCGCTTTCGTGTTTCCGCGGCTGGTTCCAGGGGCGCAGCAATTTCGTTCCCACGGCGCTGTCCGAGGTGCTCGAACAGGCCGTCAAGATCGGGTTCGGCCTCTATTTTGCGCACCTGTTCGCGCAGGACGTTTCCCGCGCCGTCGCGTACACTCTCTTTGCCGTGACCCTCAGCGAGGCGGCGGCGGTCGCGTTCATGTTCTTCTGCGCGTCGGGGCACCTGCGCATCCGCGCGTTTTTGTTCCGCCGGCAGGGGGCGGCTGCCCGTTCGGGCGGGGCGTGGGGCGCCTCTCTGCGCGGCGGCTCTTCGTTCGGCACGGGCCTGCCGCTTTATCCGGACGCGTCCTCGCGCCCGTCTCCGTCCTGCCTGCTGCGCGCCACCGTCCCCGTTGCCGTGGCGGCGGGCATCCTGCCCCTGTCCAACATTCTCGACAGCATCCTCATCGTCCGCCTGGTCGGGCGCTATGCCGAAAACGCGACGGCTCTCTACGGCCTGTATTCGGGCGGCGCGGCCACGCTGATCAACCTGCCCGTCTCCGTCTGTTACGGCCTGGCGGCGGCCAGCGTGCCCGCCCTCGCGGCGCTGTGCGCCCGCGGCAACGCCTCCGCCGCGGAAGAAAAGGCGCTGTTCGCCGTCAAATGCACCCTCTTCGTATCCCTGCCGGCGGCCGCCTTTCTCCTGTGCTACCCGTCCCAGCTCGCCGGCTTCCTGTTCCGCTCCATTGCGGGGGCGGAAGGGGCGATGCTCGCGCGCCTGGTCCGCGCCTCGGCCCTCTCTTCGGTGTTCCTGGCCCTGACGCAGACGCTCTCTGCCTGCCTGACGGGCATGGGCCGCGCCAAGACGGCCGCCGCGGCGATGACGCTCGCCGTATCCGTCAAACTCATTCTCGAATGCATCCTGCTGCGCGTCCCGCAGATCTCCGTTCTGGGCGCGGCATATGCCTCCGCCGCCTGTTATTTGGTTGCGCTTTTCGTCGATCTGGTGTATAGTATTCGTGAACGGGAAAACCGCACGCGCGCGGCCGGGTACTTCCTGAAATTCGCGCTCGCGGGCGCCGCCTGCGCGGCCGCGGCCTGGCCCCTGCGGAACGCGCACGTGCTCCTCATCTTCGCCGTTTCTTCCGCCGTCTACCTGCTGCTCGCCGTCGCGTTCGGCGCGTTCACGGCTGAAGAGCTGCGCCCGTTCCTAAGGAGAAAACGCCATGATCACGATCGTAGGGCTGGGGTGTGACCCCGGCGACCTCACCGCGGCGGCTTCCGCCGCTCTCCGCTCGGGCGCGAAGGTCATCCTCCGCACCCGCGAAACGCCCGTCTCCGCGGCCGCCTTCGCGTCCGTCGCCGCGTCCGGCGTCCCCCCGGAAACGCTGGACGGCGTGTACGGGCGCTGCCGCAGCTTCGATGCCCTCAACCGCAAACTCGCCGCCTGCGTGCTCGACGCCGCCAAAGAAGGCGACGTCGTTTACTGCGTGGACGGCAGCGTGACCGAAGACGTGTCCGCCCAGATCCTCCTGCGGCGCGACCGCACGGCGCGCGTGGCCGACGGCGTCTCCAAATCCTCCGCCGCCTTCGCCGCGGCGCGCGTTTCCTGCCGCGACCGCTGCGCCCTGTCCGCCTACGGCATCCGCGAAGGGGCGCGGCCCTTCCTGCCCCTGTGCGTGTACGACGTCGACTGCGCCTTCGTCGCCGGCGACGTCAAGCTGCGCCTGTGCGACCTGTTCGGCGACGAGGCGCCCGTCTTTTTCGTGCGCGGCGGCCGGGCGAAAAAAATGAAGGCGTACGAGATCGACCGCCTTCCCGCCTATGACGCGACCTGCGCCGTCGTGATGGGGGAGATCCCGTTCCTGCAAAAAGAGCGCTTTGATTACGACGACCTCGTCGCCCTGCTACGCCTGCTGCGCGCGCCGGGCGGCTGCCCGTGGGACCGGGCCCAGACGCACGAGAGCATCCGCCGCAACATGCTCGAAGAGGCGTACGAACTGGTCGACGCGATCGGCCTCAAAGACGACGGCAAGATCTGCGAAGAGACGGGCGACGTGCTCATGCAGGGCGCCTTCCACTCCGTTCTGGCCGAAGAGCGCGGCGCCTTTACCCCCGAAGACGTGACCAGCGAGGTGTGCCGCAAACTCATCTTCCGCCATTCGCACATCTTCGGCAAAGACCGCGCCGAAAGCGAGGCGGGCGCTCTCTCTGTATGGGAAAAGAACAAGGCCGCCGAAAAGGGACAGACCACGGGCGCGCAGCGCCTGCGCGACGTGCCTTCCGCCTTCCCCGCGGCGATGCGCGCGCAGAAGGCGCAAAAGCGCGCCGCCGATTACGGCTACGACTTCCGGGATGCCGCCGAGGCTGCGGAAAAGGTGGGGGAAGAACTGGCCGAGCTGCTCGACGCCCTGCGCGGCGGCGACGCGGCGCACATCGCCGAAGAGGCGGGCGATCTGCTCTTTTCGGCGGTGAACGTGGGTCGGCTCGCGGGGGCGGACTGCGAAGAGAGCCTGCGCGCCGGCACCGACAAGTTCATCGCGCGCTTCTGCGCGACCGAGGCGCTGATCGCCGCCGACGGCAAACAGATGCGCGGCCTTCCTGCCGACGAGCTGTGGGCGTATTACGAGCGCGCCAAAGCGGCGGAAGTTTCCGCTGCGGAAAAGCTCTCCGGCAGGGGAAACGCGGGCGAAGCAACGCCCTCCTCCGCGGCGCCGCAAGCGGCGTCTGAAGACGGCTCGTCGCCGAAAAAGGACTGACGTTCCATGAAAAATGTGACCGCTTTGGGCGCGCCGCTGCGCATCGGAAATACATACACCGCGCCGAACAACGTATTCTGCGCGCCGCTGGCGGGGTATACCGATTTCGCCTTCCGCAAGCTGTGCTACGCCTTCGGGGCGGGCCTGTGCTTTACCGAGATGGTCAGCGCCCGGGGCCTGCTGTACAACAACGAGGCGACGCGCCGCCTGCTGTACAAGGACCCGTCCGAACCGCAGACGGCGGCGCAGCTGTTCGGCGGCGACCCGGACGTGCTGCGCGCCGCGTGCGAGAGCGAAGACCTCGCGCCCTTTGCCGTCGTCGATCTGAATATGGGCTGCCCCGTGCCCAAGGTGTTCCGCAACGGGGAGGGGAGCGCCCTGCTGGCCGACTTTCCGCGCGCCGCAAAGATCGTTTCCGCCTGCAAAAAGAGCGGCAAGGCGGTCACCGTCAAATTCCGCATCGGGCTGGACGCGGAGCACATCGTGGCGGCGGACTTCGCAAAACTGTGCGAGGACGCGGGCGCCGACATGATCACCGTGCACGGCCGCACCCGCGACAGGATGTACGCGGGCGAGCCAGACTATGCCGCGATCGCCGCGGCCAAAAATGCCGTGCGCATCCCCGTCGTGGCCAACGGCGGCGTCTTCACGCGCGCGGACGCCCTCGCCATGCTCGAAAAGACGGGCGCCGACGGCGTGATGCTCGCGCGGGCGGCGATGTACGACCCGCACGCGTTCGCCGAGGTGCTGGGCGGCGGCGGAGACTGGGACCGCCGCGCGGCGCTCGAGGGGCAGATCGCGGACATGCTTCCCTTTTACGGGGAACGGTTCACGCTGGTGCAGGTGCGCAAGCTGGCGGCCTTTTACCTGCGCGGCGCGCGGGGCGGGGCGCGCTGGCGCGCCCGTCTGCTGGCCTGCCCGAGCCTGGAAGAGCTGCGCGCTCTTTTCGATGAAATCTTCGGCGGCGGCGCCGAGGATTTGACATCCGTCCCCTGAAATGATACACTGATTTTATGATTTGCAGCGGGATCAACGAACAAAATCCGGGCCGCGCCGGCTATACGACGATGGTGCGCCGCTACGCGGGGCGTTGGAAGGACCGGTTCTGGGAGATCGATTTCCTGCGCGGGCTGTGCGTCGTGCTGATGGTGTTCGACCACTTCATGTACTGCCTGTGGGACGTCATGCCCGTCATCAACGGCGTGCTCGGCACCTCGCTGTTCGACGGGCTCCGCCCCTTCGCGCTCGAATACTGGAACTGGGATTTGCGCAACAACGTGCGCGAGGTCGTCATCCTGCTCTTTTTTCTGCTCTGCGGCGTCAGCTGCACCCTCACGCGCGGCAACTTCCGCCGCTTCATCCCGCTGGCGCTGGTGGCGGCGGGGCTTTCGGCCGTCACTTCGGTCCTGTCCGAGCTGACCGGCTCGAACATGACCATCTTTTTCGGCGTCATCCACATGATCGCCGCGGGCGTCCTGCTCTACGCCGTCATCGACAACGCCGCGCAGGCGATCGGCGGCGCGCTCCCGCAGCGGTGCGGCCGCGCGCGCTTTGCCCTGCGGCTGCTGCCCGGGCTGGTCGGCGTCGGGCTCCTGGCGGCCTACTTCGCCCTGTGGGGAGACTGGTATGCGGCCAGCCCCTGGCATTTCGTCTCCACCTATACGCCCCCGGAGGGCCTGTCGGACGGGCAGAAGATCTTTCAGTCCGTGTTCATCGAACTGCGCGGCTTCCGCCTCGAACGCTTTTACGGCGGCGACTATTTCCCCGTCCTGCCCTATGCGGCGTTCATCCTCATCGGCGGGCTGGTCGGTATGTTCGCCTATCACACCCGCGCGCGCTGGGCCTTTTCGCGGCTGAACGGCGCGTGGAACAGCGGGCTCTGCTTTTTCGGCCGCCACGCGGCCGTCATCTACATCGCGCACATGGTGGTCATCCCCGCCGTGCTGGCGATCCTCGCGGCAGCCTCGCTTCTCTTTTCCTGACGCGCGGCCCCTTCTGCGCCCAGATCAAGCGCCTGCCTGCGCGCCGCGGCCGCGGGCAAATCCATGGCAAAGGTCCTGTTTATGAACGCACTTCCCGAAACCTGCTCGATGTACGACGCCGTTCTTCTGAATCTTTCGGACAGCGCCGTGAGCGACGCGATCTCCTTCTACGGAAAAACCTATACCTTCGAACGGGTGTTTTCCCTCATCGACCGGCTGGCAGACAACCTCGCCGCCGAGTTTTCCATCGGCAAGGGCGACACGGTCACGCTGTGCATGCCCAACTCGCCCGCGGCGCTGCTGGCGTTTTACGCGGCGAACAAACTGGGCGCGGCGGTCAACCTCGTGCACCCGTACATCCCGCCCGAAAAACTCAAAGAGAGCGCGGCGCGCACCTCGAGCAAGCTCGTGCTGGTGTACGACCTGTACAAATGCGGCCATTACAACTTCGGCGTGCCCACGCTGGTGAGCGACAGCGCCCGCTACATGGGCGCGGCGGGCAGCCTGTACTACCGCCTCACCCAAAAGCGCGCCGCTTTCGGCTACCCGTGCTTCGAAAAATACCTCAAAGACCGCAAAAACCCGCGCATGCCGTCGGCGTCGTTCGGCAAAGACGAGCCGGCCGTCTACCTGGCCAGCGGCGGCACGACGGGCGAGCCGAAGATCATCGCGCACAACAACCTCGTGTTCAACCGCCTGTGCGCCAAGGCCGAAGAATTTCTGAGCGAACCGCTGGAAAATTACACGGCGCTGTACAACGTTCTGCCCATCTTCCACGGGTTCGGCCTGTGCATCAACATGCATATGTGCATGATGATGCGCCGCACCAACGTCATGTGCATCCGCTTTTCGGCCAAAATGAGCGCGCGGCAGATCGTCAGAAGCCGCGCCAACATCCTCACCGGCGTTCCGACCATGTTTCTGAAGCTGCTCGCCGAGCCTTCCTTCGTCAACGCCGACCTTTCCCACATCAAAGACGTCTACGTCGGCGGCGACAGCGTCCCCGCCACGCTCATCGAAGATTTCAATGAGGCGCTCGAAAAGGGCGGCAGCAGCGCGCGCATGTACGTGGGCTACGGTCTGACCGAAACGGTCACCGTGTGCCTGGTGAACACCCTCGCGCACCACCGTGAAAATTCCATCGGCTACCCGCTTTCGGGCACGCGCGTGAAGATCGTGAAGGACGGCAAGGAAGTCCCCGCCGGCGAAGTGGGGGAGATCTACCTCTCTTCCGACCAGTTCATGCTCGGCTATCTGCATGAAGATTACTCGCCTTTCGAGGTCATCGACGGCGTGAAGTGGCTGAAAACGGGCGATTACGGCTGGCTGGACAAGGACGGCTACCTCTATTTCAAACAGCGCATCAAAAACATGATCAAGGTGAGCGGCGTGCCCGTCTACCCCTCCGAGATCGAAAGCGTCGCCATGCAGTGCGCCGGCGTGAAAAAGGCGTGCGCCGTCGGCGTGGAAGACGCCGTGAAGGGCCAGGTCGTCCGCCTGTACGTCGAATGCCGCGACGGCGCCGACCGGGAGACCTGCCGGGAGGAGATCCTGGCGCTGTGCCGCCGCCTGCTCATCGCCTACGCCGTGCCCAAAGACATCGTCGTCCTGGACCGCCTGCCCGTGAACCTGATCGGCAAGATCGACCGCAAGGCCCTCGAAGACCGCGCCCGCTGACCGTCCGCGGCCCCGGGGCACCCGCGCGCCTGCGCCGCGGGCAAGATCAGAACAAGCGTTACCGCCCGCGCGCGGCCGAGGCCGCCGCGCGGGCGGTTTTTTCTGTCCCTGCGGGGCGGCGGCGGTGGTTTCGGCAAAAGTTCCGTTTTTTCGCGCACGTGCGGCAATTTTCGTCTCCGCGGCTATCGTATACTGGTGGAAAGTATTGATCGTTTCACAGGAGCAAGGCATTGGCGCGCAAGATCGTTCTCACTTCCGGCAAGGGCGGCGTCGGCAAGACCACCGTCGCGGTGAATCTGGGCATGCGCCTTTCGGCGATGGGCGAGCGGGTCATCCTGGCGGACGCCGATTTCGGGCTGAACAACATCGATGTCGTCTGCGGCGTCGAAGACCTCTGCCCGTACGACATCGTCGACGCCATCGAGGGCCGCTGCCGCCCGCGGCAGGCCCTGGCGCAGCATCCCGAATACCCCAACCTGTTCGTGCTCGCCTCCAACCATACCGACCCGGGCAAATACATCTCGCCGCAGGCGGTGCGCCTCATCCTCGACCAGCTTGCGCCCCGCTTCGACTACGTCCTCATCGATTCGCCCGCGGGCATCGAAGTGGGCTTTCACCGCGCCGCCGCCGCCGCGGACGAGGCGCTCGTGGTCACCACGCCGCACATTTCCTCCCTGCGCGACGCCGACAAAGTGATCGCCGTGCTGCAGAGCTACAAGCTCAAGAGCATCGATCTGGTCATCAACATGGTGCGCGGAGACATGGTCGTCGGCGGCGAGATCCTTCCGCCGCGCGAGATCGCTTCCATCCTGAAGATCCCGCTCATCGGCATCGTCCCGCAGGAGGACGACGTGTTCCTCGGCGAAACGGGGCGGGGCGCGCAGAAGGCCTTCCGCCTGCTGGCGGCCAACGTCGCGGGGCATACCCGCAAACTGTACAACGTTACCGGAAAGTACGACGGCTTTTTCGGCAGCATCCGCCGCTCGCTGAAAAAGAACCTGTAGCAGCGGCGCAAGCCCCGTGCGGGGGCAAAGGAGATCGCCATGAACAGACGCACCGACGGCGCCGAACGCGCCCGCACCCTTCTCGAACGCTCCGCCGCGCCCCTCTCCGCCGAGTGCGAGCGCGTGCTCGAACGCGACCTGCGCCGCGTTCTTTCCGCCTATTTCGAGCTCGAAGGCGCGGTCGAACTCCGCGTCGGCCGCGGCGAAAAAATCGAGATCTCCGTCCGCGCGCAGGCCTCGCGCGCCCGCCCGTTCGGCGTTCTGGGCTGAACGCGCTTTTGTTTCATTCGCACATTTTGCGCTCGTTTTTGGGCAGAATATACAAGATATTGTATTTTCCGGTGACTGTTGCAAAAGCGACAGTTTTTTTTTGCCAAGGTGCTATAATAGTAAGGAACGAAAAAACACAGAGGGGCAACTACCGTGCAAGTCATCAAAAGAGACGGAACCGTCGTCGATTACGACCGGACAAAGATCGCGATCGCCATCGGCAAAGCCAATGCCGAAGTCGAGCCGCAGGAACGGGCGGAAAAAGGGGAGATCGAGTCCATCCTTTCCTACATCGAGGGGAAGAAAAAGCGCCGCATGCTCGTCGAGGATATCCAGGATATCATCGAAGAAAAGCTGATGGAGCAGGGCCATTACAGCCTCGCCAAAACGTACATCATCTACCGCTACAACCGCGCGCTCGTGCGCAAGGCGAACACCACGGACGAGGCGATCCTCAGCCTCATCTCCAACGCCAATAAAGACGTCATGGAGGAGAATTCCAACAAAAACGCGCTCGCCGCGGCGACCCAGCGCGACCTCATCGCGGGCGAAGTGTCCAAAGACCTCACCCGCCGTATCCTCCTGCCCGAAAAGATCTCCAAGGCGCACGAAGAGGGCGTTCTGCACTTCCACGACGCCGACTACTTCATCCAGCCCATCTTCAACTGCTGCCTCATCAACATCGGCGACATGCTCGACAACGGCACCGTCATGAACGGCAAACTCATCGAAAGCCCGAAGAGCTTCCAGGTCGCCTGCACGGTGGTCACGCAGATCATCGCGGCGGTCGCCTGCTCGCAGTACGGCGGGCAGTCGGTGGATATCCGCGACCTCGGCACATACCTGCGCGTCAGCCGCGATAAGTTTGAAAAGCACTTCCGCGAAACCTGCCCCGAGCTGACCGACGAAGAGGTCGAAAAACTGGTCGCCGACCGCCTGCAGGACGAACTCAAGAGCGGCGTGCAG
>CALVHP010000054.1 GCA_944328405.1 uncultured Clostridia bacterium
GGTGTGCGCGCGGGAGGCGATCTCCGGCACGACGCCGCCGTATTCGGCCTGCACCGCCGCCGACGAGATCACCGCGTCGGAGAGCAGCCGGCGCCCGCGGATGACGGCCGCGGCCGTTTCGTCGCACGAACTTTCGATGCCCAGGATCAATGGCTCGTCTTTGAGCGGCAAGCCCGCAAACCGTTCGGCATACCCCATGGCTCTGTACCTCCCATTGTTTTTCCGCCCGCACCGGGGCAGCCCTGCCGCCCCGCGCGGAACCGGCCGACCGGACCTGCATACATTCTGCCGATCGCGCCCGAACGGGCGCCGGCCGATAAAAAATGAGGGCCTCCCGCCCTCATTTGGCCGCTTTCCGCGCCTCTTTGAACGCTTTGGGGATGCGGTCGTAGACGTGGACGCGCCCGCTGCCTTGGAACAACTCGTCGAAGGCGGGGCGGTACATGGCGTAGATGTATTCGGAAACATACACTTCGCCCGCGAACGCCTCGTCTTTCCACAGCTCTTCCAGAAACGAAAAGTCGAGCAGCATGTCCGCCAGCACCGCGCCGCGGTGGGTCAGGCGCGTGTTCGTGCGCGTGTCGCACAGGTCGAGCTCGTCCTCTTTGACCGCGCGCAGCAGTACGATGGCGGGAACGGTGAAGGTCTGCCCGCCGCTGCCCTGCACTTCGGCGGGGCGGAAGCCCTTCCAGCGGCGGTATTCGTCGTACACGCACACGGCGGCGGCGCCGACGTCGCCGAGGGGGATCCTGCGGGGCACGCCCCGTTTTTGGCAGCGCACGCAACCGCCGCGGATGCCGTAGCGCGCGAAGATCGCCGCCTGCGGCAGCACCGCGAGCAGCACGCCGAAGGCGATCAGAACGATGCCGACCGCCGTTCCGCCCTCCAGCGCCCAGAAGGCCAAAACCCCGAGCGCCGCGAACACCGCGCCCAGCACGCCGAAAAACACGGCGTTGGGCGTGCGGCGGTGGTATTGAAAGTATTTTTTCATCGCTCACCCTGCGGGCAGCGCCCGCGGCGCCGGAAAAACGCGGGAAGACGGCCCGTTCGCCGCGGCCCGTTTTTCCGGCACGGTTTTTTCCCGATTCAGCTCTTTTTCAGATAATCGATGATGAAGGGCTGGATGTCGCCGTCCATTACGGCCTGGATGTTGCCCACCTCGTACCCCGTGCGGTGGTCCTTGACCATCGTGTACGGGCAGAACACGTAACTGCGGATCTGGCTGCCCCACTCGATCTTTTTGATCTCGCCCTTCAGGTTCTGTTCGTTGGCCAGCCGCTCGCTCTCGCGCAGTTCGATGAGTTTGGAACGCAGCATCTTCATCGCCATTTCGCGGTTCTGCATCTGCGAACGCTCGTTCTGGCAGGAAACGACGATGCCCGTGGGAACGTGCTGGATGCGGATGGCCGATTCGGTCTTGTTGATGTGCTGCCCGCCCGCGCCCGAAGAGCGGTAGGTGGTCACCTTCAGATCCTCGCTGCGGATCTCCACGTCGCCCTCGTCCTCGATCTCGGGCATGACCTCGAGGGAGGCGAAGGACGTGTGCCGCCGTTTGTTCGCGTCGAAGGGCGAAATGCGCACCAGGCGGTGCACCCCCTTTTCCGCTTTCAGGTACCCGTAGGCGTTTTCGCCTTCGATCTTGAAGTCGACGCTCTTGATGCCCGCCTCGTCGCCGTCGAGGCGGTCGAGTTCGGTCACCTTGAAGCCGCTGCGCTCGGCATAGCGGGTGTACATGCGGTACAGCATCGAAACCCAGTCGCAGCTTTCGGTGCCGCCCGCGCCCGAATGCAGGGTCAGCAGGGCGTTGCACGTGTCGTACTTTCCGCGCAGAAGAGAGCGGATGCGCATGTCTTCGAGGTCGCTTTCGGCCGTGGTGATGAGCGTATCCAGCTCGGGCACGAGATCTTCTTCGCCCGTCTCTTCGATCAGGTCGATGACCTCGTACACCTCATCGAGCGCCTTTTTGCCCCTGTCGTACGAGGCGACCTTGCCCTCCACCGAAGAAATCTCGCGGCCGAGTTTGGCCGATTTTTCGATGTCCTGCCAAACCTCGGGTTTTTCCTGCTCGGCCTTCAGTTCGGCCAGCTTGCCCCGCAAAATATCGATGTCGAGCGCCTCTTTGGTCTCTTCCAGCGTATCCGAAAGCGCCTTGGCTTTCATTCTGTAATCGTCCGCTTTGAACATGGAACCGGTCCTTTTTTGATCGTGCCCGCCGTCTGCGGGCGTTTTTCCGTTCAATTATACCATACGGGCGGGCAACCTGTCAACAAGGCCCGCGCCCGGCAAAAGCGCTCTGCGGAAGGCTTTTGCCGAAAAAGTATTGAAATTGTCCGCAAACTGTGTTACAATGGAAAAAACCGACGGAGGCAAGCCATGTATTCCCCTTTCCCCGAAAAGTACATCGTCCCCGACCTGGAAACCAAAAGCCAAAAATACAACAAGGCGCTCAAGATCCTATTCCCCTTCACGCTGCTGTTCCTGCCCGCCATCCCCTGGATGATCCTTTCGGTAAAGGCGTCCCGCTACGGCCAGCTGCAACGGATCGTGCAGGTCGTAAAACAGCAGGAAAAGGTGCTGCTGATCTCCCTGCTCGGCTACACGCCCAACGCGGCGGCCGTCGCGCGCAAGCTCATCGAGACGGGCAACCTCGCCGGCTATCGCCTCGTCGCGGACATCATGCTCGTCAAAGAGGGCATCGAAGTCAGCGAAGAAGAGGCCCGGGCCGAACAGGCGAAACTGTTCAACGCCTTTGCCGCGGCGTCGATGGGCGCCCCTCTGCCGGCAAATACGCCCGCCGCGCCGGCGCCGGCAAGCACGGCCGCGCCCGAACCCGCGGAAGCCGCGCCGGCGCCCGGCAGCCCGGAACCGACCGCCAAAACCGCCGCGCCGAAGTTCTGCCCGCAGTGCGGAGCCGCCCTGTCCGCCGACAGCCCCTCGCGCTTCTGCCCGCAGTGCGGCGCAAAACTTTCCTGACCCGCCCGCGGCCGGAAACGCGCGGGAAAGTTCCCTTCCCCGAAAAAACAGAGAAAAAAGAGAGGCGGTTTTCAATCCTCTCTCTTTTTTACGCCCGGGAACGGAATATTTTTACGCCCGGAACGGCTGGGACCTTTTCAGGCCCTGCCCCGGGGATCGGCCGCAATTCGCCCGGCCCGGTCGTACGGATTTTTTTCAGTCCGCTTCCTCGTCCGTCGCTTCCAGCAGAAAACTGACGGGGCGGAACCCGTCGTTGCAGGAGATCATGGCCGAGCGCGGATCCTTCATCCAGCCTCCGTACAGATTTTCGCCGCCGTGGGCGAGCGCCATCACGAAGGCGGAGACGCTTTCCCAGGCGCTTTCGCAGAAATCCGGCGGCCGCTTCCAGCCGTCGGCGATAAACACCTGCCCTTCCCGCATGTCGCAGGCGTGCAGAATCGGATTTTCGTACCGCCCGATCAGGTCCGTGTAGCACGCCGTCTTCATGACGGTGATCTTTACTTTTTTCATGGTGTGCCTCCTCTGCGGATCTTTGCCCTGCCGCCATTTTACAACAAACCGCCGGAAAAGTAAACGAAAAGAAAGCGCACGGTCCTGCGAACAGGGCGTGCGCTTTCTTTTTTTGCTGATTAATTTGTCTGGATGATAACCATTATGCCGTCCGTATCATACTGCCGGAAGTTGTGTGCTGTTAATTTTTTCAGTAATAGCATCGCATCGAATTATCGCGGTTGGCGTACGATGAATCGCAGACAAAACTCCTATTGCAATTCAACCCTTATTTGTCGAACCGCAATAGGCGTTTTTTATCATGTTCTTTTTTTCATGACCATTACCAAAAACGAAAGGAAAACAACGGCAACGATTGCTATAGAAAAATTTTCGCCAGCAAGCGCCGATTGACAGCCCTGTTTCTGTTCATCCTTTAAAGCCGCCTTCGCATCATTGAGCACCTGTACGGCAAAATCGATTTCTTCCTCAGACGCCTCTGCCTTTGCGGCGACTGCTTTTGCATTTTCAAGTGCTTCGGTAAATTTGGCCCACGACTCCTCGGTATAAGAACCACGCTCGATCACACCGTATTCGTTAATTATTGCCGACAGTTCCCCCTTATCTCCAAGTTTGACCAATGCCTGCCTTGCCGCATTGACCGCTTTCAGTGAATCATTCAGCATATCCTGCGAAGCAGGATATGCAAGCAAACTTTCGGCTGCATCCAAACAGGCGGCAAACACAGCATAAGATGCCTGTGTATAGTCATTCGGTAACAACGCCGCACCTTCCTCGACAGCAATCCGTAACGATTCGGGATTGCCTACGGGAATCAAAGCCTGCATGGCGGCTTCTAGATTTATACAGACATCGTCTATCTTTGATTGAGGAACGAAAGCATTCACGGTTTTAGCGTTCATGAGAGCTTCCTGAAAATCTTTCCAGCCATAGAAGAAGTTCGCCTCAGCGAGGGCCTCGGCTCGTGCGATTGTCTCATTCAATTTCGTAATGTCCGATGCCATGACTTCGCGAATGACCAAGTTGTTAAACATAGAACCGTTATTGACAGACATCAGCGAGATATAGCCTTCCGAGGAAATATCCGACGGTATCTGATAGTTAAGCGCCAAGGTTCCGTCCACATAAAACGATAGCCGACCACCCAGCACCGTAACGGTAATATTGTGTATGGAATTATTTTTATAACCAGAGATAGGCTGCCCTTCTATCGGATTGCTGATACCGGAGCCCCATATCGTTGCCACACCGGATTGCTGAATGAACAGTCCCAACCCGTCGGAGAGAAAGTAACTTCCATTGTTTTCCTGTTGCAAGATTGCAACCACCGGCCACCAGTAAGAATCCCCGCCCATTTTTACATCTACGGAAAGCATAAAGTTGCTGAACTTTTGTTTGTTATAGGTGAGGATCGCCACTTGGTTTGTTCCGCCTTCGGGGCCCGTAAGATCGTTGACCCTTATCAGCCGTCCGTCTTGCACAGTCCAGTTTTTTGAAAAATCACGGGCTACACCTTGCATGCTCACCGCAGTATCTTCGATATAATAAGAATCAAAGTCCTGCAATCCGTTTTCAAAATCAATGAGAGTAGTCTCGTTGTCGTTATAAACAACTACTTTTACGGAAGCTGTCAGTCCTTGTGAATTCTGCAATAATTCATCTTCCAATACCAAATTACCCGTAATAATATATTCGCCAGCCATATTCGTATCAAAACCTTCCAAAATCCACTCAACGCCGACCGACCGCTCGTTCAAGAGATTGTCCAGCACTGAGACGGTTTCGGGCAGGCCAGAAAGTGGTATACCCTGCTGAACGTAAATATTGGCGGTATAATTGACGCCGATGATTTCTGCAGGCTGGTATGTATTCAGATCCAAAGGAAATTTAAGTGCAACCGTTCCCTCGATACCTGCAACAACGTGCTGCTTAACATCGAGTTTGGCCATCCATTCTTTGGTTTCCCATGTACGATAACTCCCCCCTTCCTGACAATCCCAAAGCCAAATAGGTGTAGGCCACAAACAAACGGATGGATCTATCATTTGATAAACGTTTTCGTCGACACCATCCTGCCCATGGTGTGCCATCTGTACGATGTCACATTTCAGCTTACTGCCCCAATCCTCATACAACCGATCTCCACCCATTTCGGCAAGGTCTCCCAAAAAGGTGATCGTCTGCCCGTCTATCGTCATACGGAAAGGCATAGACGTATCGTTTATACTCGGTTCGCTCCCGTTCGGCACTTGTAAAATCTCGATAATAATGTCATCGACAACAATGACGTCACCGCGCTCCACAGGCTGATAAGCATCATAAGCGCCTTCCCCCATAAACGTATCAAAGGCAGAAACAAATCGTTTATATAAATCGTCATTTCCCTGCGGCGGCTCCAATTTATAAACTTGCTCCTGCGTGGGAAAATGCGCATAAATGTTTTTTACTGTAATATTTTCCGCATTTTCATTGGCGATGCGAATAAATTCACTGACATGGTCTGCGTGGATATGTGTAAGGAACCAAGCGTCAACAACAGGGTGATCGGTTCCGCTGATACGTTTCAACTCGCTGAACAGACCCTGATCCGGGCCGCCGGATTGCACCCATCCCCCGTCAACCACGATAAGTTTACCGGTTTTTGTCTGCAAAATGTATCCCATATGCAATTGGTCTTCATACGGCATATATTGATATAAAACGGTTTCACCGCTTTCAATAGGATCTATTTTTTCCAACACATTTACCTCGGCTACCACACGCTCGGTACCGTTTGTCAAAAATAAATCAGAAGAGAGTGTTCCGTAAATTTTATATTTCGCGGGCACAGATCCGTCATACCCGGACGGCTCTGTGTCCCACGTTATATCCATGTACCCCTCAGCACCGTCGCCAAACGTCACCCAAGCTCTATTTGGCAGCTTGTTCAACGCTTCCGCATAAGGCGTTCCGTATACGACCGACGTCTTGATTGGCTCGATATATTCAATCGGAGCGGGTTGTTGAGCTATCACAAAATTGTCCAAACTGACTTCGCTATATCTTGCGGTAATAGCGAAATTACTTTCACGGCGCACAGTCTTTTGAAATGTCCCCACCAAATTGCCGTCGGAACCATACACCGTACCTTCCGTATACAAGTCTCCGTCCAACCCGCCAAACACCACAGCGGCAAAAGGCAAATTTTCGACAAAGAATAAGAGACGATCGTCTAAATCGTAGACGGTCACATGCGTTTTTTCCTGAAAATCGACGTTTTGGGGATACGGGAGTTCAAACTGGGCGCACTGATTCATGATTTCACCTTTGGAATCAGCAACAGTGATCGTCATTTTGCCAAGCTGAGCGCTACTATTAAAATAATTGAATGCAACGCCGTTGACATTGCCGCTCGTACTGCCTGCTTGTAATCCACCATAAAAATTACCCGCATTACTACTTGAACGAAAAACCGTTGTTGCATGGCTTATACTACCCGTTGATTTGTACTTTAAGTCAAAATCGTAACGCACGTTTCGGTACGTTTGCTTAAAGCTATACCCTACGCCGATCTTTGTATCCCAATCCGCCATCAGCCACCCGTCATCCGTGACCGCCTGAGGCCGCTCCGCCTTAACGACGCCGTTCCATTCTGCATAGATCTCTTCGCTCGTCTTACCATCAAAATTGTCGGAATATTTTTCGGTGAACACTAGCCCCGACACATCAAAAGGATTTTGAATCGTTTCCGCTGCCGCTATTATAACACCCGACAATGCGACAAATACTAAGGCACATAGCAAAACACCTGATTTTTTATAGAGTTTCATCCTATTCCCCCTCCATTTTTTGGATAATGCATTTCAAATATACTATCAGAAAAATATTATGTCAATGGTAAAAATGGCTATATTTAGTAAAATAAAAGATAGCAATGGACGACCGCTCTAACGCCTCAAATCTACTCATTGCCACCTATTATAAGCTTTACGATCTCTCACTGCTTATAAGGGTAGGATTAAAAACACAGTCGGGTTAGCAGGTTTCACCGACACAACAGCACAAAGCGAACTCACCTTCCGCCCTTGAACCCTAAACTCGAACGACGGAAAGATTCAAGAAACACAAAAGATTATCAAGCTGATCGTTTTTTAAGCAAGGTTATTTAACATTTAAAGCTGTCTATAAAAATATGTGACTGCATTTACTTCGTACCCTCTGAACCAAAATTGCCTACTTCTGTACTTGAATTTCATATTGCCCCCGGTAAAACTGGGGAGCATGCTAAAGCACCAACGAAAAAGCGCACGGTCCTGCGAGCAGGGCGTGCGCTTTCTTTTTTTTGCGGCGCCTGCCGGAAAGCCGCCCGGCGGGCCGCTTTTCCGGAATGACCTTGCGCGAACATTTCCGGGCGCGACCGGCCGGAGAGGTCACGTCAGCCGCCCGCAGCGGCGGATGTACAGATGTTTGACGAGGGTGGTGAGCGCGAGGTATCCGGCGACGACGGCCGCCAGCAGCGCAAAACAGACGGCCGGCAGCGGGCACAGCCCCACCGCGGCGCCCGCGGGCGTGTACGGGAGAGCCGTCAGCAGGGCGATCCCGCCGAAGGTGAACAGGCACACCGGCAGGGACGCGCCGCCGCGCACGAAGGGGAACCTCTTCCCGCGCAGCATGTGGATGACCAGCGCCTGCGTGAAAATAGATTCGACGAACCAGCCCGTGCGGAAGAGCGCCTCGAACCGCTCGAGGGCCGCAGCATCCGAAAGCGCGGCGTACGGACCGCCGCAGAGCGCGGGGCAGAGCACGAAATACAGCAATACGTATGTCAGAATATCGAACAGCGAACTGACCGGACCGAAACAGAACATGAACCGCGCGATCGTGCGCGATTCCCACACGGCGGGCCGCCGCAGATCTTCCTCTTCCACCCGGTCCCACGGGAGCGCGGTGCAGGAAATGTCGTACACGAGATTGAGCAGGATGAGCTGCACCGAGAGCATGGGCAAAAAGGGCAGGAAGGCGCTCGCCGCCAGCACGGAGAGCATGTTGCCGAAGTTGGACGACGCCGTGATCTTGATGTACTTCATCATGTTCGCGTACGTCTTCCTCCCCTCGACGACGCCGTCCGCGACCACGGTCAGGTCCTTTTCGAGCAGGATGACGTCCGCCGATTCTTTGGCGATGTCGACGGCGGTATCCACCGAGATGCCCACGTCGGCGGCGCGCATGGCGGGCGCGTCGTTGATGCCGTCGCCCATGAACCCGACCACTCTGCCGTTTTCGCGCAGAACGCGCACGACGCGCTCTTTCTGCGCGGGCGAAAGCTTGGCAAAGACCGTCGCCTTCTCCGCCGCCTCGGCCAGCTGCCGGTCGTTCCAGTTTTCCAGATCGCTCCCCAGCAGGATGGCGCCGCCGTCCAGCCCCACCTTGCGGCAGACGCAGGCGGTGACCTTTTCGTTGTCGCCGGTGAGGATCTTGACGGCCACTCCCAGCCGCTGCAGGCGCGCCACCGCGTCGGCCGTGGTCTCTTTGGGTGGGTCGAGGAAGGCGAGGTAGCCGATGAGCACCATGTCCGCCTCGTCGGCGGCGGATACGCCCGTTTCGGCGGCGAGGCGTTTCTGCGCCACAGCGAGCACGCGCATGCCCTGCTCGTTCAGGGCGGCCGCGCGGGAAAGGACGCCGCGCTTCCGCTCGTCGGTGAGCGGCCGAACTTCGCCGCCGATCTCCGCGAACGACGACACGGCAAGCATCTCTTCCACCGCTCCTTTGGTGATGAGCAGCGTCTTGCCCGCGCCGTCCGTCACCGCCACGCTCATGCGGCGGCGCTCGAAATCGAAGGGGATCTCGTCCGTCTTGCGGTATTTGGCGACGGATTCTTCGGCGATCCCGCCGCTTGCGCGCAGCTGCCCGGTGCGCTCGATGACGGCGATGTCCATGAGGTTTTTCAGCCCCGTCTGAAAATAGCTGTTGAGGAAGGCGCGGCACAGGACGCGCGCGTCCTCCTTCCCCTCCACGTTCAGGTGCATCTCGAGGACGACTTTGTCCTGCGTGAGCGTGCCCGTCTTGTCGGTGCAGAGCACGTTCATCGCGCCCAGGTTCTGGATGGAATTCAGGTTTTTGACCACCACCTTTTTGCCGGACAGCGCCACCGATCCCTTGGCCAGGCAGGCCGTCACGATCATCGGGAGCATTTCGGGCGTCAGCCCGACGGCGACGCTGACCGCGAACAGGGCGGCGCTCAGCCAGTCTCCCTTGGTGAAGCCGTTGAGCAGGAACACCACCGGCACCATCGCCAGCATGAAGGCGATGAGCAGATGCGAAACGGCGTTCACGCCCTTTTCAAAGGCGGTCTTTTCGGGCTTGCCCGTCAGCGTTTTCGCCGTCTGGCCGAACAGCGTTTCGCCGCCCGTCGCCGCGACCAGCCCCACGCCGCTGCCGCTGACCACGTTCGTGCCCAGAAAGGCGAGGCAGGCACGCCCCGTCAATGCGCCGTCGGCGCACGGGGCCGCGCTCTTTTCTTCGGGCGCGCTCTCGCCCGTGAGGGCAGACTGCGCCACGAACAGGTCCTTCGCCGCGACGATGCGCAGATCCGCCGGGATCATGTCCCCGGCCGAAAGGTGCACCTCGTCCCCCACGACGAGCTCGGAAACGGGGATCTCGCGCTTCCCTTCCCCCGCGCGCGAAACGCACGCCGTGGTCGTGATCATGGCGGAAAGTTTTTCCGCCGCCGCGCTGCTGCGCGTTTCCTGGATCAGGCGCAGGGCGCCCGACACCGCGACCATGACCGAAATCACGGCGACGGTGACGTAATTCTTTTCGCCCGGCGCGGCGAGCGCGATGTCCGTGACTGCCGAAACGGCCGCCAGCGCGAGCAGGATGAGCGTGAACGGGTTAACGAACGCGCCCGCAAACCGCGCCCACGCGCCCCGCTTTTTGCCCGCGGGGAGCGCGTTGGCTCCGTACCGTTCGCGGCGGCGTTCCGCCTCCCGCGCCGGAATGCCACCCGCCTCCGTCTGCAAAAAGGCGTACGCTTCCGCCGCTTCCAGCGCCGAAACGCCGTAAACGCGGTTTTTTGCCTCTTCTACGCGCACGATGCTCTCCGCCATGCGCGAAAGAAAGATCTTCTTATTCTTTTTCACCATACTGCTACCTCCTTCGAGTTTTGGGTCGAAGCGGTAGCCGAAAATTTCCGCCGGGCCGCGGAAAAAGGGCGCCAAGCCGCGCGGAGAGCGCCCCCGGCGCCTTTCAAAAGCGCGTGGGAAACGCCTGCGGACTCTTACCCGGCCCCTGCCGCCCGAAAGACGGGCCGAAGGCGCAGGGTGCCGGTGCGCGCGCCGGTTCCGGGACGACGGCAAAAACTTCGACTGCCAAACCCTTCGTCCATCTTTCGGATCCTCCTTGCATTTTTTCGGAAAACAAAATGCCCGCGCGCCTGAAACGGCGCGCGGGCGATCTCCCGACCAAAAATTGCTGTGCACCGTTTGAGCTTTGACTTCGCGGGGCGATGAAGCTGTGTTATGCCGCGCCTTGTTTTTCGACGCGGCCTGTTCAAACCGGCGCGCGATGTCTCCATCGCTTTGCGGCAACAGCCCGTATCCCCGCAGTAGCCTTACCTACCGGGTTATTTCGTTTTCCGCAGGCATTATACCCCATTTTTTCCGGTTTGTCAACCCCCGCGGCCGAAAAATTTGCACGGCATTTCGCACCGGGACCGGCCGCGGTTCCGGTTGCGCCGGACCGGCGCGGCGGCCGCCGCAGACAAAAAAGGCCGAGCCGTGACCCGGCTCAGCCCCTGTCTTTTATGCCTTCGGCGCATATCTTTCCCTTTCAAAAGAGCACAAGCCGATGTTTTTTGACCAGGAGATATGCGAAATTGAAGAGAAAATCCGCCAGAATGACGGCCGCCACCGCGGCCGCGATTTTTTTGGCCGTGCGGAACGAAATCCGGCTGACCAGGCCGTCGAGCACCGGCCAGGCGATCCCCATGGCGACCGTGATCAGCGCGCCCCACAACAGGCTCATCCCGAGGGAGACGTACCCGAACAGATTGAGCGCGTGGTGGCTGTAATCCCACAAAACGACCTCGAACACCTGATCGAAAAACAGTGCCGTAAAAAATTCCGCCAGCGTCGGGACCAGGGCAGCGGCCAGAAAATACACGAAATACAGCCCGGCGTCCGCGCAGATCCTGGCCCCGGCGGGCAGTTTTTCCGCCTTCTGAAAAAGCGGCCGCAGCCGCCCCTCCCGCGGCGTTCCGATCAGCAGGTATATCGCCAAAATGCTGCAGCCGTAGATGGTGCACAGCGGAGCCGTCAGAAAGCCGCGGTCGGTCAGATCCTGCCAGCAGACCAGCATATACACGGTTTCGATGCACCAGCCGATCCAGGAGATCAGAGCGAACAGGATGACCAGCTGACAGATCCTTTTGCGTTTCCGCTGATTTTTTGTGAGCAGTTCCATTTTGCCTCCCAAACAGCACCTTTTTTGCCAGTATAGCCGCGGGCAGTGTCTTTTCGATGAACGGCCGGTGTTTTCGCGGTAAAAAACGGCTGTCTGTGCGCAAAAAGCGCCCCCGAATCGAGGCGCTTTTTGCGATCTTCCGAAAATTATTGGTTTCTTCCGCAGCAGTTTTTATACTTTTCGCCGCTGCCGCAGGGGCACTTTTCGTTGCGGCCGACCTTCTTTTGGGCGTTGACGTGCGGTTTTTTCGCGCCGTCGGGCGAGTTGGTGGTCAGATCGCCGCGGCTCTCGGTCAGGTTCTGCGGGGCGGCGGGCGCGGCGGGACGGTTGATCGTGACCCGCGCTTTGAGCAGG
>CALVHP010000055.1 GCA_944328405.1 uncultured Clostridia bacterium
CGAAAAGATCGAAGAGTACATCGCCTACGACGGCTACGAGGCCCTCGGCAAGGTGCTCACCGAGATGACCCCGCAGGACGTCATCGACGAGATCAGCAAATCCGGCCTGCGCGGCCGCGGCGGCGCAGGCTTCCCCACCGGCCGCAAATGGCAGTTCGCCAAAAATTCGCCCGGCAACAAAAAATACGTCTGCTGCAACGCCGACGAGGGCGACCCCGGCGCGTTCATGGACCGCTCCATTCTGGAAGGCGACCCGCACGCCGTCATCGAGGCGATGGCCATCGCGGCGTACGCCATCGGCGCCGACCAGGGCTACATTTACGTGCGCGCCGAATACCCGATCGCCGTGCAGCGCCTGACCATCGCCATCCGACAGGCGCGCGAAATGGGCCTGCTGGGCAAGAACATCTTCGGCACGGATTTCAATTTCGACCTCGACATCCGCCTCGGCGCGGGCGCCTTCGTCTGCGGCGAAGAGACGGCGCTGATGACCTCCATCGAGGGGCACCGCGGCGAGCCGCGCCCCCGCCCGCCCTTCCCGGCGGTCAAGGGCCTGTTCGGCAAGCCGACCATCCTCAACAACGTGGAAACGTACGCCAACGTGCCGCAGATCATCCTGAAGGGCGCCGACTGGTTCGCCTCCATGGGCACCGAAAAGAGCCGCGGCACCAAGGTGTTCGCGCTCGGCGGCAAGATCCACAACACCGGCCTGGTCGAGATCCCCATGGGCACCACCATGCGCGAGATCATCTACGACATCGGCGGCGGCTGCCCGAACGGCAAAAAGTTCAAGGCGGCGCAGACGGGCGGTCCTTCCGGCGGCTGCATCCCCGCGCACCTGATCGATACCCCCATCGACTACGACAACCTCATCGCCATCGGTTCGATGATGGGCTCGGGCGGGCTCATCGTCATGGATGAGGACAACTGCATGGTCGACATCGCCAAATTCTTCCTCGAATTCACCGTCGACGAAAGCTGCGGCAAGTGCACGCCCTGCCGCGTCGGCACCCGCCGCCTGTACGAGATGCTGTGCAAGGTCACCGACGGCACCGCCACGATGGAAGACCTGGACAAGATGGAAGAGCTGTGCTATTACATCAAGGAAAACTCTCTCTGCGGCCTGGGGCAGACGGCGCCCAACCCCGTCCTCTCCACGCTGCGCTATTTCCGCGACGAATACGAGGCGCACGTGAAGGAAAAGCGCTGCCCGGCGGGCGTGTGCAAAAAGCTGCTGCGCTACAAGATCGTCGAGGACAAGTGCAAGGGCTGCACCCTCTGCGCGCGCAACTGCCCCGTCGGCGCCATTTCCGGCGAGGTCAAGATGCCGCACGTCATCGATACCGACAAGTGCATCAAGTGCGGCGTGTGCATGGAGAAGTGCCGCTTCGGCGCGATCGTCAAGGAATAACGGGAGGGGATCCTCATGGTCAATCTGAAAATCAATAACATTCCCGTTCAGGTGAAAGAGGGTACCACCGTTCTGGAAGCGGCGAAGGTCGCCGGCATCAACATCCCGACCCTCTGCTATCTGAAAGACATCAACGAGATCGGCGCCTGCCGCGTCTGCGTGGTCGAGGTCAAAGGCGCGCGTTCGCTCGTCGCGTCCTGCGTGTACCCCGTCAGCGAGGGCATGGAGGTGTTCACCAACACCGAAAAGGTGCGCAAGAGCCGCAAGACCACCATCGAACTGCTGCTTTCCAACCACAAGCGCGAGTGCCTCTCGTGCGTGCGCTCGACCAACTGCGAACTGCAGAAACTTTCCGCCGAGTACGGCTGCGACGAAAAGCGCTTCGCCGGTTCGAAGTCTGAATACGAGCCGGACACCTCGACGAGCTACCTCGTGCGCGACAACGAAAAATGCGTGCTGTGCCGCCGCTGCGTGGCGGTGTGCAAGCACGTGCAGGAGGTCGCCGTCATCGCGCCGGTGCGCCGCGGCTTCAACACCCACATCGGCTGCGCGTTCGAGTCCGGCCTGGGAGACGCGCCCTGCGTGGCCTGCGGCCAGTGCATCGCGGTGTGCCCGACGGGCGCCCTGCACGAGCGCGAAGAGATCGACGACGTGCGCGCGGCCATCAACGACCCCGACAAAGTGGTCGTCGTGGCGGCGGCGCCCGCCGTGCGCGCGGCCATCGGCGAAGAATTCGGCTATCCCATCGGCACCAACGCCGAGGGCAAGATGTTCACGGCGATGCGCATGCTCGGCTTCGACAAGGTGTTCGACGTGAACTTCGGCGCCGACCTCACCATCATGGAAGAGGCGCACGAACTGCTCGACCGCGTCACCAATAAAGGCGTGCTGCCCATGTTCACGAGCTGCTCGCCCGGCTGGATCCGCTACGTGGAATATTACTACCCCGAACTCATCCCCAATTTGTCTTCGTGCAAGTCGCCCATGCAGATGTTCGGCGCGACCGTCAAGACCTACTGGGCGCACAAAGAGGGGATCGACCCGAAAAACATCTACGTCGTCGGCGTCATGCCCTGCACGGCGAAGAAGTTTGAAAAGACGCGCAACGGCGAGTCCGCGTCCGGCTATCCCGACGTCGACGCCGTGCTCACCACCCGCGAGCTTGCCAAGATGATCAAGGCGTCGGGCATCCTGTTCAACGACCTGCCCGACGGCACTTTCGACAACCCCCTCGGCGAGTTTACGGGCGCGGGCGTCATCTTCGGCGCCACGGGCGGCGTGATGGAAGCGGCCCTGCGCACGGCGGCGGAAACGCTTACCGGCAAACCGCTCGACAACGTCGACTTCAAAGAAGTGCGCGGCGTCAAGGGCATCAAGGAGGCCGAGTACGACCTGAACGGCACCAAGGTGAAAGTGGCGGTCGCTTCGGGGCTGACCAACGCCAAAGAGCTGTGCGAAAAGATCAAAAAGGGCGAGTGCGATTATACCTTTGTGGAAGTGATGTGCTGCCCGGGCGGCTGCGTCAACGGCGGCGGCCAGCCCATCCAGAGCGCGTACACGCGCCGCCAGGTCGATCTGCGCTCCAAGCGCGCCAAGGCCCTGTACGACGAGGATAAAAAGTCGGCCATCCGCAAGAGCCACGAAAACCCCGCCGTTCAGCAGCTGTACAAAGACTTTTTCGGCGCGCCCGGTTCGCACCAGGCCCACGAGATCCTGCACACCCATTACGTCGACCGGAAGAAGAAATAACCCTGTTTTACCAAAGAAAAAGAGCGGGCGGCGCCGTCGGCGCCGCCCGCTTGCGTATAAAAAGATGTTGTGAATGCGTTTTCCGGCCGCCTCTTTCGATGCAAAAGCGCGCCGCCCGTAAAAGGGCGGCGCGTTCTTGCGTTCCTGTTTGGCTGCGGCGGGTCAGCGGCGGGCGCGCAGATCTTCGATCAGCAGTTTCAGGTGCGCGATCTCCGCGTCGGTCAGCCCGGTCACGTCGAGATCGGTGCGCTCGTCGAGGCCGAGCAGGTAGTCGGCCGAAACATTGAAAAAGCGCGACAGTTTGATCAGCATGTCGATGGAAGGCAAAACGTTGTCGTTTTCCCAGTTCGAAACGCATTGTTTGCTCACGCCCAGCGTTTTGGCCAGGTCCACCTGGCTCAGGTTGTACGAAAGCCGCAGCTTTTTGATCTTCTCGTTCAGCATATCCCGCCCGAATGACAATTTTTACAATACTATTATATTAAAACAATTGACATTCTAAAAATACAATAGTATACTAAAAATGGACATCCGGGAGGGGAAAACCGATGAAAAAATGCAGAAAATGCGGAACGCTCGTCAATGACGCGCAGAGCAGTTGTCCGATATGCGGTTCAGATTCATGGCTTCCGGCGGAAATGAAGGACGAAAAAATCAAAGCATATCCGGATTTGCCGAAAGAAACGACAGCGCTCAACGGCTGGGGGATCGCGGGGACGATCGTCGGCATTCTGTCATACTTGTTTTGTTTGGTACCCGTGTTGAATTTGATCACCGGGGGCGTCGGCGTCGTGATTTCAAGTTACGGAATGTATCGGTGGAGCGACTATCATATGAGCGGATTTGCTGTCGCAGGTCTCATACTCGGCATTATCGGTTGCGTTCTCGGATTGATTTTTACATTGCTGTGGCTGTAATTTCGCAGACGGGGGCAGTTTTGCCGCCTTTCGGGCAGGGATGCCGCGTTTTTGCCGGAAAGCCAAAAAAACACAGAACATCGGTCCCCGTGGCCGCGCAAAGAAGCGCGGCTCCGGGGTTTTCCTTGACAAAGCGCG
>CALVHP010000056.1 GCA_944328405.1 uncultured Clostridia bacterium
AGCGGTCGCCGACGGATACGGAGAGGTCTTCGTACAGCAGTTCGACGGGCGAACCGAAAAAGACGACGCCGTAGTCGTGCGTCCGGTCGTCTTTATAGGCGGGCAGCTCTGCCAGCGAAGAATGCAGAAACGCCTGCCGCACCTCGTCGGTGAGGGCGAAATCGCACTCTTCGTGCAAGGCGCTGGAATAGCCGAACGTGACGCGCATTTTGCCCACGTGCCGACGGAAAGCGCATAGCGGATGACCGCGTTGCGCTCTCCGGGCGTGAACGCCCGCCCGATCTCCGTTTGCATCTCCCCCCCCTGCAAAATCAGATGATGCCTTCGGTGAACTCTTCGGCGTCGAACAGCTGCAGATCGTCGATCTTTTCGCCGGTGCCGACGAACACCACGGGGATGCGCAGTTCGCCGCACAGCGATACGACGAACCCGCCCTTGGCGGTGCCGTCGAGCTTGGTCAGGACGATGCCGTCCAGCTCGACCGCCTCGTCGAACAGGCGCGCCTGCGACAGGGCGTTCTGGCCGGTGGTGGCGTCCAGCACCAGAAATTTGTAAAAGTGCGCCTCGGGGTATTCGCGGGAGACGACGCGGTCCATCTTTTTGAGCTCTTCCATGAGGTTGGCCTTGACGTGCAGGCGGCCGGCCGTGTCGACGATGACGACGTCTGTGCCTTTGGCCTTGGCGGAAGAGACGGCGTCGAACACGACGGCGGAAGGGTCGCTCCCCTCCTCGTGCTTGACGATGCGCACTTTGGCGCGGTCTGCCCAGACGGAGAGCTGATCGGACGCGGCGGCGCGGAAGGTATCGGCCGCGGCGACGGTGACGCTCTTCTTTTCCTTCACGAAATAATTGGCCAGCTTGCCGATGGTCGTGGTCTTGCCCACGCCGTTCACGCCCACGAGCATGATGACGGCGGGATACTCGATCTCGGGCACTTCGGCCTCGCTGAGGGTGTCTTCGATGACGTCTTTGAGAAGATCGACGACGTATTCTTTGTCTTTGAGCTTTTCTTTTTTGGCCTCGTCGCGGATCTGTTCGACGATCTCTTCGGCGGTGACGACGGAGATGTCGGCGGAGATCAGGATCTCTTCCAATTCGTCGTAAAAATCGTCGCCCAGGCCCTTGGCGAAGAGGGCGGAAAGTTTGGACGAAATGTTGTCCTTGGTCTTTTTGAGTGCGCCGATGATCTTGCCGAAAATACCCATGGTTCTGATTCCTTATCGATTGATTCTTCCGCCCGGCAGGCGTGCGGTTTTTGCGGATCCGGGATGCGCCGTTATGCGCGCTTTTACGCCACGGTGTCGCCGCCCAGGCGGGACTCCACCTCCGACAGTTTGACGGAGACGATCTTGGAGACGCCCTTTTCTTCCATGGTGACGCCGAAGAGGCTGTCGGCCTTTTCCATGGTCGGCTTGCGGTGGGTGATGACGATGAACTGCGTCTCTTTGGCGAATTTCTTTAAGAACTGCGCGAATTTGTCGACGTTGGCTTCGTCCAACGCGGCTTCGATCTCGTCGAGCACGCAGAACGGCATGGGCCGCAGCATGAGGATGGCGAACAGGATGGCGATGGCCGTGAGCGCGCGCTCGCCGCCCGAAAGCAGCGAAATTTTGGTCAGCTTTTTGCCGGGCGGGCAGGCGACGATCTCCACGCCCGCGGAGAGCGGGTCGTCGCATTCGGAATAGTCCATCTGCAGCTCGGCGCGGCCGCCGCCGAACAGTTCTTTGAACAGCTTTTTGAAGTTTTCGTTGATCTGGTTGAAGCCTTCGTCGAACTGCTTCTGCATTTCGCCCTTGAGCTCTTCGAGGGCGGCGGTCGTATCGTCGATGCCCTTCTGCACGTCGTCGCGCTGGGCGCACATCTCTTCGTACTGGGCGTTGAGCGTGTCGTACTCTTCGAGGGCGTTGTGGTTGATGGCGCCGAGGGCGTTGATCTCGCGCTTGAGCCGGTTGACGGCCGTCTGCCCCGCCTTGGGGTCGAACGCTTCGTCCTTGTATTGCAGGCAGGTCTCGTACGTTTCGTTGTACTCTTCGCTGATGCGCGACTGCAGGTTTTCCAGCTCGGAATCGAGCTTGGTCAGCTCGATCTCCTGGCGGTGGCGCTCTTCGCCGAGCGCCTCGATCTGTTCGTTGAGGGCGCGCGAACGGCCCATGACGCCCTCGATCTCGGCGTTGAGGGATTCTTTTTCGCGCATGGCGGCGTCCTTTCTGGCGCGCAGGGCGTTGAGTTCTTCGCGCTGCTGCGGGGTCAGGGCGGCCTTTTCGGCCATCTCCTCGAGGTCGACGATGGTCGCCGCGATGTTGACGATGTTCTGCTTTGCGTCTTCAATGCGGCGCACGAGCTCGTCGCGCTCGCGCGTCAGGCGCGCGGCGTCGTTGCGGTCCGCCTCGGCCGCGGCGCGGTACTGCGCGACGTACACCTGCAGCGTGTTGCGGCGCAGGTTGCGCTCGCCCAGTTCGGAACGCAGGCGGTCGTACTCCTCTTTGCGGCGGCCCTCTTCGTTCTGGGCGTCGCTGCGAATGCGGGCGATCTTCTCTTCGCCCTGCGAAGAAGAGGTCACTTCGCTGTCCAGCCCGCGGAGGCGCTCGTAGAGGACGGCGAGGGTATCTTCCTGCGTTTTGAGGTCTTTACGGCCGTCTTCGCATCTGGTGCGGAGCGTTTCGATCTTTTCGGAGAGCGCGGCGGCCTTGCTGCGCGCTTCCTGGTAGCTTTCGCGCAGCGTCTCGAGGGCGTCGGCGGCCTTTTGCGCCGCCTCTTCGAGGGAGGCGCGCTTTTTGGTGAGCGCGTCGCGCTCTTTTTCGGCGGCGGCGATCGCCTCCTGCGCTTCGGCGATCTTGCGCTCGTTGGCGAGCAGGCCGCCGCTGTTTTCGCGCCGCGAGCCGCCCGTCATCGAGCCGGAGGTGGAGATCACGTCGCCGTCGAGGGTGACGATGCGGAAGGCGTGCGGGTATTTTTTGGCGATGGCCGTGGCGTTGGCGATGTTGTCCGCCACCAGCGTGTTGCCGATCAGGTTGTAGATGACGTTGTCGTAATATTTGTCGTAGCGGACGAGGTCGCTTGCCAGCCCCACGGCGCCCGGTTCTTTGAGGGCGCGGCGGGTGTAATCGGTCTCGTAATGGGGTTTGAGGGAGGCGACGGGCAGGAAGGTGACCTGGCCGCCGCGGGTCTGTTTGAGGTACTCGATGAGCTTGCGCGCGTCGTCCGCCGTGGCGGTGACGATGTTCTGCATGGCGCCGCCGAACGCCGTTTCGATGGCGACTTCGTACTGTTCGTCGCACTGGACGATGTCGGCGATGACGCCCTTGACGCGCGCGGCGAGCGCGGGGTTGCGCCGGGCGTCGCCCATGAGCTTTTTGACGGAAAATTTGTAGCCCTCGAACTCGTCCTTGACGTTGCGGTAGAATCGCTCGCGGTCCTGCAGGGAGGAAATGCGCGCGTTGGTGCGGAAGAGGGCTTCGCTCGCCTCGTCGGCCGCGGCGTTGGCGCGGACGATCTCCTCTTCTTTGGCGGCGCGCGTCTCCTTTTCTTTGGAGAGGTATTCGAGCAGTTCGGCGTGCCAGTCTTCGCTGTCGGAAAGCGACTTTTCGTCGGCGGCGAGGGCCGTGCGGGCGCTCTCGGCGGCGGCGACGATCTCGGCGATGCGCTCTTCGACCGCCTCCTTTTTGGCGGAGAGCGTGCCGATGTTCTGGCGGATCTCGGAGAGGTTTTCGATGGTATCGATGACGCTCTTGTGCGATTCGTCGTTCCAGGCCTCGTACTCGGAGAGTTTTTCGGTCAGTTCGGCGATCTCGCCGGCGAGCACGTCGCTCTCGCGGCGGGATTCGGCGATCTTCTGCTCGTACCCGGCGGCGGAGGCTTCGGCCTTTCCGATCTCTTCGCCGAGGGAGGCGACGCGCGCTTCGCCTTCGGCGACGGTGGTCTCGTCGTTCTTCTGCTGTTCCTTGAAGAAGGTGATGCGCTCGCGGATGACGTTCGCGTCCCCCTCCTTCTTTTGCAGGTCGACGGTGTAGGCGAGGATCTTATCCCCCAGTTCCTGCAGCAGTTCGTCCGTCTCGGCGGCGCGGCGGCGGTTTTCGGCGTGGCGCTCTTCCAGCTGTTCCGACTCGGTGCGGCGCTCTTCCGTTTCGCGGCGGACGCGCTCGAGCACGGCGTTGATGGCCGCGCGCGAAGATTCGGCGGTGTCGTGCTTGTAGATGTAGAGATTGATCTCGCTGGTTTTGAGCTGCTGGTACAGTTCGCGCCATTTGCGCGTCTTTTCGGCCTGGCGCGAGAGAGGGGCGAGCATGTGCTCGACTTCGCCCATGCGCTGCAGAAAGATGTTGAGGTTGGTGTACGAATTGGACAGGCGCCGCTCGATGTCCTGCCGGCGGGCTTTGAACATGATGATGCCCGTCGCTTCTTCAAAAATGGAGCGGCGGTCTTCGGGCTTGGCGTTCATGATCTGTTCGATCTTGCCCTGGCCGATGATGGAATACCCCTCTTTGCCCAGGCCCACGGCGTGCAGGCGGTCGACGATGTCCTTCATGCGGCAGGGCTGTTTGTTGATGAGGTATTCGCTTTCGCCGCTGCGGAAGAGGCGGCGCGTCATGGCGACCTCGTCGTATTCGAGGTCGGCGAACATGTGGGTGGAATTGTCGAAGGTGAGCGTCACTTCGCAGAAAGACTGGCTCTTCCGCTGCTGCGTGCCGCCGAAGATGACGTCCTGCATGCTCGAGCCGCGCATCGTCTTGGCGGACTGCTCACCGAACACCCAGCGGATGGCGTCTGCCACGTTGCTCTTGCCGCAGCCGTTGGGCCCGACGATGCAGGTGACGCCGTTATCAAATTTGATCTCGGTCTTGTCCGCAAAGGACTTGAACCCGTTGAGTTCGACTTTTCTGAAATTCAAAGCGGATCTCCCCCGTCGCCCCGCAGGGCGCTCAGCAATTGTTTTGCGGCCTGTTTTTCGGCCTCGCGCAGGCTCTTCCCGCGGCCGGCGGCGCTCTTCCCCGCCGCGGTGCAGCGGACGACGAAGAGCGGGGCGTGGTCGCTGCCCGCGCGCTCTTCGAGCGTGTATTGCGCGCGCGCGAGGTGCGCGCCCTGCAGGTATTCCTGCAATTCTCCCTTATAATTCGGCTCGGCGGCGTCTTCCGCCGAGAGATGGGTAAAGACGAAGCGGCGGGCCGCGTCGAGGCCGCCGTCGAGATAGACGCCCGCCACCAGCGCTTCGAACAGGCTGGAAACGGCTTTGGAGCCGGCGGGCACGCCGTCCGGCGTGCGCAGGTACCGGTCCAGCCCCGCCTTTTTGACGGCGCGCTCGAGGGGCGGCGCCGAAACCAGGCGGATGCGCCGCGCCGTCATCTCCCCTTCCGCCGCGCCGCTTTCGGCGTACAGCCGTTCGGCCACCAGAAAGCCCAGGAGCGCGTCGCCCAGAAATTCGAGGCGTTCGTTGCTCTCGCCCCCGTACCGCCCCGCATAGGACGCGTGCGTGAAACAGGCGGTGAGCAGCGCCTCGTCGCGGAAGGCGTAGCCGAGGCGGCGCGTCAGTTCCGCGTCAGCCTTCAACGCCGATGCCCTCCAGGTCGACGCCCGCGAGCATCTCTTTGATGGCGGGGATCAGCCCGCCCGCGGCGGCCTCGCGCGCCTGCAAAACGGAGGCGCAGACGGAATCGGCCTTGCTCGAACCGTGCGACTTGACGACCGGCTTTTCGATGCCGAGCAGCACCGCGCCGCCGTACTGGCTGTAATCCATGACCTTTTTGATCCTGCGGAAAGTCTTTTTCATGAACAGGGCGTAGCCGAGTTTTGCCGAGAAGGAAGAAGAGATGTTCTCTTTGAGGATCTTCATCAGCGCGAGGGCGGTGCCTTCCGCCGTTTTCAGGGCCACGTTGCCCGAAAAACCGTCGCACACGGCGACGTCGACGTCGCCGCTCATGATGTCGCGCCCCTCGATGTTGCCCACGTAATCGATGGGCAGCGTTTTGAGCAGGGCGTGCGCTTCCTGGTGGAGCGGGTCGCCCTTGTGGTCTTCGGTGCCGTTGGTCACCAGCCCCACCCGCGGCGAAACCGTGCCCATGCTTTTGGCGTACGCGGCGCCCATGATGGCGAAGTGCGCGAGGTTGATCGCCTTGCATTCGGCGTTGGCGCCCGCGTCGATGAGCAGCACCCTGCCTCCCTTGGCGGTGGGCAGAGCGGGACAGACGGCGGGACGGGAAATGCCGCGGATGCGGCCGACGCGCAGCAGCGCGCCCGTGAGCACCGCGCCCGTGGAACCGGCCGAAACAAAGCCGTGCGCGGAATCGTCCTCTTTGAGCATTTTCAGCGCCACGACGAGGGAAGAATCCTTTTTCTGCCGGATGGCGAGGGTGGGCGTGTCGTCGTTGGTGATGACCTCGGTGCAGTGGATGAGCTCGAGGCGGGAGGAATCGTACGACAGCCCGGACAGGACGGGCGTGATCCTGGCAGAGTCGCCCGTAAGCACGACTTTGAGGTCCTCTTCTGCGGACAGCGCCGCCGCGGCGCCTTTGACGATCTCTTCGGGGGCGTTGTCGCCGCCCATGGCATCGACGATGATCTTATACATGATAAAGCTCCTTGCAAGGGTCTTGCCGTGCCGCCGGTCGGCGGAACGGCTACGGAAAACAGGGTTCCGTATAGGATGCGGAATGCGGCAAATTATTTTACCGAGAGCCGTAACAAATTCGCCGCAGAGGGGAAATCCGTTCGGGTTTCCTCTCCCTGTCGCGCAAATCGCAGCATCTCTTTTGCGAGATTTGCGCGAAACCAGGAATTACTCGCGCGCGCAAAAATCACACTTTTTGCAAGCGCCCCAATTTGCCGAAAACCTTCGGCTCACGGATGGGGTGAAGCCGCGCGATTTTTTAGCGTTGAAGCCGCTGCGCCATCGCGCGGCAAGGGGAAAACCGTTCGGGTTTCCCCTCCCTATCGCGCAAATCGCAGCATCTCTTTTGCGAGATTTGCGCGAAACCAAGAATCACTCGCGCGTGGCAAAATCACACTTTTGCCTAAGCGCACTCCATTTGCCGTAAACGTACGGCTCTTGCGAAAGAGTGAATGCGGCGCGCGTATTAATTAGAAGCCCCGAAAGGCGCGCCGCAGAGAGAAAACACGATGCCGAGCGTTGCTTTGCAACGCGAACATCGGGTTGTCTCTCCTCATCACGGAAATTTCTTGCATCTCTTTTGCAAGAAATTTCGTGAACTCTTTTTTAGTACTCCAGATTCCCCACTGTGCGCGGGAAGGGGAGGACGTCGCGGATGTTGGAAATGCCCGTCAGGTACATGATCATGCGCTCGAATCCGAGACCGAAGCCCGAGTGCACCGTGCCGCCGTATTTGCGCAGATTCACGTACCACCAGTAATCTTCGGGGTTCAGGCCCAGTTCCTGCATGCGGGAAAGGAGCACGTCTTCGCGCTCTTCGCGCTGCGAACCGCCGATCAGTTCGCCGATGCCGGGAACGAGCAGGTCCGCCGCGGCGACCGTTTTTCCGTCGTCGTTGAGACGCATGTAAAACGCCTTGATCTCTTTGGGGTAATCGGTGAGGAACACAGGCTTTTGGAAGTGCTGTTCGGTCAGGTACCGCTCGTGCTCGCTCTGCAGGTCGCAGCCCCAGTAGACGGGGAATTCGAACTTATCCTTGATGGGTTCCAGGATGGAGATCGCCTCGGTATACGAAAGGCGGACAAATTCGTTGTGCAGGACGTTTTCCAGCCGCTCGACGAGGCCCTTGTCGACAAAGCTGTTCAAAAAGGCGATCTCTTCGGGGCAGGCCTGCATGACGTGCGCGATGACGGATTTGACCATCGCTTCGGCGACGTCCATATCCCCTGCCAGATCGCAGAAGGACATTTCCGGCTCGATCATCCAGAACTCCGCCGCGTGGCGGGTGGTGTTGGAGCGCTCGGCGCGGAA
This sequence comes from uncultured Clostridia bacterium, assembly GCA_944328405.1. Classification (GTDB taxonomy): domain Bacteria; phylum Bacillota; class Clostridia; order Christensenellales; family Borkfalkiaceae; genus Borkfalkia. The sequence goes on from CALVHP010000056.1 coordinate 7,913, forward strand.
GGTCGGGCCGAAGGTATACACGTTGGAATAGGCCATGGCGAACGTTTCGACGTTGAGCTGGCCGGAAACGGTGAGCGACGAACGCTTGCCGAAAAAGTCCTTTTTATAGTCGGCCTCGCCCTTGATCTTGTCGAGGTCGAGCGTGGTGACCTGGAACATGGCGCCGGCGCCCTCGCAGTCGCTGCCGGTGATGATGGGCGTATGCACGTAGACGAAGCCGCGGCTGTGGAAAAAGCTGTGGATGGCAAACGCCGCCTCGCTGCGGATGCGGAACACCGCGCCGAAGGTGTTGGTGCGCGGGCGCAGATAGGCGATCTCGCGCAGAAATTCCATGGTGTGGCGCTTTTTTTGCAGGGGGTAATCGGGCGTGGAGGCGCCCATCACCTCGATTTTTTCCGCCTTGATCTCGAAGGGCTGGCGGTTTTCGGGCGTGAGCACGAGGGTGCCCGTGACGACGAGGCTGGCGCCGACGTTCTGGCGGGCGATCTCGTCGTAGTTGGAAAGGGAAGCGCGCTCGAACACGACCTGGCAGTTCTTGAAAAAGCTGCCGTCGTTGAGCTCGATGAAGCCGAAGGCCTTGGAATCGCGCAGCGTTCTGGCCCAGCCCATGAGGGTGACCTGTTTGCCGCCGAAAGACTGCGGCGCGGCGTACAGTTCGCGGATGGTCGTTCTCTGCATGTTTGTTCTCCGTTTTCGGCGGACGGGCCTGCGCGGTCGCGTTTCCGTTTTGCAAGCCTGCCGCCCCTTGCGTCTTTCCCTGTATTGTAGCAAAAAACAAAAAAAAGCGCAACTATATTGCGCGAAAATGCAAAAAAGCGAAAAAGGGCGTTTTTTGCGTGAAACATTTTTC
>CALVHP010000057.1 GCA_944328405.1 uncultured Clostridia bacterium
GAGGAATGTATGACGACGAATCCGAACCCGCCGTTTTCCTTTGAAGTGATCGCCGCCGATCCCAAGACCGGCGCGCGCGCAGGCATCTTCCATACCCCGCACGGCGACATCGAAACGCCCGTGTACATGCCCGTCGGCACCCAGGCGACGGTCAAAGGCCTGCTGCCGCGCGACCTGAAAGAGGCCGGCGCGCAGATCATCCTTTCCAACACCTATCATCTGTACATGCGCCCGGGGCACGAGATCGTGCAGAAGGCGGGCGGCCTGCACAAGTTCATGCACTGGGACAGGCCCATCCTCACCGACAGCGGCGGGTTTCAGGTCTTTTCGCTCGCGCAGCTGAACAAGATCACCGACGAAGGCGTCTGGTTCCATTCGCACATCGACGGCAGCAAACATTTCTTCACGCCCGAAAAGGTGATGGAGATCGAAAACGCGCTGGGCGCGGACATCATCATGCAGTTCGACGAATGCAGCGAATACGGCGCCGACCGCGACTATGCCCGCCGCGCGCTGGACCGCACGGTGCGCTGGCTGGAACGCTGCGCCGCGGCGCACGGCCGGCAGGACCAGGCGCTCTTTCCCATCGTGCAGGGGAATCTGTACGAAGACCTGCGGCTGGAAAGCGTGGCGGCGGCCAGGCCGTTCGCCAAATACGGCATCGGCATCGGCGGCCTCTCGGTGGGCGAGCCGAAACCGCGCATGTACGAGATCCTCGACGCGATGCGTCCCGCCCTGCCGGAGGACGTTCCGCGCTACCTGATGGGGGTGGGCAGCCCCGACTGCCTCGTCGAAGGGGTGATGCGCGGCATCGACATGTTCGACTGCGTGCTGGCCACGCGCATCGCGCGCAACGGCACCGCGCTCACGTCCAAAGGCAAGATCGTGGTGCGCAACGCCGAATACAAGGAAGATTTTTCGCCGCTGGACGAAGAGTGCGGCTGCTACTGCTGCCGCCATTACACCAAGGCGTACCTGCGCCACCTCGTGAACGCGGGCGAGATTTTGGCGGCGACGCTGCTGTCTCTGCACAACGTCACCTTCCTCACCGGGCTGATGCGCGGCATGCGCGAGGCGATCCTGCGCGGCACGCTCGGCGAATTCCGCGAAGAATTTTACGCCCGGTACGCGGGCGCCGCGGAAGGGAAGATGTAGCCGCAAAGGCCCGCCCTGCCGGGGAAAACGGCCGCCTGCCGGCGGGTCTGCCTGTGGCAGGCAGGTGAAAATTTGCCTTTCGACAATTTTTTGCGCCGCAGGGGCGCAAAAACAGTTGCCAAAAATGGACAAAAAGGGTAAAATCAGCGTATCTTGAATTTTCCGATTTTCAGGAAAGAAGAAGGAGACTCGAATCATGTACAATCAACTGCTCGAGAGCAACGCGACCGGCTACATCGCCATCGGCGTGATCATCGTCCTGCTGATCGCGTTCTTCGTATGGTCGTTTCTGAGCCAGAAGAAAAAGCAGAAGGCTTACAACGAGACCATCAACGCCATCCGCCCCGGCAGCAAGGTCAAGACCATCGGCGGCATCGTCGGCGAAGTGGTCGAAGTCAACGACGAAGAGGGCACCTTCGTCCTCAGGACGGGCGATTCGGCGGGCAACGTCAGCTTCATGAAGTTCGACAAACAGGCCATCTACCAGACCGACGCCAAGCCCGAACAGGCCCCCGCCGCTCCCGCCGAAGAGGCGAAGGCGGAAGAAAAGGCGCCCGAAGAGCCGTTCGCGGCCGAACAGAACGCGGCTGCGGAAGAGCCCGCCGCCCCCGCCGAAGAGGCGAAGGCGGAAGAAAAAGCCGAAGCCCCCGCGGTCGAAGAAAAGGCCGAAGAGGATCCCGCGGAAGCGGCTGCCGAGGAACCGGCGGAAGAAAAGCCCGCCGCCAAACCCGCCGCGAAGAAGTCTGCCCCCAAGAGCAAAAAGTAAACGGCGCGCATAATGCCGCCCGCCTCCGCATAGAGTAAAACAGGCTCATGCGGAGGTATTTTTATGCAAAGCGAACGCGGCCGCGCGGCGGCGGAAATCGGGAAGAGCATCTGCGTCGCGGCGGTGATCACGCTGGCGGCGGTGCTCGTGCTGGCGCTGTTTGTCAAATTGTTCTCGCTCGGCACGACGGCCGTCACGGCGGTCAACCAGGTCATCAAAACGCTCGCCGTGTTTGCGGGCTGCCTGCTCTGCCTGCGCCCGGGGAAGTGCCTGCTCAAAGGCGCGGCGGCGGGGCTGGGCACGGTCGTCGTCACCTATTTTCTGTTCGCGATCGTCGCGGGAGAGATCTCCTTCGGCTGGAGCAACGTGCTCGATTGGGTGTTCGGCGTCGCGATCGGCGCGGTCAGCGGCATCGTGGCGGGCTTCATCCGCAAATAATTTTGCCCGAGCACGGCGGCCGCAAACAATTCCGGTGGGTTTCGTCCGGCACGGCGGCCGCAAACAATTCCTGTGGGTTTCGTCCGGCACGGCGGCCGCCAACGATTCCGTGGCGTTCCGCATGCCGTCAGCCCGCCCGCGCGCGCCCGGCAAACCGGCGTGCGCGCCCCCGCGGCCGCGCTTCTGCCGGCAACCGGTCCGCCCGCGGCGGCGCCGCGGCGTGCCGGCCGCGTCGTCTGCGGCGGGGGAAAGACAGTTTTTTGCGCATCCGGGCGCTTTTCGGGCGCGTTTGTCCGAAAAGCGCTTGCATTTTTCGGCGCGGCGTATTATAATAATACAAAAGAAAAGACGAGACAAGGAGACAGAACCGATGAACAAGATCAAGACGATCGCCCGCCCCGCGGCGAAAACGGTCACGGGCTGCGGCGAATGCAGAAGCACCTGCCAGTCCGCCTGCAAGACGAGCTGCACGGTCGGCAACCAGTCCTGCGAGCGCATCTCGCGCGAATCCGATCCCGAAAAAAACAAATAATCCCAGACCCGACAAGGAGCAGACGATCTGCTCCTTGCTCTTTGTATCCGGGCAGATCCCTTCCGGGCCTCTTCCGCGCCCGCGTCGGTTCCGGCCCGGCAGTATTTTTTTGACCGCACGGGAAATTATGGTTCACGTTTTCAGTTATCAGAACAGGCATTACATTTTCGATACGGGCAGTTCGTCGCTGCACGAGTGCGACGAAAAGGCCGCCCTTTTGCTGCGCGAAAAGCTGGGCGAGCCCGTCGACACCTCCTTTATCGGCCCGCAGGAGCGGCGCGAATACGAAGAAGACTTCGCCGAGCTCGAGCGGCAGGGCCTGCTTTTCAAAGAAGAAGTGCGCGCTTACCCCGCCAAATCGGGCGAGGTCAAGGCGCTTTGCCTGCACATCTGCCACGATTGCAACCTGCGCTGCCGCTACTGCTTTGCCGACGAAGGCGCCTACCACTCCCGCCGCGAGTTCATGAGCTTGGAAACGGCGAAAAAGGCGATCGATTTTCTTATCGAAAATTCGGGCAACCGCAAAATTCTCGAAACCGACTTTTTCGGCGGCGAACCGCTGATGAACTTCGACGTCGTGCAGCAGACGGTGGAATACGCCAAAAAAGAGGCGGCCGAACGCGGCAAAAAATTCCTGTTCACGCTCACCACCAACGGCCTGCTGCTCAAAGACGACGTAGCCGAATTCCTCAATGCGGAATTTGAGAACGTCGTGCTGAGCCTGGACGGCCGCAAAGAGGTGCACGACGCCGTGCGCAAAACGGCCAACGGCAAGGGCAGTTTCGACCTCGTCATCGACAATCTGAAAAACTTCGTCAAAATCAGAGGAGACAAGCACTACTATGTGCGCGGCACGTTCACCGCAAAGAACCTCGATTTTTCCAAAGACGTGCTGTTTCTGGCGGACAGCGGGTTCGACAGCATCTCGATGGAGCCGGTCGTGACCGATCTGCCCGATCTGGAGATCACGAAAGAGATGCTCCCGCGCATCGGGCAGGAGTACGACGCCCTGTGCGACGCCTACCTCGAATACGAGGCGAAGGGGAAGGGCTTCAACTTTTTCCACTTCAACGTCGACCTGGAGGGCGGGCCGTGCCTTTCCAAGCGCGTGAGCGCGTGCGGCGCGGGCAACGAGTATTTTTCCGTAACGCCCAACGGCGACATTTATCCCTGCCACCAGTTCGCGGGCGACCCCGCCTTCCGCATGGGCAGCGTGTTTGAAGGCAGGCTCGACGAGGCCATCCGCGAAAAATTCCGCAATTCCTGCCTGTTCACCCGCAAAAAGTGCGAAAACTGTTTTGCGAAGTTCATCTGCAGCGGCGGCTGCAGCGCCAACAACTACCACTACAACGGCGACATCGACGAACCGTACGAGATCACCTGCGCGATGATGAAAAAGCGCACCGAGAACGCGATGCACATCCTCGCGGAGCGCAAACGCCGCGCGGAAGGCGGGGAGAAGAACGCATGATCGCGGCGGGCAAAAACGTCTTCATCCACGAGCGCGCCTATGTGGCGGGCGACGTGACGCTGGGCGATAACGCCAACGTCTGGTGCGGCGCCTGCATCCGCGGCGACATCGCGCCCGTCTCCATCGGGAAGAACACCAACGTGCAGGACAACGCCACCATCCACGTCGGGCACAACGCGCCGGCGATTCTGGGCGACGGCGTCACGGTCGGGCACAACGCGGTGGTGCACGGGTGCACGGTGGGCAACGGCGTGCTCATCGGCATGGGCGCGGTCATCCTCGACGGCGCCAGGATCGGCGACGGCTGCCTGATCGGCGCGGCGACGCTCATCCCGCAGAACAAGCAGATCCCGGCGGGCAGCCTCGTATACGGAAACCCGTACCGCGTCGTGCGGACGCTGACGGAACAGGAGCGGCAGGGCATCGCGGCGAACGCGCAGGCGTACGTCGCGCTCGCGGCGGGGTACGCGGCCGAAAATCGGGCGGCGGAAATTGTGAGCAAAGCGAAAAAACTGTAAAATCGGAGCGTTTACACTTGACTAAACCACCGATCTTTATTATAATGTTTGAGTATATTTCCGCTTTTTGGTTTGGGCGGAGGACAAGCAAGTTTTACTTGTGCGGCGGCGCGCCGGGCGCGGGCGCCGCACTTTAAGAGCAGGAGGAGGCAATGGGCAAGAAGAAATCGGTCGTACTGATCGTTCTGGCGTCGATCGTTCTGGCAGCGCTGCTTTTCATGAGCGTCACGCCGGCGATCCCGATCGCCGGGACGCCCGATCAGTACAATTCGCTTCTCAGCGTCGTCGATCTGGGAACGGACCTGGGCGGCGGATACCGCACCGTATACTATCCGGAAGGCGTTATTTCGCAGTCGGAATATTCGCTGATCGAATCGCAGTACAACGAGGCGGAAGCCGCGGGCGATACGGGCGACCTGGTCGACCCGAGCGACTATGTCCGCGTGGGCGGCGTGTACCTTTCGGCAGACCTGTGCGAAGACGGCGTGCCGACGGAAGAGTTTCAGCAGGAATTCGACGCGGCCGTGCGGGCGCTCAAACAGCGCTTTGAAGGCAAGGGCTACGCCGATTATTCGGTGAAAGTGCGCGACGGCTATTCCATCGAGGTGGAGATCCCGTACGCCGACGAAACGCCCGGCTCGCTGTTCGACAGCTTTTCCTATTCGGGGAACCTGTATTTCACGAGCGAACAGATCACCGGCACCCGCGGGCAGACGGCCTGGACGGCCGACGACGTGAAGAGCGCGGGCGTGGCCGACGCGGGAGACAGCGGTTATGCCGTCGTGCTCCGCTTTACGAGCCAGGGCCGCGAAAAGATCGCCACGCTCACCGCGCAGATGGTCACAGACGAAGTGACGACGCTGTACGTCTACGTCGGCACCAACCAGGTCCTGGCCATCGGCAGCGTTTCTTCCGAGATCGACCAGAGCACCCTGTACGTGACGGGCAACTTCTCCACGCGCGACGCGGCGGAGACGGTCGCCAGCCTGATCAATTCGGTGCTCGACGAAGAGAGCGTGTTCGATACGCCGCTGACCTATTCGCAGGTGTATACCTTTGAGCCCACGCTGGGGACAAACGCGGCGCTGATCGCGGCGATCGCCGTGGGCGCGCTCTTCCTGATCCTTCTCGTGGTAGGGCTGATCAAATACAAGGGCATGGGGCTGGCGCATGCGTATGGCTTTCTGACCTACATTCTCCTGTTCGTGCTGTGCATCGCGCTCATCGGCGGGATCACGCTCAACCTGGCGGGCGTTCTGGCCATCGTGCTTTCGGCGGCGGTCATGACGTCGTTCAACTGGTACGCCTTCCGCAACATCCGCGCGGAATTCGAGACGGGTAAAACGCTGACGGCGTCCATCAAGTCCGGCTACAAAAAGAGCCTGGCGCTGACCATCGACGCGCACATCGTGCTGGCCGTGGCGGCGTTGCTGCTGTACCTGATCGCGACCGGCCCGGTGCGCTTTGTGGGGCTGATCTTCCTGATCGGCACGCTGCTCTCCGCAGCCTGCACGCTGGCGGTGACGCGCTTCTTCCTGTATATGTTCCTGGCGCAGCCCAAAAACAAGATCGCATTCTGCAGTTTCCGCAGAGAGGAGGCTGAAGAAGATGAAGACTAAGCTCGTTTCCAAAAAATGCCTGCTGGCCCTGTGGATCGTCTCGCTGGCGATCATCGTGGCGGGCGCGTTCGTGTTCGGGTTCCTCGGGTTCAACGCCGATTCCACCGCCGCAGACCGCGCCTCGGTCGAAGTTTCCGGCTACATGGGGCAGGGCGATCTGCGCGAATCCATCGAAAATTTCTGCACCGATAAGATCGAGGCGGACGGCTACACCATCCGCGAAGTCAACTTCTACGAATCCTACTCGTTCATGGATGACGTCCTTGAATTCGTGCTGGCGGGCGACGCTGCCGCAGACCTGCGGCAGTACGCCGAAACGCTGGAGACGGCCATTGCCGGTTCCGGCATCGAAGGGCTGGACACCGCGGCGATCACAGTTTCCTCCGGCAACGTCGTCGACGCGCCCAGCAACACGTATGTGTGGCGCACGGCGGTCGGCGTCGGCGCTGTGGCCGTGGTCCTGTTCGTATACGTCGCCATCCGTTTCCGCCTGGGAATGGGCGTGGTATCGCTGGCGGCGGTCCTGCACGACGTGCTTTTGACGCTCGCGCTCGTCGCGCTGCTGCGCATCCCCGCCGGCATGACGATGATCGGCGTGGCCGCGTTTGCCCTGCTGCTGTCGGCAACCCTGCAGATGGGCGTGTTCGGGCGGATGCGTTCCGATTTCCGCGCGGCGGAAAAAGAAGGCGGCAAAGCTCTGCCCGGCGCGCGCGACGCCGTCGCTCTCTCGCTGGGCGAAAGCCGCAAAGGCGTTCTCGCCGCGGCGGCCGGCCTGGCGATCGTCTGTGTGGTACTGGGCGTGATCGGCGTATTTGTCGGCATCAACATGACTTTCCTCATGATCGCGGGTCTGATCGCGGTGCTTGCAAGCACCTATTCGGCCCTCGTCCTTTCGCCGTCGCTGTTTGCCTGCATCAAGGAAAAGTCGGACGCCAGGCGCGCCGAAAAGGCAAAATACAATTACGCTTCCGACAAAAAGCGTTCCAAAGACGCGAAGGCTTCCGAACCCGATGCGGCGGAAGCGGCCGTCGAAGCGGAATAAAGCAATCGAATTCGGAAAGGCGGGGGCTCGGCTCTCGCCTTTTGTTTTTTGAGAGAGGAAATTTTTGGAAGAGGGTGCGGGCGAGGACGCGCGGACAGAGGAACTTGTATGAAAAGGATCGTAACCGAATACCAATTTTCGCCCGAACAGCGCGAACGCGTGCGCGACCTCGCGCGCGAGGTCGGCCTGCACGAACTGACGGCGGGCATCCTGTTTTCGCGCGGGATCGACACGCCCGAAAAGGCCGTACGGTTTCTGCATCCCTCGAGCCGCCATTTCCTTTCCCCCTTCCTCATGCGCGGCATGCGCGAACTGAAAGAGGAGATCGACGCGGCGAAACAGTCCGGCGGCACCGTCGCCGTGTTTGGCGATTACGACGCCGACGGGATCGGCGCGGCGTCGATCCTGCTGACGGCGCTGCGCCGCTACGGCGTGAACGCGGTCGCGCACGTGCCCGAGCGCGCGGACGGTTACGGCATGTCCGTCGCCGCCATCGACGCCATCCTCGCCGAGCATGCGCCCGCGCTCATCGTCACCGTCGACTGCGGCATCTCCAACGCCGCCGAGGTCGGATACATCCGTTCCCGGGGCGTGCGCGTCGTCGTCACCGACCACCACGAGTTGCCGGACGCGCTGCCGGATTGCACGGTCGTCAACCCCAAACTGGCCGACGAGTACCCGTACGACAACCTCTGCGGCGCGGGCGTCGCCTTCAAGATCGCCTGCGCGCTGCTGGGGAACAAGGCCTACGACCTGCTCGACATCGCCGCGCTCTCGACGGTGGCGGACAGCGTTCCGCTCACCGGCGAAAACCGCGACATCGTGAGCGAGGGCCTCAGGCGCATCAACCGCGCCCCGCGCTCCGCCTTCCGCTATCTGTTTGCGGGGAAGAAGGAGGACGTGACCGCGCAGTCTCTCGCCTTCGTGGCGGCGCCGCGCGTCAACGCGGCCGGCCGCATGGGCGACGCGCAGAGCGCGCTGCGCTTTTTCACCTCCGAAAACGAATCGGAAGTGTACGAACTCGCGTGCAGGCTGGGGGAATACAACCTCTCCCGCCAGCAGCTGTGCGACGAGGCCTATCGCGCCGCCAAGGAAAAACTGCGCGCCGAAGGGGCCTGGGGCAACGTGATCATGCTGCAGGACGAGGACTGGAACCAGGGCCTGATCGGCATCGTCGCCGCGCGCCTCGTCGAAGAATTCCGCCGGCCGTGCATCCTGTTCGCCCGCCGCGGCGACCGGCTCAAGGGTTCGGCCCGCACCGTCGAAAACATCAACATCTATGAAGCGCTCAAGGCCTGTTCGGCGCACGTGCTCGAATTCGGCGGGCACGCGCAGGCGGCGGGCGTGACGATCGGGAGCGAACAGTTCCGGCCGCTGAAAGAGGCGCTCGACGCATACATCGGCAAAACGTACGGCAGCGGGGCGGGCCTGCCGTCCTTTTCCGTCTGCGCCGAGGTCGGAGAGATCGACCTGGAGACCGCAAAAGAACTGGAAAGGCTGGAACCGTGCGGCGTGGGCAACAAGCGCCCGCTGTTTGCCTGCCCGGCAGACGAGCCGGCGGTGCGGCGTCTCAAAGACGGCTCGCCCCACCTTTCTCTGAAAGCGGGCGCGCTCGACCTCGTCTGGTTCGGCGGGGAAAAAGCGCTGCCGCTGCTGCGTTCCGATCTGGAAAAGACGGTCGTGTTCGAATGCGGCGTTTCGCGCTTCCGCGGCAAAGAGAGCGTGCGCGGGATCGTGCGCGACGTCGTTTTCGGCGAAGGCGGGGGAGAGCTGACCGGCCTGCGCTGCCTGCAGAACGACCTGCGCCGCCTCTGCGAAGAGCGGCCCGCCTTCACGGCGGTCGAAGAGAGCGCCGAAGCGATCGCGGCGCGCGTCCGCGCCGCCCGCGCGGCCTGCCCGTACGGGCTGCTGCTGGTCTGTTCCGAAACCGTGCCCGAGGCCTTCCGCGAATGCGTCGCCGGCCTGCGCGCCGACGTGTTCCGCCCCGCCGCGGGCGACGTGGCGAACATCGTCCTGCGCTCGCCCGAAACGGACGCGGAGATCTCTCTCTACCGCGACGTGCTCTTTTTAGACCGGCCGGGCGATTTCAACCTGGCGGGCCTGGCGGGCAAAACGGTATACGTCAATGCCGAGGCGGACGGCTGTTCCGGCTGGGCGGAACTGGATCCCTCGCACGAGGGGATGGCGGCGGTGTACCGCGCCGTCCGCCGCGGCCTGCGGGGCGAAGACAGCGTGACCGCCGCGCTCTCCGCCGCGGGGGAGGGCATCCCGCCGCGGCAGGCCGTGTTCGCGCTCGAAGTGTTTTCCGAGCTGGGCCTGGTACAGTTCCGCGGCGGCGCGGCGGTCGCCTGCGGAAAGAAAAAGACCGAGCTGGAACGTTCCGTCATCTACGGCGCCGTGCGCGCCCGAGGGGGTCAGGTATGAACACCGCAAGACAGATGATCTACGACAATTACGTCGGCGAAGAGCGCGCCACGCTCCTGCGCGCGTACGCTTTCGCCGAACAGGCGCACAGCGGGCAGAAGCGCGCCTCGGGCGAGGCGTACTTCATCCACCCGTGCGCCGTCGCGCAGATCCTGATGGAGCTGGGGCTGGACTGCGCGACCGTCGCGGCCGCCTTTCTGCACGACGTCATCGAAGACACGCCCGTGACCGAAGAGGACATCCGCACCAACTTCGGCGACGAGATCCTCGAGCTCGTGGCGGGCGTGACCAAGCTCGACAAGATCGAATTTCAGTCGAAGGAAGAGGCCGAGGCCGAAAATTTCCGCAAGATCTTCGTGGCGATGGCCAAGGACATCCGCGTCATCATCATCAAGCTCGCCGACCGCCTGCACAACATGCGTTCGCTCAATTTCCTGTCCAAAGAGCGGCAGATCCGCATGGCCAGAGAGACGCTCGAGATCTACACGCCGCTGGCGGGCCGCCTGGGTATTTCGCAGATCAAGTGCGAGCTGGAAGATCTGTGCCTGAAATACCTCGAACCGGAAGCGTACGAATTTCTGGTCGCCAACATCCACCAGAAGCTGTACGAGCGGCACAACTTCGTCGACTACGTGGTCAAAGAGATCAAGAACATCCTCGACGAGAGCAAGATCGAAGGGGAGGTGTTCGGCCGTCCCAAGCACTTTTATTCCATCTATAAAAAGATGAAGACGCAGAACAAGTCCCTCGACCAGATCTACGACCTGACGGCCGTGCGCGTCATCGTGGGCACCGTCGACGAGTGCTACGAGGTGTTCGGCAAGATCCACAAGCGCTGGAAGCCCATCCCCGGCCGCATCAAAGACTACATCGCCACCCCCAAGCCCAACATGTACCAGTCGCTGCACACGACCGTCGTCACCGAGTTCGGCCAGCCCTTCGAGATCCAGATCCGCACCGCCGAGATGCACCGCACCGCCGAGTTCGGTATCGCCGCGCACTGGAAGTACAAGGAAAAGAAGAGCGAAGACACCGCCTTTACCGAACGCCTTTCGTGGATCCGCGAGGTGCTCGACTGGGGCGGCGGCCTCAAAGATTCGAAAGAGTTCATGGAGTCGCTCAAAACCGAGCTGTACTCCAACGAACTGCTCGTGTTCACCCCCAAGGGCAAGGTCATCTCTCTGCCCAAAGACGCCACGCCCATCGACTTTGCCTACGCCATCCACAGCGAGATCGGCAACCGCTGCACGGGCGCGCGCGTCAACGGCAAGATCGTGCCCCTCAATTCGACGCTGCAGACGGGCGACGTGGTGGAGATCGTCACCTCTTCCGCCTCCAAAGGCCCGTCGTGGGACTGGCTGAAGATCGTCAAATCCTCCAGCGCGCGTGCCAAGATCAAGCAGTTCTTCAAGCGCGAGATGAAGGAGGAGAACGTCAAGATCGGCAAGAGCATGCTCGAGGCCGAGGCCAAACACCGCGGCTACAACCTCTCCGACATCCTCACCGAAGAGAGCTTCGCCAAAATATCGCAGAAGTTCTCCTTTTCCTCGCAGGACGAGATGTTCGCCTCCGTCGGCTACGGCGCGATCAGCGTCAACCAGGTCCTGTTCAAACTCATCGACTTTTACAAAAAGGTCGTACCCAAACAGCCCGAATACCGCGGCGGCGGAGCGACGGGCGATTCGGGCGGGGTGATCGTCAAGGGCATGACCGGCCTTCTGACCCGCTTTGCCGGCTGTTGCAACCCCGTGCCCGGCGACGAGATCGTCGGCTTCGTGTCCCGCGGCAGGGGGGTCGTCATCCACCGCGCCGACTGCCCGAACATCAAGGCGCTCGAAGAGGAAGAAGGGCGCGTCCTGCCCGCGGAATGGGCGGATACCAGCGGCGGGCGCTTCGTCGCCAGCATCGTCATCCGCGCCAAAGACCAGGGCGTGGCGCTTACCGTGCTCACGCAGGTCGTCTCCGATCTGCGCCTGATGATCACCGGCGTCAATTCGCGTTTCGACAAGAACAAGGTCGCCGTCATCGAGGCGAGCGTGCGGCTCAACGGCAAGCAGGACATCGACCTGCTCATCAAAAAGATCCGCGAAGACGACCGCATCGACGAGGTGTTCCGCACGGCGACCAAATAACGCCGCGGCAAAATAAAAGGGCGCCGGATCGCGCCGCGGCAAAATGAAAAGGCTCCGGCCCGCGCCGCGGGCGGATGGCCCGGCGGCCGGATAAGCCCGCCGCTCTGCGCGCGCGGTGCTTCCCGGGCAGAGGTTTGATTTTATGGATACGTTGTCTGTTTTCTGCGTCCCTGCGGGGCCGCTGCGCGCCAATTGCTACGTCGTCACGGCCGACGGAAAGCGCGCCGTGCTGATCGACTGCGGCGGCGAAGAGCCGCTGGCGTTCGCGGCGCGCAAGGGGATCAAAATCGAGTCCGTGCTGCTCACGCACGGGCACTTCGACCACATCGCCGGCTGCGCCGCGCTGCAGCGTGCGGGCGCGAAGATCGGCTGCGCCGAAGAAGAGCGCGCGCTCCTGTCCTCGCAGGACAACCTCGCCGCGGCGATGGGGCTGCGCGTCCCGCCCTTTTCGCCCGATTTTACCTTCCGCGGCGGCGACGTGCTCGAACTGTGCGGCATGCGTTTTGCGGTGCTCGCCGCCCCGGGCCACACGCGGGGCGGGGTGTGCTTCCTCTGCGGAGACAGCCTGTTCACGGGCGACACCCTCTTTTGCGAGAGCGTGGGCCGCACCGATTTCCCCGGCGCCAGCGCGGCACAGCTTCGCCAAAGCGTGCAGGCGCTCCTTTCGCTGGAAGGGGACAAGACCGTGTACCCCGGCCACGACGAGCCGACCACGCTCTCCCACGAGCGAAAATACAACCCGTTCCGCTGAGGAAGGGCGCGGAGGCTGCGATGACCACCGATACACAGTTTTTATTTCCCGAGCTGATGGACGTCGTGCGGCTGTTCGGCGAAGACGCCGACTGCGCGCACACCTTCCGCCGCGAAGGGGACCGTTTCGTCAACGAAGTGCGCGTCGGCGGGCATACGTACGCCTTTGCCGAGGTGTGCCCGTGCGAGACCGAGATCGAATTCAAGCGCTACGCCAAACGCTGTGCCAAACTCGCCCTGTACGAGGCGCTGCGCGCCGAAACGGGGCGTTCCATGCCCTGGGGCGCGCTGACGGGCATCCGCCCGACCAAGCTCGCCTATGCCGAGCTGGCGGGAGGGCGGCCCTTCGAACCGCTGTTTGAAAAATTCGGCGTATGCCCCGAAAACATCGCGCTCGTCGGGCGCATCCTGCGCGCGCAGCAGGGGCTGTACGGCTTTGAACCGGGCGCGGCCGACCTGTACGCCGGCATCCCGTTCTGCCCGACCCGCTGCAATTACTGTTCCTTCATCACGGCAGATATCCGCCGCACGGGGCAGTACGTCGGCGATTATCTGACCGCGCTGGAACGGGAGATCGCCGCCTGCGCGGGGCTGTTTTCTTCCCTCAGAAGCGCGTACGTCGGCGGCGGCACGCCCTTCGTGCTTTCGGCGGCCGAACTGCGCCGCGTGCTCGAAGCGCTGGCGCCCCTCGTGCCGGCAGGCTGCGAATACACCGTCGAGGCGGGGCGGCCGGACGTGTTCACGGACGAAAAGCTCGCCCTGCTGGAAGCGTTCGGCGTGACGCGCGTGTGCGTGAATCCGCAGAGCTTCTGCGACAAAACGCTCGCCCGCATCGGGCGGGAACACACCGCCGCAGACATCGAGCGCGCCTTCGCCATGGCGCGGCGGTATCCCTTCGACGTCAACTGCGACCTCATCGCCGGGCTGACGGGGGAGAGCGTGGAAGAATTCTGCCAGAGCGTCGACCGCGCGGTCGAACTCTCGCCCGAAAACATCACCGTGCACACCCTCTGCCTGAAAAAGGGCGCCCGCCTCAAAGAGGAAGAGAGCCGCCTGCACGTGGAGGGCATCCGCGAGATGATCGCCTATTCGCGCGAAAAGCTGACGGCGGCGGGCTACGAGCCCTATTACCTGTACCGGCAGAAGTACATGGCGGGCAACGCCGAAAACACGGGCTGGGCAAAGCCCGGCAAGGCGTGCGCCTACAACGTGGGCGTGATGGAAGAGATCCGCGACAACCTCGCCTGCGGCACCAACGCCGTCAGCAAAAAGCTGTTCGCCCGCGGCGCGCGCATCGAGCGCGCCGGCGCCCCCAAAGACATCCCGACCTACATCGCTTCGGTCGGCACGGTCATCGCCCGCAAGAGGGAGCTGTTCTGCGGCGGTTGAACTCCGCGCGCAAATTCATGCCTTCGGGCGGTGCAAAACAGTTTACTTTTGCGTAAGGATATGGTAAAATAAAGCCATGCGTAATCAAGGGCGAGCGAATCTCCGCGCCGTGCTTTGTTTGCGTGAATACACTTCCAAGGAGTAAAACAATGGAAAAGGAAAAGAAAACGCAGATCATCGACGAGTTCAAGCGCCACGACGGCGACACCGGTTCTTCCGAAGTGCAGATCGCTCTTCTCACCGAGCGCATCAACCACCTCAACGAGCATCTGCAGCAGCACCCGCACGACAATCATTCCCGCCGCGGCCTTCTCAAAATGGTCGGCCAGCGCCGCGGTCTTTTGGACTATATCAAATCCAAAGACATCGAAAAATACAGGGATATCATCGCGCGTCTCGAGCTGCGCAAATAATGAATCTATAAAAGGGCGAATCTTCCGTTCGCCCTTTTTGTCGATTATGGCGGCGGTCGGGGACCGCCGCGCCAAGAACAAGGTAAGGAGTAAAAGCAAAGTATGACAAAGACATTCAGACAGTTTGAGACCGAGGTCGGCGGCCGGAAAGTCATCGTCGAAACGGGCAAATACGCCGAGCAGACCAACGGCTCGTGCGTCGTCCGCTGCGGCGATACCGTCGTCATGGTCAACGTCACCATGTCCGAAAAGCCGCGCGACGGGATGGACTTTTTCCCGCTGCAGGTCGACTTCGAGGAAAAGATGTATGCCGTCGGCAAGATCCCGGGCGGGTTCAAAAAGCGCGAGGGCCGCGCAAGCGACAAGGGGATTTTGACCTCGCGCCTGATCGACCGTCCCATCCGTCCGCTCTTCCCCAAGGGGCTGTACAACGACGTCGTGGTCATCGCCACCGCGCTCTCCGTCGATACCAACATCCCCCCCGAGCCGTTTGCGATGATGGGCAGCTCCATCGCGCTGAGCATTTCCGACATCCCCTGGGCCGGCCCCACGGGTTCGGTGCAGGTCGGGCTGGTGGACGGGAAGTATGTCATCAACCCCGACAACGCGCAGCGCGAAAAGAGCACCATCGCTCTCAGCCTCGCCGGCACCAAAGACGCCATCATGATGGTCGAAGCGGGCGCGCAGGAAGTTTCCGACGAAGAGATGGTCGGCGCCATCCTCTTCGGGCATGAAGAGATCAAAAAGCAGTGCGCCTTCATCGAAAACATTCAGAAAGAGATCGGCAAACCCAAGCGCCAGATGGAGCTGTACCACGTGCCCGAAGAGATCGACGCCGCGGTGCGCGCCTACGCGTCCGACATGCTGGACAAGGCGCTCGAAGAGTTTGACCGCCAGGCGCGCGAAGAGAAGCAGAACGAAGTCGAAAAAGACACGCTCGCGCATTTTGCCGACGTGTACCCCGATAAGGCGCGCGAGATCAAAGACAGCCTGTATTACCTGACCAAGGAAAAGGTGCGCGCTAAGATCCTGGACAAGGGCATCCGTCCCGACGGGCGCAAGCTCACCGAGATCCGTCCCATCTGGTGCGAAGTGGGCATCCTGCCCCGCGTGCACGGTTCGGCGGTGTTCACCCGCGGCCAGACGCAGGCGCTGACGACCTGCACCCTCGGCACCCTGTCCGAAGTGC
>CALVHP010000058.1 GCA_944328405.1 uncultured Clostridia bacterium
AAAAAGCGGGCGGAAAAAAAGAGCGTGTTTTTTCAAAAAAGTGCGCAAACCGCGAGCAAAACCGCTTGACAGGTTTTTGCTTATGGTCTAAAATCTATTGAGTAAACAACGGAAAGCGTCTATGGAACGCAGGCCGTACTCATAAAAAGAACAAGGAGAACAACAGCATGAAGACCTACATGGCAAACGCCCAGACGGTAGAAAGAAAGTGGTATGTTGTCGACGCCGCCGGCGTTCCCTTGGGCAGGCTTGCCTCCAAGGTCGCCGCGATCCTGCGCGGAAAAAACAAACCTACGTTCACGCCCAACGTCGACGCCGGCGACTTCGTGATCGTCATCAACAGCGACAAAGCGCTGCTCACCGGCAAAAAGCTGGACGACAAATTTTACCGTTACCACACCGGCTACATCGGCGGGCTGAAAGAAGTTTCGTACCGCAAGATGATGGCGGAAAAGAGCGACGTCGCCGTCTACGAGGCGGTGCGCGGCATGCTCCCCAAAAATTCGCTGGGCCGCAAAATGATCAAAAAACTGCGCGTTTACAAGGGCGCGGAGCACAACCACGAGGCGCAAAAGCCCGAAGAGCTGAAATTGTTTTGAGTGAGGTAAGATTATGGCAAAAGCAAATCTGAAAAAGAAATTGCAGTTCTGGGGCACGGGCCGCCGCAAAAAGGCGATCGCCCGCGTCCGCCTCATTCCTTCCGGCACGGGCAGCATCGTCATCAACGACCGCGCGCTGGAAGATTACTTCCCGCAGGGCACGCTGCAGTACATCGTCAAACAGCCCATCGTTCTCACCCAGACCGAAACGGCGTACGACATCATCGTCAACGTGTGCGGCGGCGGGTACACCGGCCAGGCCGGCGCCATCCGCCACGGCATCGCGCGCGCCCTCATCCAGGCGCAGCCCGAACTTCGCCCCGCGCTCAAAAAAGAGGGCTTCCTCACCCGCGACCCCCGCGCCAAAGAAAGAAAGAAATACGGCTTGAAAAAGGCCCGCCGCGCGCCGCAGTTCTCCAAGAGATAACCGGCCCCGGCCCCTTTGCGGAAAGCATGGAAAAACGCCACCGCTCGCCGCTGCTTGCTGCGGCGGGGCGGTGGTTTGTTTCTCTTTATCCGCTTTATTTTTCCGGGCGGGGTTTCCCGTTCGAGCGGTCGATCCGCCGCGAAATGGCCGCGTGCCGTTCCAGCAGTTCGCCCGCCCGTCCGCGCCG
The DNA here is from genome assembly GCA_944328405.1 of uncultured Clostridia bacterium. Lineage (GTDB taxonomy): Bacteria > Bacillota > Clostridia > Christensenellales > Borkfalkiaceae > Borkfalkia. Next base: position 1,214 of record CALVHP010000058.1, read on the forward strand.
TTGTTCGGCGGAGAAAACGCCGGCTTCCTGCCGCGGCAGGGGAGCGGAAGGCTGCTGTTTTTTCTCCTCGCGCCCGTCGCGTTCGGCGGCGGCGTCTGCCAGGGCCGACAGCAGGTTGAAGATCCCGAATTTTTCCATACATCCTCCGAAGCCGCCCGCAATGTTCCGCGCCGGCGGCGCACGGGCCGCAATGGCGGCGCTTTTTGCGAAAATTTCATCGTCGGGTCGGGCTTTTTTATTGCGAAAATACCCGCTTTGGTATATAATGAAAGAGTGTGCGGGCCGAACCGCTCCGCTTTCCGCCGCAGGAAAGGGAACGGAGCCGTCCGCCGCACGGGAAACGTCCCCCGCAAACAAGGAGTTTTGACGTTATGCTGAAACTGTTCAAAAAACTGATCCCGCTGCTGCTCGTCGCCGCGCTGTGCGTCGGCGTTCTGGCCGGCTGCGGTACCGTGTATTCCGCGTCTCCGCTGGAAGGCGGCCTGCCCCAGGGCGAGGTCACGTCCAACGGCGGCTTCGTCGTGCAGAAGGGCGACTACATCTACTTCATCAACGGTTCGGCCGACTATTCTGCGGACAACACCTACGGCGACGTCGTCAAAGGCTCTCTGATGCGCATCACCGTCTCCGCCCTCGAAAGCGGCGACTATTCTTCCGCGCAGACGGTCGTGCCCCTGCTCGTCGTCTCGCAGGACTTCACGTCGGGTGTGTACATTTACGGCGACTACGTGTATTACGCCACGCCGAACACCCTCGGCACCATGCAGGGCGAAGTGCAGAGCTCGTACCTCGACTTCAAGAGCACCAGGCTCGACGGCACCGGCACCATGCGCCATTACTATGTGCAGGTGACCGACAACGCCACCGTGTACCGCTACGTGCAGGCGGAAGACGGCACCGTCTACCTCGTCTACGTCGATTCGACGGAGACCGAGATCCATTCGTACAACACCGCCACGGGGACGGATACCGTGCTCGTTTCGGGCTATTCCGATTACGCGCTCAACGCGGACGATTGCACCGACCCCACCATTTATTATACGATGCCCGTCGTCAAAAAGAATACCTATACGGCTTCTTCGGGCGGCGAACAGTATTCGTACAACCAGCTCTACCGCGTCAGCGCCTTTGCGACGGAAAGCCCGTACGGCGAGACGGACATGACCGGCTACACCGATTCTTCGCTGGACGAAGGCGACGAAAATTACCAGATGGAGTACGTGAACCTGGGCACGCTGGTGCTCGACGGCGTGGGCAATGACCGCGACGCGTACACCGCCACCCCCTTCAACCGCGACTGGACGGAAGAGGTGAGGGATCAGATCGTCTCCTCGGCCGGGTACTCCTATGATATCGTGAAGGACACGGCGGGCGGCGTCATCTTCACACAGACCAACCTCGACCAGAATCAGGCATTCGTCTATCGCCTCGACGACGCGGCCTATACCGCGGTGCAGGGCTGGAATTCGATCACGGCCAACCCCGCGCGCGGGGCAAACGCCTCCGACGGCGACGCCATTACGCCCGTTTCCGTCACCACGACCAAACCCACCGAGTCGGCGCTCTTCTACACCGTGGAAGAGGGCGGCGCCGACGTGCTGTACTACATCTACGTTTCCGACGGCACCATCACCCGCGTGCGCGTCTCTGAAACGGCAACCTCCGCCGACTACATTGAAGAATCGGTCGACATCGCCAAACAGCAGACGGACGCCTCGCTCCTGTTCCTGCAGGACGGCTACCTGTACTATTCGATGGCGGGCACCAACGGCAACGCGCTGTACCGCCTGCGCTACGACGGCACCGCCGACCAGTACAACATCCTCGAAGGCGACGCGTACGACAACGACGATTACAAGCCCACCCGCTACCTCGAGATCGACTACAATTCGAGCTGGTACGCCCCGGAGATCGTCGCGGGCAACCTCTTCTTCTGCAACGCGGAGAGCTATTCCGAGAACTACGTCTACACGATGGCCAACCCCGCGAACAACGCCGACCTCGTGGCGCTCAACGAACGCTACGACGACACGCAGACCCTGATCGACGACATCGCGGAAAACTTCTCCGACGCGTCCAACCTCGCGCAATACTATTATTATGCGGAGAATCTCGACGCCGTGCTCGACACCGAAGGCGACTATTACGACCTGTACGAGCAGGAAGACCTCGACCTCGCGCAGGCGTTTGCGAACTGCGAAGACGTCTCTTCCCGCTTCCACCTGAACTTCACGTCGCTGAAAGAGGGCGAAACGGTCTACAACGTGCGCAGCGCCTTCTACACGATGCTCGGCTCCGTCGCCGAGGCGGACGACGAAACCATCCGGGACGCGCTGAAAACGGACCTGCTCCTGGCCGACGATACCGCCACCGACGATACCGGCTGGACGTGGCAGTGGGCGGCGATCTTCGTGCCCGTCGGCGTCGTCGTGATCGCGGCCGCCGTGGTCACCGCCGTGCTGGTCCGCCGCAGAAAACGCCGCTGAACCAGGCAGAAAAACCGTTCAAAACCCGCGGGCCAAGGCCCGAAAGAAGGCAGCAAAACCGCTGCCTTCTTCTTTATTGCGCTTTTTCGCCGCGATCGTACAAAAAAACCCAAAAAAAACGGCGAAAATCCTTTACAAACGGCCTTCCTTTCATTATAATCTATCGATGTAAAAAAGCGGCGGAAAAAACTCTGCGCGCCGCCGGCGGCGCCCGCAATTTTTTCGCAAACCTGCACATAGTATTTTCCGGCGCAATACCATGAAGTAGAAACAGGCCCCGGCCGAGGCGCGCCGGGCATAAGGGAGAACAGTATGGTACGTTACAAAAAGTGTCCGCGGTGCGAGCTCAATTACATCGAGGAAGATAAGGATTACTGCGACGTCTGCCTTGCCGAGCTGCAGGGCGGAAAGCTGAAGTTTGCCGACATCGACGACGAGGAAGATCCCGAAAAGACCGAACTCTGCCCCGTCTGCGGCGAAAACTACATGGCGCCCGGCGAAAAGATGTGCGAGGAATGCAAGAAAAATTCCGAATACGAAGAAGAGGAAGAAGACAATCCCGAAAAGGACGAGGAGTGGCGCAACTACCTCGACGAAGAGACGGACGACTTCCCGCTGGAAGCCGACGGGATCGACTTCGGCGAAGACCTCACCGACGAAGACTTCGACGACGAGGAGTTTGAAGACAGCTACACCTCCGATTCCGAATCCTCCGACGCGGAGGAAGACGACCTCGACTATGCCGACGGCTACGAAGACTTCGACGACGAGGACGACGAGGACGACGAAGACGAGGACGACGAAGATTTCTGATCTCTGCAAAAAAAGCGGGGGCAGTGCAGGCATGCACGCCCCCGCTTTTTTTGCCCTTCGCGCCCGGCCGGGCGCGGCGTCACCCGCGCCGCGTCACGCGGACGCTTCCGCACAGGATCTCCGAATACGAATACGCCGTCTTGCCGCGGTAGGCGGCGTCGTCCGGCGTCACGGTGAACAGGGCGGGGTATACCCCCGTCAGCTTCCCCGTAAAATCGGCGCTTTTGTTTCGCCCCAGGTCGACGTGCACCAGCACGTCCTGTTTGTAATAGGACAGGATCTCTTCCTTCACGCGGCGGAGATCCCCCGTCGGTCGGATCATTGCCTCCTCCTTTGCCGCCCGCCGGCGGCGCCCGTTTTTGCGCGGAGCGGGGCCGTCTTCCGCGGCCGCTCCTCCGCAGCGGTAGTTTTCCCGCTTTTTGGCAAAACTATGCGTTTTCGCGCCCGGATCCCACCGTTCGCCCCCGTTCGCGCGCATATTCCGCCCTTCCCGTTCATACAATGAATAAGGAAGTTCAAGAAACCGCAGGAGGTAGCTGCTCGATGTCCTTTACACCGCAATACGAAGAATGCGGCGTCGCCGCGTACGGCGGGAACGTCCGCGCGCAGTCCATCGTCGAATGCCGTCTCGCCGACTGGGCGGAAAATCAGATTCTCGCCGCCGCGCCGTCCGTCGTTCCCGGCCCGGCCGAAGTCCTTTCGGGAGAGATCCGCTACGGCGGGAAGCTCTATTTTTCCGTCGTCGCGCGCACGCCCGACGGCGCGATCGTCGGCGCCGAACGCGGCGCCGAATTCACCCACCGCGCCGAGTGCGAAGACGCCGCCCCCGCCCAGCAGGCCGACGTAACGCTCACCGTCGAAAAGGTGGAGATCCGCCGCGACGGCCGCGCCGTCATCCTCTCGGCCATCGTCACGGCGGACATCGCGCGCCTCATCCCCGGCACCCTCCGCTGCCTGGCGGGCGGGGAGGGGGTCGTGTGCGACCTCGTCCCCGTGCGCGTCGCGCGGGCGGCGCTGTGCGCCGGCAGCGCCGAGATCGAAGAGGAATTCGATACCGATTACGTCGGAGACGTGCTCCTGCACACCGAACAGATCGGCCTGACCCGCGTCGTCGCCTCCGCGGGCGTGCTCGACGTCTCCGGCGAGGTCAACCTCTGCGTGCTGTCCAAGCGCGAGGGAGAAAACGACGTCGTCGCCTACGAGCGCATGATCCCGTTCCGCGCCGAGATCCCCTGCGACGAAGCCGTCGCCGGCGCCGCCTGCGACGCGTCTGCCGTCGTCTCGTCGGTGCGCCTTTCCGCCGCCTGCGACGAAGACCGGAACCGCTGCCGCATCCTCGCCGAACTGACGCTCGACATCCGCGGCCGGCTCTGGCGGGGAGAAGAGGTGATCGCCGCGGCCGACGCCTTCTGCCCCGGTTACGAGTGCGCCGTCCGCCGCGAAACGTTCCGCTCCGAAGAGCCGCTGTGCGCCTTTACGGCCACCGAACGCGTGGCGGGCACCGCCGCGCTCGACGGCGCCGTCGATTTTGCCTGTTCGCTGCAGGCCGCGGCGCTGTGCGGCGTCGAGGCCGCCGCCGAGGTCAAAGACGGCGAGATCGTCGTCGAAGGCGTCCTCACGGCCACGGTCTTTTTCAAGGACGGAGAGGGCGGCGCGCAGAGCGCGCGCATCAGCCTTCCGTTCACCTTCCCCGTCCGCTGCGACCGCGCCCGTGCGGGAGACCGCGCGCAGGTGCGCGTGCTCGCCTGCGGCGTCTCCGCCCGGCAGAAGCGCGAGGGAGAGCTCGAAGCCGAGGGCACGCTCAAACTCTACGCCGCGCTCTTCGGCGAAAACGCCGCCGTGTACGTCGGTTCGGTCGAACCCGGCCGCGAAACGCCCCAAAGCGCCGCCGCCATCGGCATCTGGTTCCCCGCCGCGGGCGACACGCTGTGGGATACCGCCAAAAAGCTGGGCCGTCCGCCCGAAGAGGTCCGCCGCGAAAATCCGGACCTGACTTTCCCGCTTTCGGGCGAGGAGCGCATCGTCGTTTACCGCCGCCGCGAACTGCGGCGCTGAAGGCCGGCGCTTCCGGCGTCCCGCGTCCGCCACGCCCCCGTTTCGGGGGCGTTTTTTTATCGTTTTGTCAAAGAATTGTTAAGATCGGAAGAAAAAACGCCGATGTTCGTTTACAAAACCAAAAATCCGTGCTATAATGAGAAAAACGTCTGTGCCGGTCGCCGGCGCAAAAACGCGTGTTCTTTTCCGCCGCGCGGCAGCGTTTGCGCGTCCCGCCCGGGGCCCGCGGCGCCGGTCCCTGCGGCGGCGTTTTGCGCGGAGCGGGGAGGAAGGGAGGCACCGCCGTGTTCGGCGTCAAGATCAAAAGCCATGCCAAGGTCAACCTTTCGCTGAATATCACGGGCGAACGCGGCGGCTATCATCTGCTCGACAGCGTCGTCTGCTCCGTGAACGTGTGGGACACCGTCTGCGCCAAAGCGCGCCGGGACAGGCTCGTCAACGTCTATATGCACGGCCGCGGAAGCGAAGCCATCCCCCCCGGGCGCAACAACGCCGTGCTGGCGGGGGAGGCGTTCGTCTCCGCCTTTTCCACGCGCGGCGCGGACATCGAGATTTACAAAGATATCCCGATGGGCGCGGGCCTGGGCGGCTCGTCTGCCGACGCGGCGGGCGTGCTCCGGGCAATGGCGCGGCTGTACGGCGTACCCGCCGAACGGCTCAAACCCCTCGCCGATTCGCTGGGCAGCGACACGGGCTATCTGCTCGGCGGCGGATTCGCCCGCCTTTCGGGGCGGGGCGAACGGGTGGAGCCGCTCGCATCCCCGCGCGGATACGACATGCTGCTCTTTCTGCCGCCGACGCCCGTATCCACGGCGGCGTGTTACCGCCGCTACGACGACGCGCCCGATCCGCTGCGCGCCGACAGCGCGCGGCTCGCCGCGGCGCTGGAAAGGGGCGATTTTGCCGGCGTTGCGGCCAACGTGTACAACGCGCTGCAGTCGCCCGCGTGCGCGCTGAACGCCGACGTGGCGAAGGCGCTCGAAGAGGCGGCGTCCTTTTCGCCGGCCGCCTGCGCCGTCACCGGTTCGGGCAGCGCGGTGTTCGCCCTGTTTGAAAGCGAAGAGCTGTGCCGCTGGGCCAAAAGCCGCTACCGCGGCTCTTTTGCGGTGCGCGTGGTCCGCACGCTCGCGCCGCCGCGCCGCCTGCACAACCCGTTTGTGCTCCGCCCCGGCGAAGGCGCGCCGCGAGGCGATTGACCCGATCGAAATCAAGAAACCGCCCGTGCGGCGGGCGCGCTCCGTCCGGAGACGGCGCGTATCTACGGAGGCTATCATGGAAGAAAGAAACATGGAACTGGACGACGACGGAAAGATCCGGATCCGTCGGGCGGGGGACGGCCCCGCCGAGGGCGAAACCGAGGACGAGATCGTCATCGAAGTGCCTGAATTCGACGCGGAAGCGGAGCCGGACAAAGAAGAGGAAGCCCCGGCCGAAGAGGAGTTTCTCCGCCGCCGCGAAGCGCGCGAACGCGAGCTGGAATCCCGCCGCGCGCAGTCGCTTACCCTGTACGAAGAGGGCGAACGGCTCTTTGCCGAAGGCGATTTGGACGGCGCCGGCGAAAAGTTTCTGGACAGCGCCGCGCTGTACGGCGCCGACTGGCGTTCGTGGTTCGGCGTCGTGCGGGTGCAGACCAAAGACCTGACCGACTTTTCGGAAGTGGCCGAATGCGAACAGGCCTACGACAAGGCGCTGCGCCGCATGAGCCGCGAAGACCGCGCCGCCGTCGCCGCGAAATACGTTCCTTCGCTGCAGGCGCGCGCCGACGAACTGGCCGCCGCGCACGAGCGCTACACCGCGCAGGACGAACGCGAACGCGAAGAGGCGCGCCCCGCGCTTTTGCGCGAACTGCGCAGCGCCACGGCCGCCTTTGCCTCCACGGCGGCGCTGCTGGCCGTATTTCTCATCGCCTCCGTCGTTCTGTGGTCGCTGATCAACACCGTGCAGGGAGTGCAGATCCTCGTGCCGGCCATCGTGTGCAGCGCCGTCGCGATCGTGTTCGTCGTGCTGGCGTCCGTGTTCGCCAGGCGCTTTGCCCTCGCCCGCGTCGCGCGTTCGCGCAACGCGCGCGCCGGCACCACCGAAGCGGGCGAAAAGGCGCGCATGTGCGCCGAGCTCGAAGAAGTCATCCGCTCCGTCGTCGAAGATCTCGACAAATAACGGCAGGACCCGCCCTTTCCGGCGGGTCTTTTTCGTGCCCCGGGCCGCTTACGCCCGGCCGGGCGCGGCGCGCGGAAGAATTTTTGCCAAACCCTTGCAAACCGCCCCGAAACATGGTAAGATGAAAGGGAGAAGATCTCCGCAAACCGGCGCGCTCCCTGCGCGAAATTCACATTCTGCGTTCAAAGCGTTCCGTTTTTTCCTTCCCGGAAAAATTGCCGCCGCGCGGTTGACAGTCCTGCCCTGATTTGATAAAATTTTATCGATAAAAAGATATCAATAAAAGAGTATCGATAAGGCGGGCGGCATGGGAACCAACAAAGAACTGACAAGTATATCCAAGGCGACCATCGGGCGCCTTCCCGCCTACCACCGCTATCTGAAAGAAAAGCAGGCGGAAGGGGAGCGCACCATTTCGTCCACGGCCATCGCCGAAGATCTGCATCTCAACGCCGTGCAGGTGCGCAAGGACCTGGCGCTCATCAGTTCCACGGCGGGCAAGCCCAAGCGCGGCTTCGACGTGGACGAGCTCATCGGCGACATCGACCGTTTTCTCGGGTACGACAACGTGTCCGACGCGGTGCTGGTCGGCGCGGGCGGGCTGGGTTCGGCGCTCGTCGGGTACGGCGGGTTCAAAAACTACGGGCTCAACATCGTCGCCGCGTTCGACACCAACCCCGCTCTGATCGGCCGTTCGATCAAGGGCGTGCGCGTATGCGACGCGCGCGAACTGTCGTCTCTGGTACGGCGGCTGAACGTGCGCATCGGCATCATCGCGGTGCCCAAAGAGGCGGCGCAGGGCGCGGCGGACGCGCTGGTGGAAGGGGGCGTGCGCGCCATATGGAACTTCGCGCCCGTGCACCTGGCCCTGCCCGAAAACATCGCAGTCAAAAACGAGGACATGGCGGCGTCGCTCGCGATCCTGTCCAAGCGCCTCGCGGAAATTTTAAGTCACGAAAAATAATTTTGGAAGGAGAGGACTCATGGAAAACCAGAAGATCGTCGATTCGGTCGAAGCCTTGATGGAAAAGATCGAACAGGTCAGGAAAGCGCAGGAGATCTTTGCAACGTACAGCCAGGAGCAGGTCGATAAGATCTTTACGGCTGCCGCGCTCGCAGCGAACAACCAGCGCATCCCCCTCGCGAAGATGGCGGTTGCCGAAACGGGCATGGGCATCGTGGAAGACAAGGTCATCAAAAACCACTATGCCGCCGAGTACATCTACAACAAGTACAAGCACACCAAAACGGTGGGCGTGATCGAAGAGGACGCCGCCTACGGCATCAAGAAGATCGCCGAACCCATCGGCGTCGTCGCGGCCGTCATCCCGACCACCAACCCCACCTCTACGGCGATCTTCAAGACGCTCATCTGCCTCAAAACGCGCAACGGCATCATCATCTCGCCCCATCCGCGCGCCAAGGGCTGCACCATCGCCGCGGCGAAGGTCGTGCTCGAAGCCGCCGTCAAGGCCGGCGCGCCCGAAGGCATCATCGGCTGGATCGACGTGCCCTCCCTCGAGATGACCAACACCCTCATGAAGACGGCGGACATCATCCTCGCCACCGGCGGCCCCGGCATGGTGCGCAGCGCCTACAGCTCGGGCAAACCGGCGCTCGGCGTCGGCGCGGGCAACACCCCCGCCATCATCGACGCCTCGGCGGATATCACCGTCGCCGTCAACTCCATCATCCACTCCAAGACCTTCGACAACGGCCTGATCTGCGCGTCCGAGCAGTCCGTCATCGCCGAAGACGAGGTGTACGACGCCGTCAAGGCCGAATTCGCCGCGCGCGGCTGCTACATCCTCAACGAAGAGGAGAAGAACAAGGTCCGCAGCACGATGATCATCAACGGCGCGCTGAACGCGAAGATCGTCGGCCAGCGCGCGCCCAAGATCGCCGAGCTGTGCGGCTTCTCCGTGCCCGATACGGCGAAGATCCTCATCGGCGAAGTCGAGAGCGTGGACCTCGAAGAGGCCTTCGCGCACGAAAAACTTTCGCCCGTGCTCGCGCTGTACCGCGCCAAAGATTTCGACGAGGCGGTCGCCAAGGCCGAGCGCCTGATCGCCGACGGCGGCTACGGCCACACCGCGTCGCTGTACATCAACACCGTCACCGGCAAAGAGAAGATCGCCATGTGGCAGGAAGCGATGAAGACCTGCCGCATGATCATCAACATGCCTTCCTCGCAGGGCGCCATCGGCGACATCTACAACTTCAAACTTACCCCTTCGCTCACCCTCGGCTGCGGTTCGTGGGGCGGCAATTCGGTTTCCGAAAACGTCGGCGTCAAGCACCTTCTGAACATCAAGACCTTAGCGGAGAGGAGAGAAAACATGCTCTGGCTCAGATTGCCTGAAAAAGTGTATCATAAAAAGGGCTGCCTGCCCGTTGCCCTCGACGAGCTCAAAAACGTCATGGACAAGAAGAAGGCGTTCATCGTCACCGACGAATTCCTGTACAAAAACAACTACATCAAGCCCATCACCGACAAGCTGGACGAAATGGGCATCCGGTACACCTGCTTCTACAACGTCGCGCCCGACCCCAACCTGGCCTGCGCGAAAGAAGGCGCAAAGCTGATGACCGAGTTCCAGCCCGACTGCATCATCGCCCTCGGCGGCGGCTCCGCAATGGACGCCGGCAAGATCATGTGGGTGCTATATGAACATCCCGAAGTCGACTTCCTCGACATGGCGATGCGCTTCATGGATATCCGCAAGAGGGTGTACACCTTCCCGAAGATGGGCGAAAAGGCGTACTTCATCGCCATCCCCACCTCCGCGGGTACCGGCTCCGAGGTCACGCCGTTCGCCGTCATCACCGACGAAACGACGGGCATCAAGTACCCTCTGGCCGACTACGAGCTGCTGCCGAAGATGGCCATCGTCGACGCAGACTTCATGATGAGCATGCCGCGCGGCCTGACGGCGGCGACCGGTATCGATGCGATGACCCACGCGCTCGAGGCGTACGCGTCCATCATGGCGACCCCGTACACCGACGGCCAGGCGCTCGTCGCGCTCAAGCTCATCTTTGAGTACCTGCCCCGCTCGTACGAGAACGGCGCAAGCGACCCCGAAGCGCGCGAAAAGATGGGCGACGCCTCCTGCATGGCAGGTATCGCCTTCGCGAACGCATTCCTCGGCGTCTGCCATTCGATGGCGCACAAGCTGGGCGCGTTCCACCACATCCCGCACGGCGTCGCCAACGCGCTGATGATCAGCGAAGTCATCCGCTTCAACAGCGCAGAAGTTCCCACCAAGATGGGCACCTTCCCGCAGTACGCCTACCCGCACGCCAAGCGCCGCTATGCAGAGATCGCCGAGTTCCTCGGCCTGGGCGGCAGAGACGACGACGCCAAGGTCAAAAACCTCATCAAGGCGATCGAAGACCTCAAGGCGAAGGTCGGCATCAAAAAGACCATCAAAGACTACGGCGTGGACGAGCAGAACTTCCTCGACCGCCTCGACGAGATGTGCGAACAGGCCTTCGACGACCAGTGCACCGGCGCGAACCCCCGCTACCCGCTCATCTCCGAGATCAAAGAGATGTATCTCAAGTGCTACTACGGTAAATAAGCAGAATAAGGAGGGGAATTACCATGGCAGAAATCATCCAAAAAACCGGCAAAAAGACCATCTACCGCGAAGGCAAAACGCTCGTTAAGCTGTTCAACAACGAGTATCCGAAGTCTGACGTCCTCAACGAGGCGCTCAACACCGCGCGCGTCGAGGAGGGCACCTCCCTCAACGTTCCCGCCGTGCACGAGGTGACCAAGGTCAACGGCGAGTGGGCGATCGTGCTCGACTTTGTCGACGGCAAGACGCTCCAGCAGCTGATGGACGAAAACCCGGACAATATGCAGCAGTATCTCGAAGAGTTCGTCGACCTGCAGGTCGAAGTGCTCAGCCAAAAGGTCCCTCTGCTCACCAAGCTCAAGGACAAAATGCACCGCAAGATCTCGTCGACCAAGTTCGACAAGACCACCCGCTACGACCTGCACATCCTGCTCGACTCGCTGCCCGCGCACGACAAGCTCTGCCACGGCGACTTCAACCCCGGCAACATCATCGTCAGCCCCGACGGCCGCAAGTTCATCATCGACTGGGCGCACGCCACGCAGGGCAACGCCCGCTGCGACGCCGCCCGCAC
>CALVHP010000059.1 GCA_944328405.1 uncultured Clostridia bacterium
GCCTGATCGCGCCCGAAGGCGAGATCGCCGACGGCAGCGGCATCTTCTGACGCCGCGGACGAAAGCAACCATACGCGATGGTAAAAAAAGCCCTGCGGGCGCACGGCGTGCGCCCGCAGGGCTTTTCAATTTGCGGCGATTTTTACGAGCCTCTGCACGGTAAGATCTCGCATCGCACTCCGGATTGCGCATTCTCTGCGGCCGCATGCGTCAACAGCAGCGTTTTCCCGCTGTCCAGACGCACATACGTCGAACTTTCAATGAACCGCGTCTTCCCGTGCCAGACCTCCTTGCCGATAAATTCGATCGTCACGATCACATCCCCAAGCATAGAAGCAAATCTTTCGGATACGTCCGCCGGGCCGGCGGGGAGCGCCCCGGCATCCGTCCAGACCGCACACCCCTGTTCACAGACGAGCGCCCCTCCAGCATACACAAAATACACCTTGCCGCCGAACTCCGCCGCGGAGCCTGCTTCGCACAGAGTCTCTCCGACGCGCTCTGCCAATACTTTTTCGATGCGCTTGCCCTCCGCGCCCCGGAACAAGCCGATCCCACGGTAAGCCCGCCCCTCTTTTTTTGCAAGGATCATCTGGTACAGCGCTTCCATGCCGTTGCTCCAGACGAAATGCCCTTCCATTTCATTAAAACTGATTTTTGTGGCGATCGAGGAAAGCGCCGTTTCTTCTTCCTGCGGATCGTTCGGATAACAACGCGCGTCGCCTGCCCCGGCATCCAACAGCATCTGCGCGGCGGCAAGGGACGGCATGTTTCCGAAATAAGTGAGATTGCAAAGGCATTGCGCACCGTACGCGCCCTGATCGCGGCATACATCAAACCCGTTTGCCAGCAGAAAACCGATCGCCGAACACAAACGTTCTTCTCTCCGGGCGGCGGGAGAGCACATATCTTGCAGATTTTCTTCGTCTTGCCGCTGCAAGATCAGTTCGGCCGCCATACAATCGAATGTGTCATCACAGGACGGGGCGTTCACGTCGGCGCCGAGCAGGATCATCTCTTTCGCCAAAGCAAGATCCGGTTCGACCTGCGAGAGCGCGTCAAAAAGCGCGTCTTCCCTGTCCCCATACATGCGCAGCCGCGGCGCGCGTTCCGTCAGGATCACCGAAGCGATTTTTCCGCCGGACATCCGCGCGCGCACATTGCTCTCGTCCTTGCCGTCGCTATAGCACAATACAAACCAGACCCCCTCTTCCGCACCGGCTTCCGTCCGAACGCCGACGCCCGCTTCGCCAAGCGCTGCGCCCGTACATTCCAGATGATCGCAGACCGCATCCCGTCCCCGGAAGACCCTGCCTTGCACAGAGCGATACAGCACGTCTTCCGCCAGAGCCGGGCCAAGGTTTGCCGCCCTGCCCCGACACAGCGCCTCTTGCAACAGGCGCATGGCCTGCTCCTGCGTGAACTCGCCGCGCGCCCGCGCACGGCGGCGTTTCAAGTCGCTTTTTGCCATAGAATCCTCCCCAAGCGCAGTCTTAACGGCTGCTTTGTCTCTATTTTATCATAGATAATACGACAAATACTGTCCTATTTTAAAAATTGTTCAAAAAAATTTTTCACGCTCTCTTTGCGCTTCCTTTTCGAGACGGCTTGATTGCGGACTACTTTTACGTTATAATACGGTTTATTCCCTTACGGAAGCTCCGCGCAGGCAGACGGCGCGGCGGGAGAAATTTTTTGGCAAACCGGTGAGTAAAACCCGCTCTTCGTCCGTCAAATGAGTGAGAGGTGGAAAAAGGTGGATACCGCAACGGATCGCGGCGCCGCCCTTTATGCAGATTTTCTGCACGGGGACGTTTCGGCGCTGGAACAACTGGTCAGGCTGCACGGCGACGCGCTGACGCGTTTTGCCTACTGCATCGTAAAGGACGCCGACGCCGCGGAAGACGTGACGGCGGACACCTTTGCCGCGCTCGTCGTCAAGCGCAAAAAATTCCGCAATGAGGCGACGTTCAAAACCTACCTGTACACCATCGCGCGCAACAAGGCGATCGACCACGTGCGCCGCAGCGGGAAAAACAGGCCGCTGACGGGGCTGGAAAACGTGCTGCAGAGCGCAGACGACGGCACCGGCCCCGAAGTGCGCGAACGGAACGAACGGCTGTACGCGGGCATGCAGAAGCTGCCCGCCCCTTACAAGGAGGTGCTTTACCTGAATTATTTCGACGGTTTTTCGGTCGAAGAAATGTGCCGCATCCTGAAAAAGAACCGCAAACAGGTCTACAACCTGCTTGCGCGGGCAAGATCCACCCTCAAACTCCACCTCATAAAGGAGGGATTTTCGCATGAAGACATCTGAGCAGCGGACACAAGATATATTGGAACGCGCCGAACGGCAGAAGGCGGTGCGCGCAAAGCGCATCACCCTGACCTCGGTGCTGGCGGCGGGGATGGCGCTGGTGCTGGCGCTTTGCCTGTTTCTGTTCATCCCCTACAACACCTCGCTCCCGAGCCTTGCAGGCTATGCCGACAGCCCCTACTACGGGCTGATGCAGAAACTCAACGTGCTCACGTACAGGGCGCCTTCTTACAGCAACAACTTCCAGCGCTTTTTCGGCGGCATCTCCTTCGGCTGCAGCGGCGCCAACGACGAAGGCGACATGGGCGGAGCCGCGCCGGAGGCGGAACCGGGCGGAGGGCTTTCCGGCTCCGACTACGCCGAAGTGACCGACAACCAGGAAAGCGGCGTGATCGAGGGCGACCTGTTCAAGCGCACGAACAGCCACATCTTCTACCTGAACGCGCAGTCGCATTCCCGCTCGTACACGCTGTACGCGTACACCATCGCGGGAGAAGAGAGCGCCCTGTGCGGCTCGCTGGCCGTCGAACCGGGCGAAAACAGGACCTTCCGCGGCTATGCGGGCAGCGCGGAGATGTACCTGAGCGACGACGGAGACACCGTTACCATATTCACCTCGGCATGGAACGGCGAACAGGGCCGGTCGGAGACAGCGGCCATCTCGCTGGACGTATCCGACCCCGCAAACATGCGCGAGACCGGGCGCATGTACGTTTCCGGCCGATACGTGACCTCGCGCAAGGTCGGCGACGATTTTCTGCTGGTGAGCAACTTTGCGGTAGACGACAACCCCGACTTCGACGAGCCGGCGCAGTACCTGCCCGAAGCGGGCGCACCCGGCGACATGCAGACCCTGCCCGCCGAAGACATCGTGTGGGAAGAAGACGCGTCTGCCGCGCGCTACACCGTGGTGTGCCGCCTCGGCGAAGACGGGCTGGACATCGGCGGGCACTACGCCTTCCTCTCCTATGCGGAAGAGGTGTATGTATCGCAGGAAAACATCTTCGTCACCCGCGGCCGCGGCGTACAGTTCGAGGGCGCGGACGGCCGCACCTACGACGAACAGCGCACGCGCATCGCCTGCCTTTCGTACGCGGAGGGCGATCTGGCCCTGCGCGGCAGCGCGGACGTGGCGGGCACGGTGCTCAACCAGTATTCGATGGACGAAGAGGACGGGATCCTGCGCGTGGTCACCACCGAATCGCGCAGCGCCTTCGGCGTCAGCGGAGACGTCGCCTATTCTTCCCCCGTCGGCCGCAGCGCCAGCGTGTACTGCGTGGACCTGGACACCTTTTCCGTCGTCGGCTCCCTGCAATGGTTTTCGCCGCTGTGGGAAGAGGTGACCGCGGTGCGCTTCGACGGAGACACCGCCTACGTATGCACGGCGGAGATCATCGTCCTGACCGACCCGGTGTTCGCCGTCGACCTTTCCGACCCCGCGCACATCACCTACACCGACACGGGCGTCATCGCGGGCTATTCCTTCTCGCTGGTCGACTTTACGGACGGCACCCTGCTGGGCATCGGCTACGACGAATATCGGGATCCGAAGATCGAAATTTACGAGCAGACGGGCACGGCGGTGGAATCGGTGTGCGACTATGTGTTTGAAGCGGGCATGATCTCCGAAACGTACAAGGCCTTTTTCATCGACCGTGCGAACGGGCTGCTCGGCCTGCACGTTCTGGACATGATGAGCGGCGCCAACACCTACGTGCTGTTGCACTTCGACGGCTATGAACTCAGAAGCGTTCTGGAACTTCCGCTCGTCGTGGCCGGCGAACAGGGTTCGACCCGCGCGACCGTCGTCGACGGCTATCTGTACGTGCTGACCGTGCTCAGCGAAGACTTTACCGCCGTATCCGTGGCCGATTACACGGGCGGGGCGCAGGCGTAATGCACTTCGCCATGCCGCCGCCGGACAGCGTGCTGCATCCGGAACTGATCGACGGATTTTCCGTTGCAGAATGAGCCTTGCGCCATGTCTGCCCAACACCTCTGCCGCCCCGCGCAGCCGCGCGGGGCGGATTTTGTTGACGGACGGCGCAAAAAGGGGTACAATACCGGTAAGTCGCGGAAGGAAGAAAGCCGCACCAAGGCGTACGAGGACGAATTCGTGCGCGCGCTCTGCCGCTGCGCGGCGGACGAACGGCAAAAGGCGCAGACCAAAATCTGAAACACGGCATTCAAAAGTATGTACATCGACACGCACGCACACCTCAACTACCCGGACAAATACGGCGACATGGACGACCTGCTCTCGCGCATCGCGGCGGCGGGGGTGGATACCGTCGTCAACGTGGGCTGGGATCTGCCCTCTTCCGCGCTGGCGGCGCAGATGGCGGAACGGTACGCCCCCGCGCAGGCGGCAGACGCCGGCGAAGGGCCCGCCCCGCGGCCGCGGCTGTTTTTCGCGGCGGGGTTCCACCCTTCCGACTGCCTGAAAATGCAGGACAAAGACCTCGGCGAACTGGCGGGGCTGCTCGCCGCGCCCGGAGGCGTGGCGGTGGGCGAGATCGGACTGGATTACCACTACGAAGGCACCGACGCGCCCGCGCAGAAACGCGCCTTTGCCGCGCAGCTCGAACTGGCGCACGCGCTCTCGCTGCCCGTGATCATCCACAGCCGCGACGCCGCGGCGGACACGCTGCAGCTGCTGAAAGACAACCGCGCAAAGCTGGCCTGCGGCGGGGTGATGCACTGCTTTTCGGGCAGCCCCGAAACGGCGAAGGAGTACCTGAAACTGGGGCTGTACATCTCTTTCGCGGGGCCGGTGACCTTCAAAAACGCGCGGCGGCTGGACGAAGCGGCGAAGATCGTGCCGCGCGACCGGATCCTCGCGGAGACGGATTCGCCCTACCTGGCGCCCGAGCCGCACCGCGGCACGATGAACACGCCCGCCAACGTCGGCCTCATTTACCAAAAGCTGGCGCAGCTGCGCGGGGAAGACGTGCAGCTGCTCGCCGCACAGATCAAAACGAACGCGCGCACCCTCTTTGCCGGGATCGGCAATCCGGCGCGGACCGGGGCATGAACGGCAGCCGCCCCTGAAAGGAAAACGAGCATGGAAAAATACGAAAATTTCACTTACGAGATCGGGAACAACCTGTACATCAACCTGACCAGCCGCTGCACCAACGCCTGCACCTTCTGCGTGCGCAACGACAAGGCGGATTACTTCGGGCACAAGCTGTGGCTGGCGCGCGAACCCGCCGCCGAAGAGGTGATCGCCCGCCTGCCCGCAGACATCGGCCGCTACGGCGAATACGTGTTCTGCGGCTTCGGCGAGCCGACCATCCGCCTGGACGCGCTCCTGGCGGTCGCAAACGAGATCA